>JANWWR010000185.1 GCA_025055835.1 Gemmatales bacterium | reverse complement strand
AGCAAGTTTCGCGCCATCCAAACAGTGTTCTTCGCTGACGCCAGAGATTTCCCAAAGCTCCCCCCAGTTTTTTAGAAATGTATCGTAAGAAATGACAGGTTTTCAGCCTGCGGACGGGCTAAGGCAGGTACTCGTTGTTTCTGTACGAGAACAGTGTATTCAGCCCAATGTTTCCATTTTGAAACACCAGGAAGCTGCTTGGTGCCCTAATCGTTCACTGAAGGCGTTCTCGTACCGGGCATTTTTGGGCTTGTACGCATCCCTATTTGAGATGCCTAGTTCCGCGGTTTTGCGGAGTGCGTGCCAAGGCTCGGCCATGGCGAACAGTGCGGCGTGGCGCACTACCGACAAGTGCATGAGGAACACCTCCGCAGAGCGGTCGAGGACGCGGCACGCAATTCGGCGCGCAGCGATGCCGAATCGGCTCCGGCTGCTTACCGCCGACGCAAAATCAGCACCGTGTCCACCATTTCCTCATCAAGCCCCCTCGGCCGGTCCATCTCGTACCAGAAGTCAAACACGTCCACTAACTCCCAGGCCGGAACCCGGGCCAAAAGCCGACGCATCTGGCTCGGCGTGTAGATCCGCATCGGCCATACGTCCACGAGGCGAATCGTCCGCCGGGGAGTCCCAACTCGGACGACCAGCCGCAACCGCTCCTGCCGCTTTCTCCGATCGAAGGCCACGACCCGCAGCGTGGCATGGAGCGAAAGCCGACCGTGCCGGGCCTGCCAGCGTTCCTCGCTGTGCTCGGAAACATCCGCGGGCAGCAGATGCAAACCGAGAATGTAGATTCCCCCGGGCTGAACCGCCTTCGCCACGCTCTCCAGATGCCGACGGGCCGAGGCCTCGTCGAGCAGATGGCGAAAGGTGTTGAAGGTGCAGAAGGCGGCATCCACGGGCTGGTCGAGTCGGAACTCGGCCAAGTCGGCCTCGAAGACCTGGACATGAGCGGCCAGCCGACGACGACGCAGCTTGCTTCGCAGATACTCCAGGGCTTGGCGATTGCGGTCGAAGCCGAGGACCCGATAGCCCCGGCGGGCCATTTCGACAACCAGCCGCCCGCTGCCGCAGCCCGGCTCCAGCAGCTGCCGCACGGCAAATGGCACATACCGCCGAAACGCCGCCTCGAAAAACTCCGCCTCCCGTCGGGTCTCATCCCGGAAAAGCAAGTCCCAGTAGGCCGGATGGGAATAGATGCTGGTCGGCGAAGGAATCATCGTCGGCGTTCCCACGGTCCACCAATCGAGGTTGACGCCATAGTGTACATTTGAATACACTAGACGGCACAACGCATCACAAGGCCTCTTTTCGAGTCGGAGTCGCCCATGCAAGGGAAAGTGCGCGCCCTTTGCCAGCATTGTCACAAATGCCCGGCCGGTCGGCCCCGGGGCCTGTGCTGGGGCTGTTATCGCAACCTGGAAATCCGCAACCGTTATCCCCGCCGCTTCGTTCCAAAAGGCATTCCCGACCGCTTCTGCAATCCGCCGCTGCCGCCCTACCCCACCCGCGCCCCCGCCGGCAGCCGGGAAAAGCTGGCCGTGCTGTGCATCCGGGCCATGCTCGGCTACAACCTGTGGCATCCCGACGACGGCCCGCCACCCGACCCGTCCGAGCTTCCCTGAACTCCTCCATGTCGGAAAAAACGTTGCGCGAAAGGAGCCGACCATGCACCCGACCTCACCCGACCGCCTGGAGCAACTATCTCCCAGGCAAGAGCTTACGGCGAACGAACCGCACCTCCAGATCGAATGGCTGCCGGTGGAGATGTTGCGCCCCGCACCCTACAATCCGCGCCAGGACCTGGAGCCTGACGATCCGCGTTACCGCAAGCTGCGCCGCAGTTTACGGCGATTCGGCTTGGTCGAGCCGCTGGTCTGGAACCGGCGCACGGGCCATGTCGTCGGCGGCCACCAGCGCTTGAAAATCTTGCGCGAACTGGGCTGGCGGCAGGTGCCCGTTTCCGTGGTGGATCTCGACCCCGACCGCGAACGGGCCTTGAATCTCATGCTCAACAACCGGGCCGCCCAATCGGACTGGAATGTTGCGCGGCTGCGGGAGGTTCTGGAGCAGTTGGAGGCGTCGCCGACGGTCAAACTGGCCGATGCCGGCTTCACCCCCGGCGATCTGAATTTGTTGCGCGAACCGCTGACCCCTCTGGAGTCGCTTCCGCAGGAAAAACCGGCCATCGAGGTGATCCTCCGACCCACCCCGGACCAGTGGAAAATGTTGCGCTCCGACCTCGACGCCCTGATCCAGAAGCACCAGGTCGAATGCCATGTCCGCGGCGGGCTTTGATCCCTCCGCCGACCAGTCTGGTCAACTTGAACGCTTGATGAGTTTGAGAAACTCCGGCTCGGTGAGGATGGGAATGCCGAGGGCCTTCGCTTTGTCCAGCTTGCTGCCCGGATTGTCGCCGACCAGGACGAAATCCGTGTTCTTCGACACGCTGCTGGACGGCTTGCCGCCCAGGCGGTGGATCAGGTCTTCGATTCCCTTGCGGTCGAAGTGTTCGAGCGTGCCGGTGACGACGATGGTTTTGCCGGCCAGGGGCAATTCGTCGCTTGGCATCCGCCGGGCGGCGGCCTCCTCGGTCATCTTCACGCCGGCCTTGCGCAACGCCTCGATGAGCTTGCGCCCCGAAGCGCTGTGGAAGAATTGCCGGATGCTGGCGGCGACGATGTCGCCGATGCCTTCGACCTGGGCGAGTCGGCCTTCGTCCGCTTCCAGGAGGGCATCTACCGAGCCGAACTCCTCGGCCAGCAGCTGGGCAGTCCGCTCGCCGACGTGCCGAATCGCCAGGCCGGTCAACACCCGGGCCAGGCCCCGGTTCTTGCTCTCTTCGATGGCGGCCAGCAGCTTCTCGGCGGACTTCTTGCCCATCCGCTCCAGTTCGATGAGGTCTTCGAGCTTGAGGTGGTACAGGTCCGGAATGGACTTCACCAGGCCCTTGTCCACGAGCTGGTCAATGAGGGCCGGTCCCAGTCCCGCGATGTCCATCGCCGACCGCGAGGCGAAGAACCGCAGCCGTTCCTTCAACTGGGCCGGGCAGTCCGGATTGACGCAGCGGATGAAGACGCCGCCTTCGTCCTTGACCACCTCGCTCCCGCAGGCCGGACAGTGCTTCGGGAAATGGAAGCGCCGTTCCTTGCCGGTCCGCTTTTCGAGCACCACCCGGACGACATGGGGAATGATCTTGCCCGCTTTCTCAACCACCACGGTGTCGCCGATGCGGATGTCCTTGCGGGCGATCTCCTCGGCGTTGTGCAGGCTGACCCGGCTGACGTTGGTTCCGGCGATGAGGACCGGCTCCAGTTCGCCGACGGGCGTCAGCACGCCGGTCTTGCCCACCTGGACGACGATGTTCTTGAGCACGGTTTCGGCCTGCCACAGTTCGACCTTGAAGGCGATGACCCAGCGCGGGGCCTTGCTGGTGCTTCCGAGCTTTTCCCGCTGGGCGAAGTCGTCCACCTTCACGACCATGCCGTCGGTTTCGTACTCCAGGGCGTGCCGTTCCTCGAACTGCTCGTTGCAGTACGCCACCACTTCGTCAATGGTCTTCAGCCGTCCGCTGTGGGGCACGGCCGGGATGCCCAGGCGGCGAATGACGTGGAGAAAATCGAGATGCGTCCTGACCTCCAGGCCGTCGAGACGTCCCTCGCTGTGCCCGAAAAACCGCAGCCGACGCTCGGCACATTGCCGGGGATCGAGCAGCTTGAGCGTCCCCGCCGTGGCGTTGCGAGGGTTCATGAGCAGCCGTTCGCCGCGCTCCGCGAGAATCTTGTTGATCCGCGAAAGTTCGGCGTTGGTCATGTACACCTCGCCGCGGACCTCGAGGACGTCGGGGATCTCTTCCGGCTTGCCGTGCAGACGCAGGGGCACGTCCCGGATGGTGCGGACGTTGGCGGTGATGTCGTCGCCGGTGATGCCGTCGCCGCGGGTCGCCCCCAGGACCAGCCTGCCCTTCTCGTACACCAGGGCGACGGAGACGCCGTCCACCTTCTGCTCGACGACATACTCGGGGCGTTCGCCTGCGAGGAGCTTGCGGACGCGGTGATCGAATTCCCGCAGTTCGGCCTCGCTGTAGGTGTTGTCGATGCTGAGCATGGGGACGACGTGGCGGACCGGGCGGAAGCCTTCCAGGGGCTGCCCGCCGACCCGCTGCGTCGGACTGTCGGGCGTGACCAGTTCGGGGTACTTGGCTTCGAGGTCTTTGAGTTCCTGAACGAGCCGGTCGTACTCGAGGTCGCTGATGACCGGAGCGGCTTCGACGTAGTAGAGGTAATCGTGATGGCGAATCTCTTCCCGCAGTTGCTCGACGCGCTTGCGTACCGCTTCGGGAATCTTGTCGCCTTTGCCGTCGGTCATGGGCTGGTTCTCCGCACGGTGACGAGGATCTCGAGAGAGACT
>JANWWR010000171.1 GCA_025055835.1 Gemmatales bacterium | reverse complement strand
GAGGCCACCATGCGTGCGGTCGAGCCGCTGCCGAAGTGCCCCCAGTGCGGCGGCCTGGCCCGGCCCAACGTCTTGATGTTTGGCGATTGGGAATGGGACGAGCGGCGAACCGCCGAGCAGGAAGGCAGACTCGAACGCTGGCTGGACGAGATTCGAGGGCGTCGTCTGGCAGTTGTCGAAATCGGGGCCGGTCAGGCTGTGCCAACCGTCCGACGCTTCAGCGAATCCGTCACCCAAATGCTGGGCGCGAGCTTGATCCGCATCAACCCCCGTGAGCCGGACGGGGCCGACGTTGCGATCCCGCTCGGGGCCTTGGACGCCTTGCGGCGTCTGACGGCAATGCTCGCCGGATAAGAAAGTGTCAACCTTAGGTCAATGGCCACGGAGGAAGAAGGCAAACTCCTGGCCTCCGAAACGTTCGGCAAACCAGGCAAACGGACGGGCCAGACGGTCCAGGAGTTTGTTGCCGGATTCGCCGAGCACGGCCAGCACCGCGCCGACGACCATGCCGGCGAGCATCCAGCCGACGATGGCCGACCCGGGAATGGGGAAGGGGACGAGATACCGCAGCAGCGTGTCCCCGGCGACGACCATGCAGGCCACGCTGGCGCTGAAGATCAATCCGCCGACTGCTCCGGCGACCACACCCGCGGGCAAGTCCCGCCAACCGCTTCGCTTGACCATCAGATAGCCGCCGACGAGGATGCCCAGCCAGCCAAGCGACAGCGTCATCATGCGATAATACGCCTGAAGCTGCTGCGGCTCGGCGAAGGTCAGCCATGCGCCGAATTGGCTCAGGGGCCGCACCGCCAGGTCCGGCAACGCCCCGAGAAGCCGAAGCGATCCGGCGATCAGCAGACCGACGGCCAGCCCGCGGACCAGATCATGACCGAGGCGACGGGGCGGAACGGTGACAATCGTTTTGACCACCACCTCGAACTTCTGGCCGCCGTTGGCGTAGAGAACCAGGCGTCCGACGTGCTCCGTGTTCAGTGGCAAATTGTCGGGATGGACGGCGAAGGAGATTGTCACGCCCTGGGAACCAGCCCAATCGGCTTCCACGGGTTCCAGCCAGGGCGTCTCGCTGACCGCTCGGGCAAAGACCCACTTCTTGGCATTCGTTCGCAGTTCGATCTGGCTCACAGCCGTGATTCCCCGTTGACAGGGAATCGTCACTTCCGTTTCGGACAGGGTCAAAGGGGGCGGCTTGGACAGTCCCAGGCTCTCGAAGAACTGCTGAACTGCCCCAATGCCCTTGGCGGTCGGTCCCTGAACCGGATAGCGCCAGCCATTAGCCGTGAACCACCGCTCCACTTCCCCGCTCTCAAGCAGGGGCACCGCCTCCCGCGGATGGTCCTTCATCTTGTAGGCCAGGTCTCGGGCCGACATCGCGCCGTCGAGTGGTGGGTGGGCGAAAGGCACGACGGCGACTTCGAACTGAATCGGGACCTCGAACGCCCCGCCGTTGGTGTCCACCCGGACCCTGGCCAGATACTTCTGACCGCCGATCAAGGTGCCGGCATCGATCACCAGCTCGAACCGTTGCTCCTTGGGGGTCTGGATTGTCAGACTACGCGGCTGATTGGGGCCGAAGCTGATCCACGGTTCATCCTCCAGCGATACGGTGCCGCGAAGCAGACGACTGCCTGCGTTGGCGACGGCCAGCGTCACTCGCAGGATTTCTCCCCGAGCGATCTTCCCCAGGTTGAAACGGCGAAAGTTGAGTTCGAGGCGGGGCCGGAGGTCGTCCCGCGTGGGTAAGTTGCTGAGGAACTCATCGAGGGCGGCGTCGGCATCGGATTCCTTGGACAGCTTGTCTGCCAAGGTCGCCAGGTCCATCCGGCCCAGGCTGCCGAAAAACCGCTTGAACACACCGGTTCGCAAAAGCCGCTGGGAGGTTTCCCACTCCGCGCAGCAGCCGCGAAGCAGGTCATCGTAGGTCTTGCACCGCCGACCGCTGGGGAAGATGAACTCCCGGCCCAGTTCATTGTTCAGGGCCGCCGTCGGTCCAAGCCGAATGTCTGTCCCGTCGAAGTAGCAGTACTTCGCCTCGGGAGGATTCATTCGCTGGCATCGTGGACAGACTTGCGTGGGCATAACCGCGGCCAAGTTGATCGCTGTGGGAAATCCTTTTGGAAGTAGCCTTTATCCGCTGCGTGGTCCGACGGCTCGGGCAATCGGCGGCGCAGAGGATTTCCTGGGTCCGGGTTTTTGTTTCGCCGCTCGCATGAGAAACTTCAAGACGATGTTTCCCAACTGGATGCGGTCGCCATCGTGAAGTTCCACCGCGTCGGCGACAGGCTCCTCGTTCACCAGCGTCGCCGCCGCCGGAGCGTTGGTATTGACAAGGAGAAATCGGCCGTTTTCCCAGCGGATCTGGGCGTGCCTTTTTTCCACCCTCATGTCCCGCAACAGGAGGATGTCCACGCCCTCATCCCGGCCGAGCACCTGCACGGGCTTGACGATGGGATACTCCCGTCCCTCCTGCCAGCCGCGCAGCACCTTGACCGCGGCCGGTTTGAACAACTCTTCGACCGCCGCCGTGAACGAGCCGATGCACGCTCCCAGCACAATCAACCCGATGGCTTGGCCCCAAACGTAGCTGCTGTCCCCCGGAGACAAGATGAGCATCAGAATGGCGAAGACGACTCCGCCGACGAACCCGCCCAGACAGCCGCCCACCACGCCATAACTGATCTTGCGGGACGAGCGGGCGGCAATGCCCTCGCCGACGCCCAAGGCCAACCCGAACAGCATCCAGCCGAAGCCGCGGGCCAACACGATCAGCGGAGCCACCGCCGGCGTCACCCCGCCGCTGCCGACCGTGCTGACGATGAGGTAGTTGATCCAGTCGCCGACGTAGAAGCCGATTAGTCCGCCAATCCCTCCTAACAGGACCCCGACGGCGGCATACCGGGCATACCGCACCAGACTGCGGTCGAGAAGGGCCTCGACGCTCACCACGAAGGAGCCGATCACCGCACCGATCAACAGCCCACCGAGGAGGGCCTGCGTCCTCCAGTCCCAGGCCGGGTCCACCAACTGACCGAAAAGCAGCCAGCCGAGCAGACCGCCCAGACCGCCGAAGATCGCGTTGTAGTAGATGCGTTGCAGCCGACCCATCGCCGCATCTCCCCCGGGCCAGGTGTCGTTGCGGCCTCCTGCCTGGACGCAGAGCCATCTCCAAAGCGAAGTGCCGTCATCTCCGGCAGGAGCTCGGAGGAGTCGGCTGGCTACTCCTTGACCCGCTCCAGATATTCTCCGGTGCGCGTGTCCACCTTGACCAGTTCGCCGACATTGATGAACGGCGGGACCTGGATCTTGAGGCCGGTTTCGAGCGTCGCCGATTTGTACTGAGCGGCAGCCGTCGCCCCCTTGATGGACGGCTCCGTCTCCGTGACTTGCAGCACCACCGAGGCCGGCAGTTCCAGGCTGAGGGCTTTGCCTTCGTAGAAGACCACATGAGCCCGCGTGTTCGGCTTCATGTACAGCATCAGCTCGCCAACCATGTCCGCGGGCAGCGTCACCTGGTCGAACGTCTCCGTGTCCATGAACACGTAGCCGCCGGCGTCCTGGTAGATGTACTCCATCTCCCGCTTGTCCAAAAACGCCAGCTCCACCTTGTCCTGCGGGCGGACACGGTTATTGGTGATCGTCCCCGTTTTCAGGTTCTTGAGCTTCAATTGCAGAATGGCCCGCCAGTTTCCCGGCGTGTTGAGGTCGCGGTCGAGCACCTGATACAACTGTCCGTCGTCCGGCCCGACGATGACCATACCCTTTTTGACGTCTCCAAATTCAATAGGCACTGAAGAAACCTCCCGCGCTGATTATCCTCTTCCCTGATGGCAACCTGGACGTTTGATTGTGCCAACATTATACGTCGTCCAATCAGCCTGAGTAGCCCGGCTGAGGCCGCTTAAAGTCGAGGCTCGGAGGGTCAACAGACGCTGAGGCCGACGGCCGGAGCCGATGGCGCCTCAACCTTCGCCGTCTGCCCGGACCGCAGCACCAGGCGCTCGTGTTTCCGCAGCCAGGCGATCATGTCGTTGATGAAACGGTCGGGGTCCGGCTCGAATTCCAGGGTGTGATGGGCACCCTCGTATTCGATGATGGTCTTGTCTCGAGAGGCGAAGCGTTCGACGTACCGGCGGGTGCGAAGGGGATCGATGATGCGGTCTTCGTTTGCCAGAAGGAGCAGCGTCGGGACGCGAATCCACCGCGGCGCGCCGGCCAGGTAGATGTCCAGCACCGTGCTGTTGAACAGAAACCGGGCCGTGGCCTCGTGCAATGCCAGGGGATCGCTGCCGATGTACTCCCGCCAGCGCGGCGTGGCCGTGAACAGGGCCGGATCGTTCAAAGGAATGGGATATCTGCGGCGGGGGGCAATGAGGCGGTCAAGTGCGATCCGGAAACGTTTGCCGAAGGGCAAGCCGACCCGGGGAAAGAAGCCGGGACTGATCAGAATCAGCCCGTCAACGCTGTTTGCGTAGGCCCGACAAAACGCCGTCGCCAGTTTTCCTCCCCAGGAGCAGGCGCAGAGGAAGACCGGCGTAGCCGCATCCGTGGGCACGACTCCGGTCACAAATTCGGCCACGTCCCGCAGCAGACGACGCACGGTTGGAGCGTCGCCCCGTTCGGCCAGGTTGGCTCCGGAGCCGCGCCGGTCCATGTACCACACCGCATATCCGGCCCGGCACAGGCGCTGCGAGGAATACTCGTACCAGCCACCGTGACTCTGAATGCCGTGCAGACAAACGACGTGGCCTCGGGGCGGACTCTCGGGCAGGTAACGGCGGTAAAAGGCGACGTAACCGTCGCTGGCTGTCCAGCAGGGCAGCGGAAGATGCTCCTCAGCCAAGCAGCACCTCCTTCCGAACAGCCACCCGATGCAGAGCCGACTCGTCCAGGGCAATTCCCAGCCCCGGCCCGGTCAACGCCGGGGCCAAGCCTCCGTAGCCGAACGTGATGTCCCTCTGACTAAGATTTTCCCGAACCAGACGCCGGTCGTACGACCCCTCAAGATAACGAATGTCCCGCACACTGCAAGCGAAGTGCCGACCTGCCGCGGACAATAACGCCGTCTCGCCGACCTGGCAGCCGAGCTGATACCCCAGCCCATGTTGCCGGGCAAATTGAGCCAGCCGCAGCGAGGGAATGAATCCGCCGCATTTCGACAGCCGCAGGTTGAACAGATCGCAGGTCTGCTCGGCGACGGCCCGCTGAGCATCCGTCCAACTGCACAACGATTCGTCGAGCATGATCGGTGTTCTGATTACTGAGCGGACCTGCCGAAGGCAGGCGACGTCCTCGTGGGCCACCGGCTGTTCCACCGACGTGATGCCGAACGGTTCGAGTTCCTGGATCCTCTGAACGACTTCAGCAGGTTTCCACGCTTCGTTGGCATCCACGCGGAGATCCACCTTCGGCCCGATCCACCGGCGGATGTGGCGAAGCCGCTCGACGTCGTTCTGCCCCGCGATCCCGACTTTGACCTTGCACTGTTGGAATCCGTACAGCCGCATCAGCATCGCTGCCGCCTTGGCTTTGAGTCCGGCCGCCGACGTGATCGCCGTGCTGTAACGGACTCGCTTGCGGGGCTGGTACAGGTCTGGCGCAAGCAGCTTCGTCACCGCCGAGAGCGGCCGGCCGAAATGCTTGCCGTAGGCGTCCAGCAGGGCCAACTCGACGGCACACCGGGCGGCATTTCCACGACAGCCCCGAGGGTCAAATTCCGTACCGGGCAGACGCAACCGTTCGGCCCCCTGGACCGCATCGGCAAACGTCTGAGGATCGCCAAGCAATTCCGGCCACGGTGTCTGCCGCAACAGCGACAGGGCTTCGTCAATAGACTCGCCGGTGACATATTCCCTCGGCACGCCTTCGCCGTAGCCCAGGGTGCCATCTTCGAGGCGGCAAGCGACCACCAGGTTGTCACTGCAAGTGCGTGTGTAGGAAGCGTGGCGGATCGGCCGACGCAAGGGGATGCGGACCTGCCAGGCGACCAGTTCGACGACACGCATGCTCAGGCCTCAGGGGGCGGCGTCGGCCGTGGGACGCGTCTGGGCTTGGCGGCAGTAAGCGCGGAACTGCTCGGCGGCAGCAGCCCATTCGCTGCGGGGTTGAGGCAGGACAAGTGCCAAATAGCGCTCGAACCATTCCTCCGCGGACCGCCATCGCTGAGCCGGAACCAGCGCATCCCGAACCCGTTCCGGCCCAGCCTGTCCTCGGCGTTCGGCCAGGAGATCCGCCCGCACCGCCAGCTCGAGCTTGGCCAGAGCCATGAAATAGGTGAGGTGTTCCCGAGCCAGGGGCTCGGCCCACTCGAAAGTCAGGAAAGCGAGGTTGACCCGGTTTTCCTTCCACAAGGCGTCAAACCGTTTCTCCTCCAGGCGAATCTCCTCACGCAATTGCCGTTGTAACTCAGAATTGGCAGGGGCCTTTTGTTCCTGCACCTTGAGATCGTTGAGTCGGGTCACGAGTCGCACGGCTTCCGGACCGAGCCTGTCCCGCATCGAGGCGCTGATCCGGGCCGGGTCCATCGTGTCGCGCAGGACCTCCATCGTCTTGTCCAGCTCATACTGCGAGGCGACGATCTTTTCGACTGCCAATTCGGGTCGGCCGCGCACCAGGAGGTCACGCGGACTGCCTGGTTCCAGCCGGATGCGGAGGATGAAGTTGTCGAAGCGGCTGAAGATTTCGTGGGTCCGTTCCGGCGACTGCATGTCCTCAGCCATCTTGTGAACCCACTCCGGGAAGTAGAACGACCGGGGGGAGAGCAGGGCCGTCCGCCGCACGTCGCTTAAGGGATCCTCGACGAACTGTACCAGCACCGTCGTCGGATAGCCGCCGCGGGTCCGCCAGGGAGCGACATGGACGCCCAGATTCATGCCCCGAAGGATTTTGAGCCGCTCTTCGATGTCGTCGAACAGCACCGCGTTGTTGCCGTCGTCGGCCAGCCAGCCCTCCAGCTGCTTCATGCGAGGGGCCAAGGCGGACAGGTCGGCCATCAGCAGCAGCGAAGACTGCTGAATCATCTCCGCGGTGGTAATCAGCGGATGGCTGGAGTCGTACTGGCACTGCGTCAGATAGCGCCGCTTTTCCGGATCGTTGCGAACGGCGGCGTAGTGGGCTTCAAGAATGGCGGGGTCGCTGCGCGCCTGCCGCAGGGTGGCGATGCCCTGTCCCCCCGGGCCGGCGATCGGTTTCCGCATCAAGGGATCGAAAAGGTAGATGTCGTTGCCGATGACGGCTCCGACAACCCAGAGAATCTCCCGCTTCTCGGTCTTGTCGCCGTCCTGGACTTCGATGGTGCGGGTGACGATGCCGGCGGGAATGCGGGCCTGCTCGAACAGGCCGAGCAGGATGCGAGCACACTCTTCCGCATCGCCGGTGCCTCGGCGAAGGACTTCGTGGGCGGGCCAGAAATTGCGGCCCAAGGCATCGTTGACGTCGCGAATGCCCATCAAAGCCAGCTGGTCAGGGCCGAACTGGCGGAAGCGACGGACGATCTCAACCGCCCTCGGATCGTCGATGCCGCGAATGCGCGGCTGCAATTGCACCTGACGGGTCATCCAGTCGAACAGCAGGGTTGCCAGTTCCTTGCGATACTGGTCCCGTTCCGCTGGTCGCACCGGCTCGGGTCCAAGCAGCAACTGCCAGGAGCGAACGGCATCGCGGAACAGCAGGCGGGCGTCAATGTGGAAGGCATCGAGCGGCGTGAAGGACTTGCTTTCCAGTTCCGCGCCGCGGCGATCCCGCAGATCGACGCCGAGTTCGCCGCGAATCACGTTCTTGTCGTCGTCGGACAGAACGATCTTGTCGCGGATGTCCGGCCGCTGGTCGAGGTAGCTGTTGAACTGCTGGATGGCGCTGCGGTAGGTCGTCAGGGTCGGGTTCTCGACCCGCAGCGTAGCCAGAGCGGCGGTCAGCAGTTCTTGCGGCGTCTGGAAGGCCGCGTTGTTTTTCGGTCCTTCCGGGGCGCGAGTGCATCCCACGAGGAAGAGAACCAGGAGCATCAGCCCATACAGTACCGGCAGTGCGAGGCTTCGAGACCGCTTCTCAGCCCCTGCGACCGATTCACTCCCCCGACGACCCGGGTTCATGGCATGCCCTCGTGCGAGACTTCAGGTTGTTCAGTCCTCAGGCTGCTTCATTCAAGGCTCGGCGAATGGCCAGGCAGCTGCGGATCAGCTTCGGCAATTCATGCAGAGGAACCATGTTTGGTCCATCGCTCAGGGCTTCCTCCGGCCTGGGATGGACTTCCAGAAACAGGCCATCGCATCCCGCCGCCACCGCCGCCCGAGCCAGGTACGGCACGAACCGCCGGTCCCCGCCGCTGCGATCCCCTGCCGCACCCGGCAGCTGGACGCTGTGCGTCGCGTCGAAAATGACCGGCTTGCCGAGGTCCTGCATCCACGGAACCGACCGCATGTCCACCACCAAATTGCCGTAGCCGAACGTCGTCCCCCGCTCCGTCAACAGCACCCGCTCGTTGCCGACCTCCGCCAGCTTTGCGACGACCTGCCGCATCTCCCACGGGGCCATGAACTGGCCTTTCTTGACATTGACCACCTTGCCCGTCCGTCCGGCGGCGAAGATCAGGTCCGTCTGGCGGGCCAGGAACGCGGGGATTTGCAGCACGTCGCAGACGGCAGCGGCCGGCTCGGCCTGATGCGCCTCGTGGATGTCGGTCAGCAACGGCAGCCCCGTTCGTCGTTTGACCTCCTCCAGGATTGCCAATCCTCTGTCCAGCCCCGGTCCGCGAAACGACCTGGCCGAGGAGCGGTTCGCCTTGTCGAAGGACGCCTTGAAAATCAAGGGCAAGCCCATTCGCTCAGCCAGCTCGGCGAGAACCTCGGCGACCCGAAGGACCAGGTCGCGGGACTCGATGACGCACGGCCCGGCTATCCACACCAGGGGCTCATCCTGGCCGCACGCGATCCGTTCCGTGATCCGCACTCGGCGACCGTCCATGACCGCCTCCTTGGGAAATCCTCCCCCTCGGCTCCTGTACTACGCCGCTTCCCTGCCGCAGGTTTGGCCGACGAATGGCTATTCTAGATGCTCCCCATGCAATCCGAAAAGGCCAAGGGAACGTGCCCAGGCGGCAACCAAGTGTTCCAACCATATCCAATTCCGTTTCGTTGTGCCCCGTTGCCCGGCTTCTCCCGCGCCATATGAGAACGACATGGCACGACGGACCGCTGAGCCGCGACGCCTCGGAGCTTGCTACGCCTTGACCGTTCCCGGTCTGGAACACGTCGCCGCCCAGGAAATCGAAGAAACCCTTTCTGCCGAGATCAAACGGGTCGCTGCGGGTTTGATTGTCTTCCGGCCTCCAGAAATCAGCCGTGACCTGTTGTCGCTGCGGACCGTGGAGGATGTCTTTCTGCTGCTGTGGGGAACGGATCGGCTCACCTATCGGGCCGAGGATCTCGACTTGATCCGACGCTGGACGGCGCGGGAACCCGATTGGCCCGAGGCGTTACGCCTTCTGCAAAAGATTCGCCCCCGACCCAAGGGCCGACCGACCGTTCATCTCGTCACCCAGATGCGCGGTGAGCATGGCTATCGGCGAGCCGACGCCGCCAAGGCGTTTGCCAAGGGACTGGCGGGCAAGTTGCCTGAAACCTGGTGGCTCGTGGACGAGAACGCCGACTACGAAATCTGGCTGACCATCGACGGCTCCTCGGCGGTGTGCGGACTGCGGCTGTCGGACCGAACCATGCGGCATCGGGAGTACAAGCAGGAGCACCTCCCGGCCTCGCTGCGGCCCGTGGTGGCGGCGGCCATGGTCCGGCTGGCCCGCATTCCCTACCACGGCAGCCTGCTCGATCCCATGTGCGGGACCGGGACGATTCTGGCCGAGCGCCTGAGCGTCCAGCCGCGAGCCTTCGTTCTCGGCGGTGATCTGGACTACACCGCCCTGCTGGCCGCACTGGCGAATCTCAAACACGTCGGCAAAGCCTTTCTGGCTCGCTGGGACGCTCGTCGTCTGCCGATCCGAGACGCTTGCATCGATCGCATCGCCTGCAACCCGCCCTTCGGCATTCAGCTCGGCGACCCCTTTGAAATCGCCGACCTGTATCGGTCCATCGTTCGGGAAATGGATCGCGTTCTCGTTCCCGACGGCAAGGCCGTGCTGTTGGTCAGCGATGTCTCCGCTCTGGAGGCTGCGGCCAAGCTGGTACGCTGGAAGCGGCAGGACCGGCTCCGCATCCGCTTGCTGGGCCAACCGTCATACATCACCGTCTGGTCCAAGGCGTGAGGAAGCAAGCTTGTCGCAGGGCTTTCCGACCGCGCACAATGACTCCGTGAAAAACCTCGGTTCATCCCAAGCCCCGAACCCGTCAAACGGCAGGCTGCTGGTCTTTGGTGACGTTCACGGTTGCCTGGCCGCTCTCGATGCGCTGCTCGATGTCGTTCGGCCTCAACGGGAAGATGTGGTCGTTTTTCTCGGGGATTACATCGACCGGGGTCCCGATAGCCGCGGCGTGGTGGACCGGCTGCTCGAACTCTCCCGCCAAACACGCCTGGTACCTCTGCTGGGCAACCATGAGGAGATGCTGCTTCAAGTCTGTGCCGGGGAGATGTCCGTGCCGCTGTGGCTGGCCTGGGGTGGCAGTGAAACCGTGCAGTCGTACGGTCTGGCCATCGAGCAGGTGCAACCGGACGCCCTCAAGTCTGCCATTCCGCCTCGGCATTTCGAGTTTTTTGCTCACTGCCGGGATCTCTTTGAAACCCAGGAGCATTTCTTCGTCCATGCCAATTACGAAGCGGATCGGCCCTTGAAGGAGCAGTCGCCGGAATACCTGCGTTGGATCAATCTCCGCCAGCACATTCCCGGGCCGCATCACTCTGGAAAAGTTGCGATTGTCGGCCACACGTCCCAGAAAGACGGCGAAGTGCTCGATCTCGGTTACCTGAAGTGCATTGACACCTATTGCTACGGCGGGCAGTGGCTCACCGTCTTAGACGTGGGAAGTGGCGACATCGTGCAGGCTGATAAAGAAGGCCGACTGCGGGTGTTGGCATGAACGCCGTTCAGGGCAGTTCGCTGGCGATCTGATAGATTTCCGCAACGTCCAGAACGCGGTCGTTGCTTTCGAACAGGCGGCGGATCGCTTCCTTGTGGACCTTCATCTTGGTCTCGCCGACGCCGATGGCTCCGTAGCAGACGACGCCATCGCGTTCCTTGGCTTTGTCGCTGACCTCGATCCCTTCGATGCCCAGTGGCGGAACGGCGTTGAGGTCGATGAGTACTTTCAAATTGCTGGCGGAGGCCCGAGCGGAAGCGGGGAACAGAACCACTCCGGCGGCTCCGGCGGAGAGGATGAGGTGGCGATCAGCGGCTGCGGAGACGGTGTCGGCGGCGGCCACCGGTTCCAACCTGGCCTCGGGAACGACACGGCGAATCCGCTCGCAGACGGCAGCAGCCCGCTCGATCTGGCGGGAACTGACGCGAACATGGCTGCCGGCCCGGGCCAGCAACTGCACGACCCGTTGCCCGACCGGACCTGTTCCGCCCAGCACGAGGGCTTTCGTCTGGGCCAGGTCGAGATGCCGACCAGCAGCCCGCACCGCTGCCGCCGCTGTCGTGTTGGCCCCGTTCGAGTCGAGCATGAGCGACACGGAGAGCCTGAACTGTGGCAGCAGGTGCTTCCGGGCTTCCGCCAACAGCTGCTCTCCCGCGGCCACGTCGCTGCCGCCGATGAACACGGCCGTGTTCTTGAGGTCTTTCGGCCCCCGGGTGAAGATCGCCCCGTGGATCAGATCGCGGACCTGTTCCGGCTTGATGCCACCGTAGCTGAACAACTGATCGACCCCAGCGTCGATGGCCACGACGCGGTCAAAGACGCTGGGGTGCGGATCGGTGTCCAGCTGAATCAGAATCTTGTGCATGGCCTGATACGACCTGCGGTCCGGACTCCGTTGCCGGCATTCGCTGGGGAAGCGCCTCACTTGGGGGAGAACGGATGCTTGACGGTGTCCTTCTTGGCGAGGATTTCACCGATCTTCGGCTCGCCCTTCATGGCCCGGATGATGGCGAGCTTGGTCGCCTCGTAGTTGTAGTCGTGAATCTTCTGGTCGTCCTTGGCTTCCCAGTGGATGAACACGCCACAAACAATGACGAGATTATCGGCCTGGTCCTGGGGAATGACCCCGGCGGCGACGCTGTCGGCGACGGCCTTGGCCACGGCCGCCTGAGCCGGCCCGAACATCTGCACCGCCTGCTTTTCGCCCTTGATCGTCACCTTGGTGATCAACACGGTGGCCGGTTTGCAGATGAGGTTCGGCGTCAGGACCGCCAGCAGGTTTGAGAATCCTTGCTTCTGATTCGCCAGGGCCTGAGCGAAAGCGTGACCCACCGGCCCGTCCTTGGGTCCGATCAACAGGTCGATGTGCGCCACTTCGTTGCCTTCCCCGACCAACGCTTCGCCGATGTACATCGCCATGATGAGGCTCCTTGTGCGGAAACTGGAACATCTCGATTTCCCGGAGAAGGACTATATTTGGCCCGCCAGCCATCTGCAACCAGATTCAGGCCGAATTGACTCAGCCTTTTCGGCCCGTCGGTTCCCGCCTATGCTGCCAGCATGACGCTGCTGCACATCGCCAACGGCACGGTGTACGACCCGGCCAACGGGATCAACGGCCAGGTGCGGGACATCTGGATCGAGAACGGCAAGATCATCGATGCTCCCGCGGATCCGTCGTCGGCTCGACGGATCGATGCCACTGGCTGCGTTGTCATGCCGGGTGGAGTGGACATCCACGCCCACATCGCCGGGCCGAAAGTGAACGCCGCCCGCAAAATGCGGCCCGAAGACAAGCGGACCGCTCCCCCGATCCGTCGCACCCGCTCGACCCGCAGCGGCACCACGGGCAGCGTGCCGAGCACCTTCGCCACGGGCTATCTCTACGCCGGCATGGGCTATACCACCGCCTTTGACGCCGCCGTGCCTCCCTTGGGCGCTCGCCATGCCCATGAGGAATTCCACGATACCCCCGTCATCGACAAGGGCTTCTTCGTCCTCATGGGCAACAATCACTACGTCCTGCGCCAACTGCGGGCCATGAAGGACGACCGCCCCGGGGCCGAAGCACGACTCCGGGCTTTCGCCGCCTGGCTGCTCAGCGCTGCGAAGGCCTATGCCATCAAGCTCGTCAACCCGGGCGGCGTCGAAACCTGGAAAGAACGACAAGCGGGCAACGTCCACAGCCTCGACGATCCCGTGCCCGAGTTCGGCGTCACGCCGCGACAGATCATTCAGGAGCTGGCCCAGACGGCGATGGACCTTCGCCTGCCACACCCGGTTCACATCCATTGCAACAATCTCGGATTGCCCGGGAACTGGCAGACGACTTTGGAAACCATGAAGGCCCTCGAGGGCCGTCGCGCCCATCTGACGCACATCCAGTTCCACAGTTACGGCGGCACCACCGACGAAATCACGCAGGCGGGCAAGGAGGAGCCGTTCTGTTCCAAGGTCCGGGAACTGGTGGACTACGTCAACGCCCATCCGAACTTGACCGTGGACGTCGGGCAGGTACTTTTCGGCGAAACCACGTCCATGACCGGGGATGGACCGCTTGGCTACTACCTGCACAAGGTCACGGGAAGGAAGTGGTTCAACGCCGACACAGAGATGGAAACCGGCTGCGGCATCGTGCCGATCACTTATCGGGAAAAAAGTCTCGTCCACGCGCTCCAATGGGCCATCGGCCTCGAATGGTATCTGCTCGCTAACGACCCGTGGCGCATCTGCATGAGTACCGATCATCCCAACGGCGGATCGTTCCGCGCCTACCCGGAGATCATCCATCTCTTGATGCGGCGGGACTACCGGCGGGAAATCTTGAAGCGGGTCCATCCTAAGGTACTCCAACGGAGCACGCTTCCCGATCTGGACCGGGAGTACAGCCTGTTCGAAATCGCCATCATCACCCGTGCCGCTCCGGCTCGCATTCTGGGTCTGCCCAACAAGGGCCATCTCGGCGTGGGAGCCGACGGCGACGTCAGCATCTACCAGCCCAACGATGACCTGACCCGGATGTTCAGCATTCCCCGCTGGGTCATCAAGCATGGCGAAGTGATCGTCGAGGACGGCGAAATCCGCCAGGAGGTCTTCGGACGCACCCTGCACGTCGCCCCGAACTACGAGCCGGACTTCCTGGACGACATCCGCAAGTGGTTCGAGGCCCACTACACAATCCAGTTCGCCAACTATCCCGTGGACGATTCGTACCTCGACCGCGGCTCCCCGAACACCTGGGGCGAGTGATGCCAATCGCTCGGGTGGTCGGGTTGCGGCGAACTAGCTACGGGCCGCGGAAAGCAATTCCTCGAAGTAGGCGACGCGGTCTCGGTCGCCCTTGGCCCGCGCGGCCCCGAGGCCTTTTTCGGCGAAATCAGCGGCCTGGGCCTGGCGGCGGGCCTGGAGCATGGCCTCGGCGGCTCGGCCAAGAACATCCAGATCGCTGGGCAGCCGCTCGGTGAGGCGGCGATAGGTGTCGTGGGCCTCGTCGAAGTCTCCTGCCCGAAGGAACAGCTGGGCCAGGCGCAGGTCGTAATCGTTTCGCCGATGGCCCTGGTTGTGTTCGCAGTCGTAGCGCAAGCCCGCTTCCAGCCATTCACGCGCCTTGGCGTAGTCCTCCTGATCGCTGGCCAACTGCACGAGATGGGAGTAATACGGAAACCGATCCGTCGGCGGATCGCCTGCGGGTCTGCTGACCAGGGCCTCCGCGAATTTCCCCGCCAACTCCTGAGCATCCAATCGCCGGCTGGTCTGGAAGGCGGTTGCCAGGTCGGTCTCGGAAAGTTCTTCCACAGGAAGAGCGGCGAGTTCCTGGACGTTCATGGCGGCGATGTCGCGGCGACCCTGGGTCGGTTCCTGCACGGGACGGCGCGTCGGCAAACCAAGCTGATGCCGGAGCCGGTCGAAGTCGTACGTGTTGGGAAAGTTGGCAGCCAGCAATTCCTCCAGGAAGTCGATCAGTCCTTGAAGCTTGCGGCGCAGCACGCCATGGGCCGCGGCGTCCACGGGGGAGACGCCGTCCAGGGACCGAAGCGGCTCCTGGATCCACGTCGATTCAAACCAGGTTCGCACTGCCTCCTTGCTCAAGCGTTCCTTCTGTTCTGCCGAGGCGATATGAGCCGTCAGATAAGTCAAGCAACGCTGGGCACCCTCGGAAAAGGTGCTGGTCCGATAATTGTCCTGGAGTTCAGTCACCAAGCCGCTACAGATTTCTTTGAACAACTTCAGGCATGCCTGATGACGTGCCAGGTCGGTGCCGTGAACAGCGATGAGGTCAGCGGAAGGGAACCAACCGAAAAGACCCAGGATCTTCGGCAACTCAAAAAGCGGCGTGGATTCGTTGACCGGGGCAAGCGGCCGGTCAGCGATAAAGCCGTGAACCATAGCTTCGTCCCTCCGCGTGGGGACGAAACGACGGTCTTCACGGAACCGGTCAATGAGCGCATCAGTGTCTGAAATCTTATACACTGCGGTCCAGGTGTTCCAATCGCTCGCGGCTTCCATGCCCGCGCCGAAGCGTAATACCTCCGCCAGTTTCCAGGCCCGCGCGGCAGTGTCGTCATCGGGTACCAAAGCGACGTAGCGATCCAGGGCATCCAGCGCGGCCAGGTTCTCACCCAAGAACGCACGAGCCAGGCCGAGATTGTACCACGCTGCGGCATCCTCGGGGGCCTCGCTGGTCAACTGCTCGAATTCCCGGACGGCGTATTCCAGCTTCCCTTCCTTGACCGCGGAAGCCGCCTGGGTCCAGCGTTCCTGGCGATCCGGCGGGGATGAGGGCGGGGGTGGGAGCAGTGCGGGAAGCTGGCGTGCCACCGCGGGGTACTCGCAGTTTTCCGACTCGAAAACAAGCTTGAGCCGCTCACGAAGCTCGTCGTCCGTGGGATCGTAGCGTAAGGCGATGTCAGCGGCGGCCAAAGCGGCGAGAGGCCGTCGTTGAAGCACCTCGGTCAGGAAAATGTTGTGGTAGATCAGGTTCATCAACTCCCGGTCCGTGGGAGGGGCAAGCCGGGCAGCCTGCCGATAAAGTTGCAAAGCCCCGACCGTCTCTTTCTCGTCCATGCGGATCGTACCGCGGATAAGGTAAGCGCGAGCGTAGTTCGGATTGATTTCCAAGGCCTTGTCGAGGGCCGCTTCGGCCTCCTCGACGCGATCCAGATCTATAAGGATACCGGCCTTGTAACCCAGGACCGTGGGATTGTCGGGATATTTCTGAATAAGTTCATCGAGAAGTTTCAGCGCTGCTGCCTGTTGCTGGCTTTCCAGCAGGTCAGTGACCCGTTGCAAGTCGGCGGAGATCGCCTGGCAGCACCACTTGAACTTCTTCCCGCTGCCGCAAGGACACGGGTCGTAGGGATTCTTGGTCATGCTTGGCATCCTTCCTTGATCGGGAAAACGCTAGTCCTGCCGCTTTTCGATTTTGCTGGCGGGATGGGTTTACTGTAGCGAATCCGCTCTTCCCGTTACAGCAATTCCACGGTCGGAAGGACGACATGCCGGTCGATCAAGGTCGGCCAGTAAGCGAAGACCTCGCGCACCTGGGGCCGGCCGGTGGTGTAACCGGTCACGCCAGGAGGACCGGATGTCACCAGGGGGGCGAATTCCTTGGTAAAACGCTCCACGGCCTCTCTTCGGGAATCCCGGACGCTGACTCGCAGCATTACTTCGCACAGACCGGAAGGGGGAGGTAAGACCCCAGGCACCACGTCGCCCGACCCTGGACATTCCACGTTCGCATGTTCCAGACCCAACCCGGCCCGGCGAACCCGCTCCAGCAGCATCTCACCGCAGCGTCGTGCTTTATCGGCGGCATCCGGCCCGAACACGGCCAGCATGCCGGAAGCGGTAAAACCATCGCGATAGGCAACCGAGACTTTCAACTGCCGGGGAGCGGGCTTGCCGCGTGCTCCGCGGATTTCGACCCGATCCGAACCGAGGTCACGGAGCGAAACGGAAGTGAAATCAGCGACGACATCCGGCGTGAAATAGGCCGACGGATCTCCCACCTCGTAGAGCAGTTGCTCCGCGACCGTCTCGAGGTTCACCCGTCCGCCACTGTCAAGAGGCTTGGAAATCACGAAATGCCCGTCGGGTTCGATGTCCACGAACGGATAGCCGACGTTGGCCAAATCCGGGGCCTCTCGCCAATTCACCCACAAGCCTCCCGTGGCCTGAGCGCCGCACTCGATCAGGTGCCCAGCCACGGTAGCGGCGGCGAGCCGATCCCAATCTTCCCACGACCAGCCGAACTCGAACACGGCCGGGGCCACGGTCAGCGAAGCATCGGCGACTCGACCCGTGATGACGATGCTGGCCCCTTGTTTGAAGGCCTCGACGATCGGAGCCGCGCCGAGATAGACATTGGCACTGACGACGCGATCCAGAACGGCACGCAAGGATTCGCCGATGTCCAGGTTGCGAAAGTCGTGGCCCTGCTCGATGAGACGAGGAAGGTCGTCCCGGATGTCGTCGCCAAGGACGATCCCGATCTTGTGCTGGCACAAGCCGGCGTCGTCGAGGATTTTGCGGGCCTTTCGAGCACATGCCGACGGATTCATTCCGCCGGCATTGGTCACGATCCGCAAGCGGGGTTGATCCCGGAGGATCGGCACCAGACGCCGCAGCACGTCGAGGAAGTCCGTGGCGAAGCCGGCTTCCGGGTCGCGTTGCTTCTGCGCGGCCAGAATCGACATGGTCAACTCGGCCAGGTACTCCAGCGTCAGGTAATCGAGGTGAGCCTGGGAGGCGAGGAGAATCGGAGCGTCGAGGTTGTCGCCCCAGAAGCCGCAGCCATTGCCGATGCGGATCGAAGCGGGCATGGCCAATTTCCCCAGATTCCTCCGGCGTCACACCTGCAAAACGCCGGTGCGAAACGGTCGGCCATCATCGTAACGAGTCGCCATGCGCAAGGCGAACAGTAACGCGTCCCGTGTTTGCTCCGGCTTGATGATCTTGTCCACCCACAGCCGGGCGGCGGCGTAGCGGACGTCCATCTGCTCGGCATAGGCGGCTTCGACCTTGGCCTTCAATTCGGCCAGCTCCGCGGCGTCCGGTTCGTGACCCTGGCGACGCAAGGCGGAAATGGTGATTTCCAAGAGCGTGCCAGCGGCCTGCTGACCGCCCATGACCGCGTAACGGGCCGTCGGCCAGGCGAAGATGAAACGCGGATCGAAGGCCTTGCCGCACAGGGCGTAGTTTCCGGCTCCGAACGAACCGCCGAGAATCACCGTGACCTTGGGAACGACGCTGTTGGCGATGACATTGACCAGCTTCGCCCCGGCCCGGATGATGCCCTCCTGCTCGGAATCGCGACCGACCATGAAGCCGTTGACATCCTGAAGAAACACCAGGGGAATCCGCGTCTGGTTGCAGTCCATGACGAACCGGGCGGCTTTGTCGGCACTGTCCACGTAGATGACGCCGCCGTACTGAAGCTGGCCCCGCGCTGGCTTGGACCGTTTCCGCTGATTGCCGACGATGCCCACGGGAATGCCGCCGATGCGGGCATACGCACAGACCAGGCTTTGCCCGTAGTCCGCCTTGTACTCATCGAATTGCCCGCCGTCGGTCAGGCACCGCAAAACGTCTCGCAGGTCGTATTCCCGTCGGCCCTCGGGATCGACGAAGCCAGCGAGATCGGAAGCGGGACGGGATGGGGGTTCGGCGTCCCGGCACCAGGTTTCGGGCGGAGGCACCCGCTGGGACTGGGGCAGCAGCCCGATCAGCCGCCGGAGCCGATCCAGACACGCCTCGTCGTTCGGTTCCCGGAAGTCAATCGTGCCGCTGATGGCCGCGTGCATCCAGGCACCACCCAGTTCCTCGTGGCTGACGGTCTGTCCGATGGCGGCCTTGACCAGGGCCGGACCGGCGAGATACAGCCCACTGCCTTCGGTCATCAGCAGCTTGTCGCACAGTACGGGCAGATAGCCGCCTCCAGCGACGCAATTGCCCATGATCGCGGCGTACTGCGGAATGCCCTGAGCGGAGATGACGGCGTTGTTGCGAAAAATGCGGCCGAAATCGTCCTCGTCGGGAAAAACCTCGTCCTGAAGCGGCAGGAAGACGCCAGCGCTGTCCACGAGGTAGACCAGCGGCAGCCGGTTGTCCATAGCGATGCGCTGGGCGCGGAGCACTTTCTTGACGGTCATGGGGAAGAATGCCCCGGCCTTGACCGTGGCGTCGTTAGCGATGACCATGACCGGCACGTTGTCCACCAGGCCGATGCCGGTCACGACCCCAGCCGACGGCGCGCCGCCCCATTCGGTGTACATGTTCCAGGCGGCCCATAAGCCCAGTTCAAAAAACGAACCCGGATCGACGAGCCGTTCAATGCGCTCCCGTGCCGTCAGGCGGTTCTTCTCATGCTGCCGAGCGATGGCTTTTGGCCCACCCCCGGCCATGATCTCACATTCCTGTTCCCACAGTTCGTCGAACATGGTTCTGCCGTCTTCGCACTTGATCCGTCGTGGAAGGGCCTAGCCGTCAGTATATGGGAGGGGAATCGGGAGCCTGGAGCCGGGCAAAGTCCCTGACACGGAAAAGGTCTTGGAAAACAGACGGGCCTGCCGACACAGCGCCGACAGGCCCGCTGAGCAGGGAGAGAATTGCTTCAGGCCCCGGCAGGATCCTTGCCGTCAATCCACGGACCTTCGAGTTTCTGATATTCGGGCGGTTCCAAGGTGCTGCCCCGGTCACCACCCCGCCAGCCGATGATCTGATTCGGCTTACCGCGGGCCTTGCTGCGGCGCTCCCACTGAGCCGCCCAGCTGCCATTGCCTGGAACGGCTCGGCGGTGTTCCTTGTCCCAGAAGAGCACCTGCCCGGTGCGGTAGCTCTGCACGCCCATCGCCACGGTGGTGAAGGCGGCCGCTCCCAACTCCGGCGTGCTCAGCGTCTCCCGGTTGTTCATGCGGCAGCACTCGAGGAAGTTCTCCCACAGCGGCCGGGTGGCGTCCCCTTCGCTGATGCCGCCACCGATGAAACGGGACTCGGTCTGCGGCTTTTCCTGGGTGCGCGTCGGTCGGTTGGCAATCGTCTGCGGCAGGAAGTCCACGCCGTATTCCGTCTTGTTGCCCTCCCGCCGCTGCGTGAACCGCAGCGTCGCCGTCCGGCCGCGGATCACTTCCTCGATGGGGTAGTCGTTGATCATCGTGGCCGTGATGATGACCTGACAACCTTCTTCGTAATCGGCTACGACGGTCGCCACGTCGGGCACGTCCCGACCGTCGTATTCGAGGTAGATTCCGCCCGCCCCGACCACTCGTGCCGGATATCGCACACCCATCGCCGCGATCAGCCGGGTCGTCCGATGCACGAACAGGTCCGTGAACATGCCGCCGCCGAAGTCCCAGTAACACCGCCACTGAGCCCAGACAGCCCGGTCGAACGGCCGCTTCTCCGCCAAGGGTACACCGGGGAAAACGGAGAACTGATGCCCCAGCCACATGTCCCAGTCGATCGTCTTGGGCGTCATCTCCTTGGTCAACGGATAATACCGCCACTGGCCGACCAGGGAGTTGCGGTAGTAGCTCGTCTGCCCCTGGCAGACGTGGCCGATGTCGCCATTGCGGATCATCTCGTTGACCTTCGGCAGAAGCGGATCAGCCATCCACTGCACGCCGACGGTCATGACGACGTTGTACTTCCTGGCCGCGTCCACGACCGCATGGGCTTCCTCGATGGTCTTGGTCATCGGCTTTTCGCAGTAGATGTGCTTCTTGCGTTCGGCGGCGTCGATGCACATCTTGGCGTGCCAGTGGTCCGGGGTGGAGATGCAGACGACATCGACTTCCTTGAGGTCGAGCAGTCGGCGGTAATCCTTGGTGACGTGGGTCTTGTCGTCCGGGTCGAGTCCGCAGCGTTTGGCCGAGGGATAAAGGCCGCGGCCTTTGCCGGAGCCGAGCTTGGCGTCGCCGTCCCAGACGTCGCAGACGCCGACCGGCACCACGCCTTTGTTTTCCTTCTGCAAATCCAGAATGACGTCGATATGCTGCTGTGCCCGGCCGCCGACTCCCAGAAAGGCGATGCCGATGCGGTCGTTGGCCCCCAGCACCCGCCCATAGCTTCGGGCCGCCAACGACAACGCCGCCGTCCCCGCCGCAGCCGACTGCAAGAATCCCCGACGATTGATTCCCTTGCGTGCCATGCTGTTTTCTCCCACCTCAAATGTCCGAAGGCGCGATGCCGCCATTATTTCAGAGCGCAATTAGGGTTCCAAGCAAAAAGCCGACCGGGAAGTCAGAACGCCGGAATGCCGGAACGCTCGTCGGTCAACTCTGCCAATCCCGTTTCGCCGGTGCAACCAGCCTGGCACTCCGTGCTTCGTGTGGACGGCTCCAATCGCCGCGACTAGACTGATGATGTCGTGAGCATTGCCTCCATTGCTGATCGTCCGCAGTGGAGGTCTTTTTATGATGCACTTCGTGAAATGTGTCACGAAGTCTCGGGACGGCGGGAATGGAAACCGATCTGCCCCTGCTCTATCCGATTGTCTTGTATTTGGTGGTGATTCTGGCGTTCGTGGCGGGAACGCTGGCGGTTTCGCATTGGATCGCTCCGAGGCGGCCGCATCCAGTCAAGGACATGCCCTACGAATCGGGCATGGATCCGATCGGCGACGCCCGACGACATTTCGATGTGAAGTTCTACCTTGTCGCCATTCTGTTCCTGGTTTTTGACGTCGAATTGCTGTTTCTGTACCCCTGGGCGGTCAGTGCCTACGCCGACCTGACGGGGGGTAATCCGCTACGTGCTCAGGCGTTGCTGCAAAACGCCGTCTTCGGCGTGATGCTGGTCTTCCTGACGACCTTGGCCCTGGCTTACCTGTACGCCCTTCGCAAAGGGGTGTTCCGATGGCGATAGGACTGCCGGACAGCGTGTTTCTCGCCAAGCTCGATCCGCTGGCCAACTGGTGCCGAGCGAATAGCCTCTGGCCGATGCCGTTCGGCACGGCTTGCTGCGGCATCGAGCTGATGGCCACAGGGGCGTCTCGGCACGACATTGCCCGCTTCGGGGCCGAGGCCATGCGTTTCAGCCCCCGGCAATGCGACCTCATGATCGTCGCCGGCCGCGTGGTCATGAAGATGCTTCCGGTCCTTCAACGCATCTGGCTCCAGATGCCGGAGCCGAAATGGTGCATTTCGATGGGAGCCTGTGCTTCCAGCGGCGGGGTCTTCGACACCTACGCCGTCGTGCAGGGCGTGGACCGCTTCATTCCCGTGGACGTGTACGTTCCCGGCTGTCCCCCGCGGCCCGAACAACTGCTTCAGGCGGTCATCGACATTCAGGACAAAATCCGCGAAACCGGCAGCGTCCGGGCCAAGGAGTTTTTCCGCCGCACCCGCTTCGAGGGACCGGAAATGGTCGCCGTCCGACCCCAGGAGGCCATCGTCTCCCCCGGCGACTATCGCACGGCCACACGCTTCTGGACAGAGTTGAACATCGCCACGGACAAGCTGGGAGTGAAGACAGTCTTTCCCGAATTGCAGTCGCACTGAACCTTGGCGGGGAAGCGATCGATGGACCACGCGGAGACCCTCCAGAAACTGGAACAGCGCTTCGGAACGCTCCGCACTTCCGAGTTCCGAGATAACCTGCGGATCATCGTCCGGCCCGATCAGGTCGCCGAGGTTTTGCGCTTTCTCAAGGAGCAACTTGGTTTCGATTTCCTGGTGGACATCACGGCCGTGGACTACCTGCACTATCCCGAAGCCCAGGACCGCTTCGGCGTCGTCTGGTGCCTGCTCAACACGGCCAGCGGCGAACGGCTCATCCTTAAAACGTTTCTCAACGAGCCGGACCTGACCCTGCCCTCCGCCTGCTCGCTGTGGCGCGGGGCCGACTGGATGGAACGCGAATTGTACGACATGTACGGCATCGTTTTCGAGGGGCACCCCGATCTTCGGCGGCTGCTGTTGCCGGAAGCCTTTACCGCCTTCCCGCTGCGGAAGGACTATCCCCTGCGGGGCCGAGGCGAACGGCACAACTTCCCGGTCATCACCCGGGCGGAATCCTGATCGAAGCGGAGACATCGACGAGGAGTCCCAACACGACGAGGCCCTTGACGGCAAGCCACGAGGAGTCTTATGCCGCTGGAGTTGGTTGAAACCGGGCAGGAGCAGGCGACGGAGCAGGAGTACCTGTGGACGCTCAACTTCGGTCCGCAGCACCCAGCCACCCACACGACCTTGCGTCTGATTCTGACTCTCGACGGCGAACGGGTCGTCAAGGCCGTTCCCGACATCGGCTTCCTGCACAGCGGCTTTGAAAAACTCGGCGAGGATTTGACGTTCAACCAGTACGTCACCGTCGTGGACCGGATGAACTACATCTCGCCGATCGCCAACGAAATCGCCTGGTTTCACGTCGTCGAAAAGCTGCTCGGCATCGAACTCACGCCCCGCTGCAAGTATCTGCGGACGATCTTCGGCGAGTTGATGCGCCTGCACGACCATCTGCTCAACGTCGGCACGTCGGCTCTGGACCTCGGAGCCTTTACGCCGTTCCTGTACGCGTTCTACCAGCGGGAACTGATCTACGACCTGTGCGAATACGCTTCGGGGCAGCGCTTTCACGGGAGCTATCTGCGGGTTGGCGGCTTGCTCTACGACGTGGACGATGCCTGGATTCGCAAGCTGCGGGAGTTTTTGAACGGCTTTCCCAAGGCCCACGGCGACATCGCTCGGCTTCTGTCCCGCAATCGGATTTTCATCGAGCGGATGCGCGGCATCGGCGTGCTGAGCAAGGAGGATGCGATCAATTTCAGTTGCTCTGGACCCGTGGCGCGGGCCAGTGGCGTCGTGCGGGACCTCCGCAAGGACGAACCCTACCTGGCCTACGGCGAATTGCGGGATGCGTTTCAGGTCGTCTGCTCCGACGCCGGCGACTGCTATGCCCGCTATCTGGTCCGCATGGAAGAGATGCTGGAGAGCATCAAGATCATCCGTGCGGCCGTGGAAAACCTGCCCGGAGGGCCGGTCAACGTCGGCGTCGAAGGCAAGGCGGTCCTGCCGGACAAGAACGCCACCTACCGCAGCATCGAGGCGCTGATTCAGCACTTCGAACTGATCATGACCAACCGCGGCTATCCTGCTCCGGTCGAGGAAGTGTACGGAGCCATCGAATCACCCAACGGCGAACTGGGCTTTTACCTGGTT
Source organism: Gemmatales bacterium (assembly GCA_025055835.1). GTDB lineage: Bacteria > Planctomycetota > Planctomycetia > Gemmatales > HRBIN36 > JANWWR01. Next base: position 26,406 of record JANWWR010000171.1, on the reverse strand, counting down.
TCTGATGGAACGGATCGCCCTTATCGCTGCCGGACACGCCCGCCGTCGCTGATTCACTTTGCCGTCTTTCCGCATCTGGTGGTCGGCCATCAGCTCAGCGACGTCGTGGCGATTCTGGGCAGCCTCAACATCATCGCGGCGGAACTGGATCGTTGAACGGGAGATACTTCCGAGGGTCGGCATGGCGGTACTGACCGAGGCGATGCGGGAGAAGATTCGGGCTTATCTGCCCCGCTATCCGAGCAAGCAGGCGGTGGTCCTGCCGGCGCTGCACATTGTTCAGGACGAGCTGCGCTGCGTTCCTCTGGAAGCGGTACGGGAAATCGCGGAAATGCTCGATCTCCATCCCGCCCAGGTGCAGGACACGCTCAGCTTCTACGGCTTCTTCCGGGATGAGCAGCACCCCTTGGGCCGGAAGCGCGTCTGGGTCTGCCGCAGTCTGACTTGCATGCTCCGCGGTGGAGAAGGGTTGCTGAGAGACTTGGCCGCCCGTCTGGGGGTCCATCCCGGCGAGACCACGGCGGATGGACAGGTCACCTTGGAATTCGCCGAGTGCCTGGGCCAGTGCGAAGGCGCGCCGTGCTTGATGATCGGCGATGAGGTGCATGGGCCAATCACCACCGAGCAGGCCTTGGAATTGCTCAACCGAGCGGAGGCGACCCCATGACCTACGAGCCGGTGCTGCTTCGCAATCGTGGCGTTCCGGACGTGCAGCGGCTGGAGGTGTATCGGCAGCGCGGCGGTTATCGGGCTTTGGAAAAGGCCTTGCGGATGAGTCCGGCCGAGGTCGTGCAGGTCGTCAAGGATTCCGGACTGCGGGGTCGAGGCGGGGCGGGCTTTCCCTGCGGCGTCAAATGGACCTTTTTGCCCAAGGACCATCCCGGTCCCATCTACCTGTGCGTCAACGCCGACGAAAGCGAGCCGGGAACATTCAACAACCGCATCCTCATGGAAGAGGATCCGCATCAAGTTCTGGAAGGCATCATCATCAGTGCCTATGCGACCCGAGCCAGCACGGCGTACATCTATCTCCGCTACGAATATGGCCGATGCTTCCGCACCATGCAGCGGGCCGTGGATGAGGCCTACGCGGCTGGGCTGCTGGGCCGGAACATCCTTGGCCGCTCGGACTTTCATCTCGATGTGTATCTGCATCGGGGAGCGGGAGCCTACATCTGCGGGGAAGAGACCGGGCTGATCGAGAGTCTGGAAGGCAAGCGTGCCTGGCCGCGGATCAAGCCCCCGTTTCCGGCCGTGGAGGGAGCATTCCGCAAGCCGACCATCGTAAACAACGTCGAGACGCTGGCCTGCGTGACCCACATCCTTGACCGCGGAGCCGATTGGTTCAAGTCCATCGGCGTGCCTCCCGACCCGAACAATCCCCGCGATCTGGGGAGCTACGGGCCGAAGCTCTATTGCATCAGCGGGCACGTCAACAATCCCTGCTGTGTCGAACTGCCGCTCGGGGTCACGGCCCGGCAACTGATCGAGGAGCACGGGGGCGGCGTGTGGAAGGGACGCAAGGCCAAGGCGGTCGTACCCGGCGGCATCAGCATGGGCTTCCTCAGCGAATCGGAATTGGACACGCCGTTGGATTTCAACGGACCAACCAAGGTGGGTTGCCTCGGATTGGGCACTGCGGCGGTCATCGTTATTGACGATCAGACCAGCATGGTGGACGTGCTGTACAACTCGTGCCGCTTTTTCAGCCACGAGTCGTGCGGACAATGCACGCCATGCCGGGAAGGGACGGAATGGATGACGAAGATTCTGGCCCGTATTCGCCGCGGCCAAGGGGAACTGAGCGACCTGGACCAGTTGCTGGAGATCGCCGACGGCATCGGCATTACGCCGGGCACGACCATCTGCGGGTTGGCCGACGGCGCAGCCTGGCCGGTGAAAAACGCCTTGAGAAAGTTCCGGGCCGAGTTCGAGGACTACATCCGCAGTGGAAAACGCAGCGCGGAAACCGGGCCGGTCCCCGTGGGGCATTTGTAACCGCCACCGAAATCAGGACGGAACATGGCCGTCATCACGATCAATGACAAAGACGTTGAGTTGGCTGACAATGAGCGGCTGAATCTCATCCAAGCCGCCCAGCGGGCTGGCTACGAAGTGCCGCATTATTGCTGGCATCCGGCGTTAACCGTGGTGGCCAGTTGCCGCATGTGCCTGGTCGAGGTCGGAGAGAAGAAACCCGACGGCACCCTTGCCATGCAGCCGCGGGTGGTTCCGGCCTGTCAGACTCCGGCCAGGCCCGGCATGGTAGTCCGCACCAACAGCGAAAAGGCGAAAGCAGCCCAGGCCGCCACGCTGGAGTATCTGCTGCTCAATCATCCGCTGGATTGCCCCGTCTGTGATCAGGCCGGCGAGTGCTATTTGCAGGATTACTCGTACAAATTCGGCCGAGGCTATAGCCGGTTCAAGGAAGACAAGATCATCCGGCCAGACAAGGATTACATCGGCGACAACATCGCCCTGTTCACCGACCGCTGCGTCATGTGCAGCCGTTGCGTGCGATTCACGCGGGAGATCAGCGGCACGGCCGAGCTTCAGATCATCCATCGTGGGGCACACGCTGAGATCGACATCTTTCCCGGTCAGCCGTGCAACAACAAACTGGCGGGCAATGTCGTGGACCTGTGCCCGGTCGGAGCCTTGTGCAGCAAGGATTTCCTTTACAAGCAGCGGGTCTGGTTCCTCAAGAACACGCCGAGCGTCTGTCCCCGGTGCAGTACCGGATGCAGCATCGTCGTTGACCATCACAAGGACATCGTCTATCGGCTGCGTCCCCGGGCCAATCCCCAAGCCCAGGGCTGGTTCATGTGCGACGACGGACGCTTCGGGTACAAGTACATCAACGCGGCGGATCGGCTCATCAGTCCGATGGTCCGGCATGACAAGCACACGTTCCACGTCGGCTGGGAAGAAGTGTTGCCGACGTTGCGGCGGCAGGTGCGGCAAGTCGTGGGAGAGGCCCCGCAGTCGGCCTGGCTTGTCCTCTCGCCGTGGCTGACCTGCGAGGAAGCGTTCCTGGCCGTCCGCTGGTTCCGCTCCCTCTCGCCGCAGACGCGGTTGGCTCTGGGACCAGTCCCCGTGATCGGCGAGGATGACCGCTATCCGAAGGACGTTCACGGCAATCCGCCGCCGCCGGAAAAGACCCGCTTCACGATCCGAGCCGAGAAGTGTCCCAACCGGCTCGGCGTCGAGGCGATCCTGCGGCATTTTGAAAGCCAGGTGCAGACGTTCGACGCCGTTCTCGCAGCGGCAAACAAGGGGCAGATTCAGGCGCTGTACCTGACCGGCGGATATCCCGAGCCGTGGCTGAGCGACGAGCAGGCCAAGGTGCTGGAGCAGGTCGGCTTCGTCGTTGTGCAGGATATTCTGCCCTCGGCGGCGACAACGCTGGCCAAGTACGTCCTGCCCGGGGCGACGTTCGCCGAAAAGGACGGCACATTCGTGAACCATGCCGGCCTGGCTCAGGCGATTCATCGGGCCGTCGTGCCGCCCGGCGAAGCCCGAAATGATGCCCGAATCTTCATGGAATTGGCCGAGCGACGCGGACTGCCCCACGCTCCGACCCTGAGGAGGGAACTGGCCGCCGAGGTGCCGTTTTTCGCTCTGCTCAAGGAGGGGCAGATCGATCCCCTGGGAGTATTCCTCAACGGCAAGCAAAACTGATTGATTTTCCAAGTAAGCGGAACTGACTCAGATGCGGCAATCGGAGTTGATTGATTTGCGGCGAGCGGGGTGCCCTGACTTTACGGCGAGGGAAGCCTATTGACTTTACGGCGAGCGGAGCCTGTAAAGGCTCCGGTAACCGCCCAACACGAGGTCATCCATGAGCTTGTTGATCACCTTTTTGATGATCGTCGTAGTCATGACGGCGATCCTCACGATCAACTCCTACTTGATCCTCCTGGAGCGGAAAACGGCCGCCTGGATCCAGGACCGCGTCGGCCCCAACCGCGTGGGCTTCGACCTCGGTTTGCCGTTTCTCAAGCGGCTCACTGGCGGCTTCCACTTCTGGGGACTGGGGCAGCCGATCGCCGACGGGCTCAAGTTCCTGTTCAAGGAACAAGTCGTCCCGCAGCATGTGGACAAGGTGCTGTATTTCCTGGCTCCGTGCGTTGCAGTTATCACGGCATTGTTAGCATTTGCGGTGGTTCCCTTCGGCCCGACCCCCACGCCGCAGAATCCCGACGCCTTCCCGTTCGTCATCGCCCCCAACATCGACATCGGCATCGTCTTCGTCTTCGCAGTCAGCAGCTTGGCCGTGTACGCGATCATCCTCGGCGGCTGGGCCTCGAACAACAAGTACAGCATGATCGGGGCTTTGCGGTCGTCGGCCCAGATCATCAGCTACGAGATTCCGCTGGGGCTTTCGATCTTGGTTGTGGCCATGCTGACCGGCTCGCTCAACCTCGAACGGATCATCGCCCGGCAAGCCACGGAAGGATTCCTCGGATGGAACATCTGGTTTCAACCGCTGGCCTGGTTGCTTTTTTTCACGGCGGCACTGGCCGAGACGAACCGACTGCCGTTCGATCTGCCGGAGTGCGAACAGGAACTCGTCGGTGGCTTCCACACGGAGTACAGCGCGATCAAGTTCGTGATGTTCTTCCTGGGCGAATACACGCACATGATTACTGTCAGCTTTCTGACGGCCATTCTGTTCTTCGGGGGCTGGCATTTCCCGTTCATCGCCGAGCCGACGAGCAGTTATCCCGGGGCCACGGCAGTCAAAATTCTGGTCCTGGTCTTTAAAGCCGGGTTCTTCATCTTCCTGATCATGGTCCTTCGCTGGTCGTTGCCGCGTTTCCGCTATGACCAGTTGATGCGGTTGGCGTGGGTGGTCCTGATTCCCCTCGGCCTTTTGAACGTGATCGTGGCCATGATCGTGTTGCACTGGGGCTTGAGCCGGTGGTGGCTCCTTCCAATTTCCCTCGTGCTTTTTGTCGGTGCGGGGTTGATCGGGACTGTGGTCTCGACGCCGGATAAGAGGATGATTGGCCATGCCCGTCAAGCCTGAAGAAGTCCGCTGGGTGGAACCGCCACGCATGGGGCTATGGGAGCGTCTGTACGTCCCGGCCGTGCTTCAAGGGCTGGGCACAACGCTGTCGCACATGGTCCGGCCGGCAGTGACGCAGCAGTTTCCTGAAGAGGAACCGAAGCTGCCGCCCCACTATCGCGGCGTGCATCGGCTCAATCGGGATGAACAGGGTCGGGTCAAATGCGTGGCGTGCTATCTGTGTGCGACCGCTTGCCCGGCCCACTGCATCGACATCGTGGCCGCTCCGTCCCCCTGGCCGGATCGGGAGAAGTATCCGGAAACCTTTGTCATCGACGAACTGCGATGCATCTACTGCGGCATGTGCGAGGAAGCCTGTCCCGTGGATGCCATCGAGTTGACGACCCTGTACGATCTCACGGGGCTGACCCGCCGGGAGATGCTGTTCGACAAGGAAAAGCTGCTCAGTGTGTACGATCAGACGGTCGCCGCAGGAACTGATCCGCCTCGGACCCGGCGGGGGCGACTCGGACCGGCCTCCGAACCGCTGGTGCCGATCAACCAGTTGGGACCGTCCAGCGGCGTCGGGGCCAATGCCGCTCATCCGAGCGACAACCGGACCGATTCGGAACGGACGACACTTTCTCCAAGGCTCTGATGGATGATGACGAACCATGCTGAGTCCTCTGCTGGCTAGCTGGCTGACATCGCTGCGGGACGTGGGGCTGGTCCTGCTGCCGCTGGCCGTCGGCATGACGGCCCTGTGGCTGCTGTTGCCGCAGGCCCGACCACGGCAGGTCCTGATTTCGGCATTCATTGCCGGGACAGCGGCCCTGCTCGTCGGCGGACTGGTGTTGCTGCGGGGTACCGGGCCGGACGTTCCCCTGCTCTTCGATGTGCTGTTTTGGGTCTTCGCCCTGCTCGCCGTCGCCTCTGGCGTGGCCATGATCGTGCAGCGGAATCCCGTGTACAGCGCCTTGTGGTTCGCCCAGGTGGTTCTCAGCACCTGCGGCCTGTTCCTCCTGCAAGCCGCGTGGTTCCTGGCCGCCGCGACCGTGATCGTCTACGCCGGGGCCATCGTCGTCACCTTCCTTTTCGTCATCATGCTGGCCCAGCAGACGGGCCTGGCTCCCTACGACCGGCAGGCTCGGGAACCGCTGCTGGCTTGCATCGCTGGTTTTGCTCTGCTGGCTGCCTTGCAATATGCCGTGAGCACGGCGGGTAAAACCTCGCCGGACACGGTCCAGGTATTCGCTCAGCCTCGGCAATTGCCCAAAGTCCAGCAAGTGCTTGAGGAAGTCCGCTCCCGGGTTAAGGCCGGGGAATCGCCGGACGACACCGGCAAGCTGCTGTACCTCCAAGCGGCTCAGCCGGAATCGTTTGTCGGCAATATCCTCTTTCAACTTGCCGAGACGCTGCCGCCCAAGGAACGCAAGCAGGAACGCGATGTCTGCGAGGCGGCTAATGCCAAGATCAGCCGCGCCCGGCTGACGGAAAACGCAGAAATGATGGTCGAGGGATTGGATCAATTGCTCGCGTTGTCCCAGCGTCTTGAGCTTCGCTTCGGCAAGTCGCCGCTGAGCCGACTTCGGGAGCCGCACGTCGCCTCGCTCGGCCAGTCGCTCTATGGGGACTATCTTTGGGCGGTAGAAATCGCCGGGACGCTGCTGCTGGTGGCCACGGTCGGGGCCATCGTCATCGCCCTGCGTCGCCAGGAGGAAGCAGCATGACACCGATTCTGCACAACTATCTCGTGGTCGGGTCCGTGCTGTTCGTCCTCGGCGCGATCGGCTTCCTGACCCGGCGGAATCTCATCATCGTGGTCTTGTGCGTCGAGATGATGCTGCAAGGCGTGGCATTAAACCTGGTTGCCTTCGGCGCGTATCATCGGTCCTTCTCGGGCCAGGTCTTCACGATCATGATGCTGACCGTGGCAGCATGCGAGGCGGCGTTGGCTCTGGCGTTGGTGCTGGCCTTGTATCGGCGACAACGGACTTTGGATGTGAGCGTCTGGCAGACACTGCGGGAACCGGAGGTCGAACCCGAGGTCGAGGAAACTCCGCCGGAGGAACCGCCTCCTCCGCCTCCCGAGTTTCCAAGGCTGACGCCCGCCGGGCTGGAGCCGAAGTCGAACCAGGCAGAGGAGGCCGCTCATGTCTGACCTCGATGTAGCCTTGCGGATCGTGCCCGCCCTGCCGCTGGTCGGCTCGATCCTGACCGCGTTTTTAGGCAATCGTCTGCTGGGGTCCAAAAGCCATCTGCCGGTGGTCGTCGGTCTGGCTGGGGCGGTCCTGTTCTCGTTCATGGTTCTCGTCGAAGCGCCCGGCAGCGGACGGATTTCGACTTCCTACGACTTCGTGGATCTCGGCAATCTGCACATCAACGTCGTGCTGCGGGCCGACGCCCTCACGGCGATGATGCTGGTGACGGTCAATCTTGTCGGTTTCCTCGTGGCGGTTTATTCACGCGGCTACATGGCCGGGGATCCCGGTTATGCACGCTACTTTGCGGAATTGGGCCTGTTCGTCTTTTCCATGTCCATGCTGGTCCTGTCCAGCAACTTCCTTCTGCTTTACGTCTTCTGGGAAGCGGTCGGCCTGTGCAGCTATCTGCTGATCGGCTTCTGGTACGAGAGGCCGAGCGCAGCGGCGGCTGCCCGCAAGGCGTTTCTTGTCAACCGCATCGGCGACGCCGGCTTCCTTCTGGGGCTGATGCTGATGTGGACGACGTTCGGCACGCTGGACTACGACGGCGTCTTCAGGCAGGTCGAACAGGCCGACCCGGCTACGCTGACCGCAATCTGTCTGCTGCTGTTCACCGGGGCCATCGGCAAATCAGCTCAATTTCCACTGCATGTCTGGTTGCCGGATGCGATGGAAGGTCCGTCGCCGGTCTCCGCCTTGATCCACGCCGCGACGATGGTGACGGCGGGAGTGTACCTCGTGGCCCGCAGCACACCGTTGTTCGTGGCATCGCCGACCGCCCAACTGATCGTCGCCGGGATCGGCGGCTTCACGGCCCTGCTGGCGGCCCTGATGGCCTTGACGCAGTTCGACCTCAAGCGAGTGCTGGCCTACTCAACGGTCAGTCAACTCGGCCTGATGTTTCTGGCTCTGGGAGCGGCGGCAGGTCAGCCCAAGCTCGCTGAATTCGCGGTCGTCGCCGCCGTGTTTCATCTCTTCACCCATGCCTTTTTCAAAGCCCTGCTGTTCCTGGCGGCCGGAAGCGTGATGCACGCGATGGGCGATGTCATCGACATGCGGCGCTTCGGCGGGTTGCGTCGGCTGTTGCCGTGGACTCATGCGTTGTTCCTCGTCGGGGCCTTGGCACTCGCCGGCGTCGTGCCCCTGGCCGGGTTCTGGAGCAAGGATGAAATCCTCGCGGCGGTGCATGAGGCGTCCCACGGTCCCTATCCCGGCTTTTTTACCGTGTGCTACTACACGGCCGTTTTGACGACGTTTTTGACGGCGTTTTACACGTTCCGCGCCTACTTCCTGACGTTCTGGGGTGAGGAGCGTGTACCAGAAGAGGCACACGGACATGCTCACGAATCGGGCTGGGTCATGCTGGTGCCGATGGCTTTGCTGGCGGTTGGGGCGGCCTTGGCCGGAATCCTTTTCGGTCCGACGCATCTGTTCGCCGAGTACCTGGGCAAGACGCCGATCTTTGCCACCCACGGCGAAGAGCATGGGCTGAACTGGACCGTGATGATGACAAGCACTCTTGCCGCCGGGGTCGGCATCGGCCTTGCCGCATGGTTGTACGTCCTCAGCCCCAGTTTGCCGGAACGCTTGCGGCGAAGCCTGCCGGGTCTGTACGAGTTGTCGTCTAACCGGTTCTACCTGGACGAACTGTACGGCGTGCTGTTCGTGGGACCGGCGACGATGCTGTCCAATTTCTGCCGCCTGTTCGATCAGTACATCGTGGACGGCGTGGTTGATCTCGTGGGCTGGGTGCCCGGGGCGGTGGGACGAGTTTTCCAGACTCCGCAGAACGGTTTGGTGCAATACTACGCCCTGGCAACGACGATCGGCCTGGCCATCTTCCTTGTGTTCGTGGTCCTGACCCTGCGCGGTTGAAGCGGAGGAACGCTTTGGATTCGCAGATTGCGGAACAACTGGTCGGTTCGCTGAAACTGCTGGTACCGGAAGCGATTCTAATCGCGGCAGCCTGCGTGCTGTTCGTAGGCGGAACGATCTATCGCTGCCGAACGACCTGGTCCGTCTCGGCCCTGATCGCTCTGGCTCTGGCGTTTCTGGCCTGGTGGTGGGGTCCTGCGGCCGATGCACGTCCGCCCTCGGTCGGTCTGGTGGCGTTTACGCCCCTGGCTTCCTTCGTAAGCGTGCTGAGTTTGGGTGCCGTGGCAGTGGTCGTGCTGTCGGCGTGGAATCAGGTCCCGGAATCCTTCACCGCCGAATTTCATGCCTGCCTGTTGGTCATTGCCGCGGGCACGATGCTGGTCGGCGCGGCCAACGATCTGCTCCTGCTCTTCCTTGCTCTGGAAATGATCAGCATTCCGACCTACGTCGTGCTCTACCTTCCCCGGCGTGACGCCCGCAATCAGGAAGCGGCTCTCAAGTATTTCCTGCTGAGCGTGTTTGCCTCGGCGATCTTTCTGTTCGGCGTCAGCTACCTGTACGGTCTAGCCGGGACGACCAACCTGACGGCGTTGTCGGTTGCCTTGCCGATTCAGCGGGATAGCGGATTTGATCTTCTTCTCGGCCTGGCCCTGGTTCTGGTGCTGGCGGGCCTGAGTTTCCGCGTGGCCGCGGTCCCGTTCCACTTCTACGCCCCGGACGTGTATCAGGGCACGGTACCGGTCTGTGCCGGGTTGCTGGCGGCGATACCGAAAGTGGCTGGGTTCGTCGGCATTCTGGTTGTTCTCAACGCGGCCCTCGGGCTGACCTCGGCGGAAAGCTGGTTTCCCCAGGTGCGAAACGTGGTCACGGCCCTGTGCTGGATTCTGGCCTTGGCGTCCATGACCCTTGGGAATCTGTTGGCGTTGTTGCAAAGCGATCTACGGCGACTGCTGGCCTATTCGAGCATCGCTCATGCGGGTTATGTGCTGGCAGGCGTTGGAGCGGCCTCGGCCAGCAGCGGCTCCGGCGGACAGGAAGCGGTGCTGTTCTACCTGTTCATCTACGCCGCGATGACGCTGGGGGCTTTCGCGGTGCTGGGGATGCTCAACCTCGCGGAACGGCCCGTGGAAGCCGTCGAAGATCTGGCCGGTCTGTGGCAGACCCGTCCCGTGGCGGCATTGACGATGGCCGTGTGCCTGTTCAGCCTGACTGGACTGCCGCCGACCGCCGGGTTCTGGGCCAAGCTGTACATCTTCCTTTCGGCCTGGGCCACCGAGAGTGTCCTGTATCGAGTTTTGGCTGTCGCCTTGGCGGTCAACGCCGCTGTGGCCGCTTGGTACTACGTCCGACTCGTGGCGATCATGTACTTGCGTCCTCCGGGTCGAGAAGTCACAATCCCGTCGGATCGGCCCGGCCTCGTGGGGGCAATGATCTGTGGCGTCTTCGTCCTGGCCGCGTTTCTGTTCCCCGGCTGGCTCTGGTCGGCTTCCCGACAGGCGGTGCCGGTTCCCGATCCATCGGTGCAAGCCGGCTTGGGCTGGGAACGGGCTGTCGCCCGGGACCGTTAGCCAACCCCGAAAGTGCCTTTCGCATGGATAGCGGCTAGTCACTCCGGCGAGCTAGCCAGCTTCAGCCCGATCGGCAAAACATCGCCGAGCATTTGTTTCTGCTCCGCGGCATCCAGGGGCGTTCCCTCCTCAACGATATGCAACAGACGATCCGAAGCCCCGCTTTCTCGGAGGCGCTGCGATACTTGTTCCCGCACGGACTCGGAAACATCCAGAGCACGTTGTCCGGTTTTTTGGGCTAGCTGAGCGAGACAGAACTGCCAGTTTTGCCGTTCCTGGTCCGAATTGGGTGAAAAGCCTGACAGCGTTTCGATCCATCCCGAAACGACCTCGGGATGAAGAACGGCGTTGAGCGGCCCGTAAACCAGGCGGCGGGAGCCTAGTCGTGTCAAGGCCCAAAACACATGGGAAGGCACCGGCGGACGTCGAATCTCCCGCAGAAGGGCATCGCCCAGTTGCTGCTTCCAGCGCAGGTCGAGTCGTTCCAGACTGGCGGCCGCCCGCCACATCTCGGCCAGCTCGTGAGGGCCGGGCTTGTATCCGCTCCCCTTGCTGCCCTTGCTCGGCAAAAGGATCGGCCGCAGCCGGTCCCAGAGAGAGTTTTGCAAGGGCGCTGGCAATCCCCCCGCCACGCGCCGCCAGAGGATCCACCACTCCGGACCGCCTTCGCCGATGCGAAGGGATGCCTGGCCCGGCTTGGCAGCCAAGCTGTGCAGCAGCTTCCAGAGCTGTTCGACGCGGTGCCGATCCAGCGGATCGCCAAAACCGGGCCGCAGACACCACCCGGCCAAGTTGTACCAACGGGCCAGGTGAGCCGGGGATTTTCGCCGATGGTCGGCCAGTTCTGCCAAGAAATCCCAGAGCCGTCGGCACACGGCCAGGGGCCAGTTCTCCCGTGATGCCTCCAGGGCCGCCTCCACGTTCCGAATCACCTCCTTGATCCCCGTCTCGCTGGATTCTTGAAAGGCCCGGCGCAAAACCGCAGCCGCCGCCTGGATGCGGTCCTCTTCCCAAACGTCCAGCACGACTTCGGCGGAGGATTGCGAATCCCCTTCGTCTTCCAGCACGTCCCGGGTGTTGAATTCCAGCCGCCAGCGGTTGTCGCTGTTGCGAGCCAGGCACGATAGTTCCAGGGTGCCGATCTCGGTCAAGCGAGCGGCCAACTTGACCGGCACGCTCTTGGTTCCGCTGCGTTTGCCGCCGCGAAGGACCGTGTGCAAGGGCGGAAGGCGGAGCAATTGCCGAGGTTCCAAGTGCAGCAGCTCGCCCGCTCGATCCTTGCCGCGGACGGTTGAAGTGAACAAGGGAAACGTCACCGGCTGGCCCAGGGCCAATTCCAGGTGCGGCTCGTCGAGGATGATCTCGCTGCCCTCTTCGAGGTGCTGCGGAACCACGCAGACGACGTTGAGCCGAGAACGGTCTTCCGTTTCCGACGGCGGAGCGACCCCGATGTAATAGGATCGTGCCAGTCCTCCGCCGATGCGGCGTCCGCCGGTGTGTCGCAGCCAGGCGAAATAGGCCGCTCCCCAGGCAACGGCCAAATCCAGCGACGGACTGGCCAACACCAGCGGGTTCCAGCCGCCTTCCCGGCCGGCGTACCAGGTCCGCATCACCTGCACCAGCCGCTCCCGCAGCCGACGCGGTTGAAAAACCCCGCCGTTGAACAGGATCGCATCCGGCGGCCGATTGCGGGTTTCTTCGTGTTCTCGCAGAAACGCGGCGAGGTGGCTCGTGATCGCGGGGTCCTGGACATAGGGCAGGCCAAGCTCATGCAGCCCTGTGCGTCCGCTTCGCCTCGGCTCCGCCGTCGCCGGCACCTGCGGGAAAAAGCCTTCTTCGATGACGCCGCGGACTTCCTCGGGAGTCAAGCGAGCGTGCAGTGCACCACCGATGACCGCTCGGCCTCGGCCCATGACAGTGACGGTGTATTCGGAAGGGGGATGCGGGCCGAGCAGAGTTTCCTTGGCCGCTCGGCAAGCCTGGACCAATTGCCCCAGCGTGGCGGCATCCAAGGAGCCGGCCCGCGGCAGCTTGCTTTCCACGAAACGGGCCAGGGCCAGGTCCATGTTGTCGCCGCCGAGCAGAAGATGATCGCCGACAGCCAACCGGACGAAGCCGATGTCGCCTTCCTGCTCTTCCGCTCGGATCAGGCTGAAGTCGGTGGTGCCGCCGCCGACATCCACGACCAGACAGATCATTCCCGGTTCAAGGGCCTTGGCGGCTTGGCGGGACGGCTCCTCGGACGCCGCCGGACCTTCGAGCAAGACACCGCGGGAAACAGCCATCCATGAATAAAAAGCCGCCTGAGGCTCTTCCAAAAGCACCACGTTCTCGAAGCCCGCTTTCCTGGCCGCTTCCAAGGTCAGCGTGCGGGCCACGTCGTCGAACGACGCCGGGACGGTCAGCACGATCTGCTGTTTTTCCAGCATCTGCTCGGACTTTCCGGCGGCGAGGGTGTGGTTCCACGCCTCGGCCAGATGACGCAGATAGCGGGTCGAGACTTCGACGGGCGAGAGTCTGGGCACATCCGGCGGAGCGCCCCAGGGCAACAGCGGGGCTTGCCGATCCACCCCGGCATGACACAGCCACGACTTCGCGGAGGTCGCCAGGCGGCCCGGTACTCGGCTGCCGTGTTGACGGGCGAATTCGCCGACCACGTAGTTGCGGTCAGGATCCCACGGCAGGGCACAGGCCCCGGCGGGAAGGTCGTGTGCCCCGGGAAGGTAGAGAAACGAGGGCAACAGGTAGCGGGGGGCAACGTCGTTCAGCCCCACAAGCTGGAGAATGCCCAGGGCGCACAGCCGCAGCGGTCCTGACCGCTTCAGGTCCACATAAGCCAGGGCACTATTGGTCGTGCCCAGGTCGATGCCCACGAGATAATTACCCATCTGTCCTCAGCGTGTTTGTTGGCGTGGATGTCGGAGTCGTCCTATTGTACGCCGTCGTGCCTTTGCCAAATGGCCTTGTCGGTTTTCCCGTTGCGGATATGGTGCGTGGCCTCTGCACGGCGGTCAATCGGAGGAGGGCCGATGAATCCCAGGTGCCAGACTCGAATCGTCCTTGCGCTGTTCCTTGCAGCATGGATGTGCGTCACGAGCAGCGGTTGTCTTCTGCTGGCTGGAGGAGCCGCTGCCGGCGGAGCCGCGGGCTACGCCTACTACCGCGGCAACGTCACCGAAAAAATTGACGGCGACTTCACGACCGTCTGGCACGCCACTCAGGACGCCCTCTACGATCTCGGCATGCCGATCAAGAAAGTCAGCCGCGATAATCTTTCCGGCGTGATCGAAAGCCAGACCGGCAAGGGGGAACGGGTCAAGATCAGCATTGAGCAGATCATTCCGAAGATTCCCACCGATCCGCCGCAGACGGAGGTCGGCGTCCGTATCGCCACCTTCGGCGACCAGGAAACCAGCCGTCGCATTCTTCAGCAGATCGCATTCCGTGCCCATGCTCAGGCGGTCAACCCGCCGACGGGGGCGTCGGATGCGGGGAATTGGCGGATTCCGGCCCAGACGGTTCCAGGCCCTGCGGCTGCTTCGGCACCGGCCCGCTCTGGCTCGGCCCCTTGATGCCCGGTGCCAGGCTCAAAAGCAGCGGCAACAGCAGGAGGTTGCCCAGCAAACCGCCGATCAACGCCAGGCCCGTCAGGATGCCGAAGTGAACCAGCGGGATGAACCGCGACCAGGCCAGCACGGCGAAACCGAGCACCAGAGCGATGTTCGCCACCACGAGAGCCAGGCCCGTGCTGCAATGGGTCCGCTGAATGGCCGTGGCGAAATCCAGTCCGCTGTCCCGCTCCCTCCGAAAGCGGTAAATGTACAGGAGGCTGCTGTCGATGGTCATGCCCATCGCCACGCTGGCCAGCATCGCCGTGGCGATGTTGATCGGCAGGCCGAACCAGCCCATCGTGCCAAGAATGGCGACAATCGGCACCACCGTGGGCACCATCGTGATGGCTGCCAGCCAGAAGTTGCGAAACGCCATCAAGCCCATGACGAACATGAAAAGCAACGCCAGGGCGAACGTCATCCGCTGATCGCCGAGGAGGTTGGTGATCAGCCGCGTCAGCATGAGGTAGATTCCCGTCGCCTGCGGCTGACTGTCCGGGCCGAGGATTTCCCCGGCCTTTTGCTCGGCGGCAGCGATAAGGGCGACTTTCTGCGGACCGCTGAGCCGTTCCCGCGTCTGGAGCGTGATCCGCATCTTGCCCGCACTGCGATTCCAGAAATGCTTTCCCGGCGGCGACTGCTCGAACCGGGCAAGCTGCTTTTCGACCTGGGCCAGTTGCCGTTTGTAGGCTTCCCGTTGCTCCGGCTTCAGGAGCCGACCGGCGAAGCCGTCGAGCAGCCCCGCGGCATCCTTGAGGGCCTTGCGGGCTTCGGAGACATCACCGGTCAGGACCTGGATCCGCAGACGCTGGTTGAACAGCCGTTTCGCCGTCGCCGCCAGGCTGCGATCCAGACCGCTCAGCGACTGCTCGAAGAAATCCAGGAAATCGGCCAGTCCCAGCACCTTGGTAATACCGGCCAGTTCCGACCCATCCGCGATTCGCAGATGCTTCAGTTCGGTTTCCAGTTGGCGAAGGCGATCCAGATAGGCTTGCAGTTCGGCCTCAGGAAGCTGAAGCAGATCGGGACAGGAAAAGACCACGTCGAGCTGCCCCGCGCCGCCGAACTGCGACTCGACGAAGCTGTATGCTTGGAAAACCTCGGTGTCCCGCCGGAAGTTGTTCGTGAAATCGGTCTGCGGCTTCAGCCAGAAGACGCCGGAGGCGATGCCGAGCGCCGGCACCAGCAGGGCTGTCATCGTCGAACCGGGTCGGTGTTGCACCCAGCGAAGCCCCGCGTCGAGCAGCCGACTCAGCAGGTTCCGCCCCGGTACCTCCAGCCGGTCCTGAGTCCGCAGTCCGAGCACCATGAACGGCATGAAGCCGAGCGTGGCCACGCCGGTCAGCAGCGTCGCCATCACCATGATCCAGGCGAAGTCATGCACTGGCTTCAGTTCGCAAATCAGCAGCGAGCCGAACCCCGCCGCCGTCGTCATCAGCATCCAGAAGATGGGCGGGTTCATGACGCACAGCGTTTCCCGCAGTGCGGATACGGAGTCCTGGTGATGACGAAGTTCCCGATAGTGCATGCCGTAATGGACGACGGTCGAGACGCCGATCACCGCCACCAGCGAACTGATGGCCGAACTGACCATGGTCAATTCACCGCGCCACATGGCCCACAGCGATTCCGCCCAGAACAAGGCGGCATAGATGACCAGCAGCGGCAGGACGATCCAGCGCATGCTGCGGAAGAAGATGGCGATGACGACGCCCATGAAAAGCACCGACAGGACCTGCAAGCGTTTTCCGTCCGCCTCGGTGTATTCGTACACGTCATGGATCAGAAGATGCGTGCCGACGACGGCGGGGTTGGTGGTTTCCGGGCCATTCCTGGCCAGCACTTCCTTGGCGGTGTTGCGAACGGCTTCCAGGCAGCGGCCGAGATCCTCTGAGGTGTTAAATCGCTCCCGGAGCTGCACCAGCAGAGCCGTGGTCTGAAGATCGTCGGCGATGAGCACGCCTTGATACAGGGCCGCGGCGCGGACCAATTCCTGCAAGCGGGCAAGGTGGTTGGGATCCTGTTCCACGACCTCCGCGATGGTAAGCCACGGTCTCTCGGGAGCGGGACTCTCGGCCAGCGATGTCACCGCTTTGACGCCGAGGTCGCTCAGGTTTCGCAAGGCGCTGGCCAACTGCTCCTGCCGCCGCATCCCCGCCGTGGACCAGAGGTCGCTGTCTCGATAAGCGACCAGCAGCGTCGCCTCTCCGCCAAACCATTCCTTGTTCTTTTGATAGGTGTGCAGGGCCGGGTCGTGCTTCGGGAAGAAGCCCTCCATCGAACGGTTGTACTTGAGCGGCTGATAGCCGATCAGATAAACCGCCGCCACGATGGTCAGGGCAAAGGTGCAAAGGAAGCACAGGCCGCGATGACGCACCAGAAGATCGGCCAGACGATGGTTGAAATGATCCAGAACTCGACTCATGACCCCGGCGGCGACACGGACCCGGATGCGTAACGCATGATTCTGTTCTATTCTTTGTGGAAGACGCGGCCCTCGTCCACTTTGACAAAGCCCAGGCCCTCGACAAGCCGCTGGGCCGGCACGTTACTTTCCGGCACCTGAAACTCGACGATGCCGTAGAACTGCTCCTGAAGATACCGCATCACCTGGGCCAGCAGGAACTTCGCGTATCCCTTGCGGCGATGCGCCTCCGGCACGACCAGATCAATGATCCCCGCGGACGGTTGATGCCAGCGCCAGGCGAAATGTTCCATGTCCCAGACGCGGACCTGGGCAACGGTCTCCCCCCGGCTGCATTCGACCAGATGAAACTCCAGCATCTCCAGGGGCGAGTAAACCACCTCCTCGAACCACGTCGGACTGACCGGCCGAGGCTGGGCGATGAGGTCGCAGCGGCGTTTGATGTCGGCGAAGCGGAGGTCGGGTACTGATGACAAGTTCATCAGTTCCCGCTGGTAAATCAGGCATCGTTCCCCGGGCCAATAGCCGTTCGCAAGCAAAAACGCTTGTGCTCCATTGTCCGAGGCGAGAATGCCTCCCGGCTCGCTGCCCGAAAGCAGGCCCCAGTAGAAGGGGCATAAGGGGCGCCGTTGACCAGCCTGAATCACGGTAGCGCCGCGGGATCGCAGATACGCCTCGCCCCGGCGAAGCAGTTCCCGCCCCAAGCCTTGGCGCTGGTGCTGAGGCCGAACCGCTAACGCACAGACGATGCCTCGCTCGTAGCACAGTTTGTCGCCGTCGCCAGCGGCGGCAAAGCCGGCGTGAACGAAGCCGACCGGTTCGCCGTCTTTCTCGGCCAGAATCAAGCCCTGCGGATCGAAATACGGCTTGGCCAGGACGAGAAACTCCAGCGGCAAGGTGCCGTTCATGTAGGCAGCCCCGCGGCCGGTGTAGCACTCGTTCCAGATCCGCACGATGGCCGGCGGGTCCGGATTGCGAAAGGGGCGATAGGTTATGCTCAAGGGAATCTCTCCCCTAAAACTTCACCTGTTCCTCACAGTATAAGTCATAGCGGTCTGCTGTGGTTCGGGGATTCCCTTCCCGTTTCCTTTGGAAGGCTGACCTGGTTTCATGAAGGCTTGGCAGGGTCGGTCCGGTCCTCGACCGCCGACATCGTGAAGGCGATGAGCACCAAAACCAAGGTCGCCAGGTCGGTCAGCAGGCTGAGTTGATGCAGTTCGCCGAAGGTCTTCTCCGCCAGTTCCGCAAGGGCCGTGTCCGAGGCGTATCGCTGCTGCCGCAATTCATGTACCCACGGGCTGAGATACACCAGGTTGACCAGAACCAGCAGCAAGGCGACGGCCAAGACAATGACCCGAAGTCGCGACTGAAAGCCTGGCCGTTTCAACCAAGCGGCGGCAGTGGTCAGGGCGATCACGCCGCAGACAGTTTGATAGGGAAAGTACCAGGCGAAGACGGCGGACAGGGCTTCTCCGGCGATCCGCGTGCCTTCCTTTTTCGTGCTGAAGCCGGGCCAGTTGTCCGGCGCCTGGGCCAGCGTTTCCATGTGTCGGATGATGGGCAACGCCGTGAAAAACGAAAAAAAGACGCTGCCCCCCAGCCACGAGGCCAGGGCCAGCAGGTGCAGCCAGCGCAGAAAGTGATTCATGGTCGCCTCCTCAAGCGGCGGCCCGCACGCGGACGGCCTCCTCGAGCACCTTCATGACCATCCGGTAATGATGCTCGAACGTCCACGTCGCCGCCGTTCGCCGGGCTGCTTCCGCCGCGGCCCGACGCCGTTCCGAATCACAGAACTGTTCTATGCACCGGCCTAAGCCCTCGGCATCGCCGGGATCCTCAATTACCAGCCCATCCTCCGGCGGATGCAGCAGTTCCGCCGCTCCGTTGCATGCCGTCGTGATGACCGGCAGACCGCAGGCCAACGCCTCCAAAACCACCAAAGAACAGGGATCGTAAAACGTCGGGTGCACCAGGAAGTCGGCAGCGAAAAACGCCTGTCGCACCTCAGGAAAGAATCCAAGCAGATGGACACGGTCTTCTAATCCGAGCCGTTTCACTTGTCGCTGATACCGTCCGATGCGAGCGCTGCCGCACACCAGCACCCGCACCGGCAGATCGGGCCGAAGCGACAGGGCCTTCAGCAGCGTGTCCAGCCCCTTGAGACGATAGTTGTGCCCGACGAAAAGGGCCGTCGGCTCGTCCGGGCCGATGCCCAGGCGCTTCCGCATCTCTTCGCGGAGCCTGAGCCGATCCCGAGCGATGAAGCGGCCCGGATCGATGGCATTAGGAATGACCCGCACCCGCTGGCCGCTGATGCCATAGAACTGTTTCAAGTGTTCCTCGACAAACCGGCTCGGCACAATGATGAGCGGACGATCCCGACCAAGATACTGACGGCGTTCCAGAAGGAGAAACGACCAGTAGGACGGGCTGAGCCATTTGCCAATCAGGGCCACAAGACGTTCCAGGCCGTTGCCGTACTTCCGCAAGCCGTATTCGGCTGAGGCAACGTGCAGCCCGCCTTGCGGAATCAGCACGTCCTGCCGCCAGGTCTTCACGAAGCCGAGGACGACGTCATGCCCTTCCCGATCCACGGCCCGGGCACAGGCGGCGGCGAATCGCCAAGGTTTGAGAAACCGGGGGCCGGCGGTCGGCATGATCGCATGGAAAACGACATGTTTCGGCAACGCGGCGGCGTCCCGTTCCTCGGCGTAGAGGTGGACTTCATGTCGGTCGGCGACGAGTCGGCGAATCAGATCGGCGATGTACGTCTCACAGCCGCCCCGAGCCGGAACCACGCTTTCGTAGCAGATGCCGATCTTCATGCCGATCTCGCCTCCGTCACCCGGCTGGCAGTCGAACGAGCTATCCTCCCGCTTCGGATTGCCTCGTGCCCCAAGAGAGGGCCGAAGTGACCGGGCTTTCGCTTGCGATTGTGCCTCAGGTAGCGCATCCCCTTTGCTCGGACGGTCCACAGCAACCAGCGGGAGATTTTGCCGCCGCTGTAAGCCCAAAGGAAACGTAGCCGATCCCGGTCGTTGATCTCGGCAAGGTCAGCCGTGGAGTACAGGAGTTGCGCCAGGTCCTTGACGCGGAAGTAGGTACCCAAAAGCCGATGCTCCGCCATTCGATGCAGGTCGATGAGGACCAGTTGGCCCGGCTGGATTTCGTGCTTTTCTTCCGTCGGCAGCGAAACGAAAAAATGGCATAGGTAGAGGTCTTTGTGAAAGCGATGGCAGTCGTGCAGCCGACGCACCATGCGGGCTGCCTCGCGGATGCAGCTTCGCTTCCACCGCAGAAAGGAAACTGGCGAGAGCGTCTGGGCGGCCAAGCCAACAGCTTCGTGCAGGGGAATCATGCCGACGAGTTCGGCCACGGCCAAATAGCTGCGGAAGCGAAGTCCTGGGCCGATCTGCTCGCCGACGGCCAGCGGTTCCGGCACGGTGACGCCGTTCCGCTTCGCCCAGGTCAACTGGCGATACTCCCGCCATGCCGGGGACCATCCGCCGCTCGGCCACAGGATCGCCGCCAGTCGGGCCAGCCAGGGCAAAGCATGATGCCGTTTGATGAACGTGCTTACGACTTGCCCCGAAGCACCAAAGGTCCATCGGCCCGTGGATCGGCCTTGCTTGGCGTGATAGCGGTCTTGCGGAGCAAGAGCGAGTACCTCGGCCGTGGTGACGGGAGCCTTGGCCGCCTGCCAGGAGGCACCGCACCAGCAGCGTTCCAGTCCACGGAACCAAGCGGTCAAGATGCGGCCAATCATGGTGCCCCCTCGACGGCCAGATCAGCCATCGGTAGTGCAGCCGATTCGAGGCGGTTCGGCTCGGCAACGAATCGCCACGGATGCCGCATCGCCTGGATTTTCCGTCGTTGTTGCAGATAACGGGAGCGTCGCCGGACTGCTCTCATCGCCTCGACCAGGCGATTCCTTGCCCGGACGTTCTGGAGATACGTTTCCAGCAGCCGATATCGAAGCGATTCGTCGAACATGTCTTCGCCCAGGGAGGCATCCAGGGCAGCTAAATCCCGCCATCTTGCGTGCCAGGGAACAAAGCGATACCGGGTCGTGCGCTGAAAGTCGATCAAGGCGATGTCCCAGTCCGAACGCCGAACGAAGACGTGCTTGGCGTACAAATCGGGGTGGATGAAACCGAGGCCATGAAAACGGGCCAGAAAACCGCCGAGCCGTTCTGCCAGGCATTCGCGGATTCGTTGATCGTGTCCGTGGCGGGCCAGGAACGTGTGCAGATCAGCGGCATTTTCGAGTTCCCGGACGAGGAGGAAGGACCGCTTTCCATCAAAGCCGACGGCCAGCGGTTCTGGACACGACAAGCCGTGGCGACGCAGAGCCAGCAGCGTTTGCCACTCCCGCCGGGACCGATCCACCAGGCCGAATCCCGCTTGCCAACTGTGCCAGTAGTCTTTCCAGGGAATCCGCAGTTGCCGCTTGAGAAAGAGCCGTTCCGTTCCGATCACCAGCCGAGCCACGTTTCGGGTGGGATGGCCGCTGATAATCTCCGCTTCGGGATGTTCGAAGATGTCAGCAAACGTCGTCAGGCCACGGGCAGCCAGGCGAGGATCGATCTCCAAGTGCATTTCAGCCGGTCCTCCGATTCCACCGAAACGGCAGCCAACCCCAGCCCCGATCGCTGTGCTGCCGAAGATGTCGGGCCAACAGGGCCATGGCCGCCTCGAAGACCTCGTCCGGCGTCAGCAGTTTCATGCAGCGGTGATCGAGGGGACAGACGCGCAACTGGCACGGTCCGCAGGGCACGGTTTTTTGCAGATGCACCGCCTTGTCGAAGTAAGTCTCCGTCCAGGCGATGTGGGTCGGTCCGAACAGCGTGACAACCGGCCTGTCGAAGGCGGCAGCGAAATGCCGGGGACCGCTGTCCGTCGTGATGAGCAGATCGCCACGACGAATGCACGCTTTCAAAAGTCCGATCGTCACCGGCTCGTCGGCCAGGCTGGTCACGACGGACCGATTGGCCAGTTCCGCGATGCGTCCGGCCATCTCCCGCTCGCTGGGACCGCACAGAACCAGCACCGAGGCTCCGCGGCGATCTACGAGCATTTGTGCCAATTGGCCGAAGTATTCGACCGGCCAATGCTTGGCCGATCCGTAGGCCGCTCCGGGATTGAGCAGCACCACCGGATAGGCATCGAGAAGCCGATGCCGACGCCAGACGTCTTCCGCGACTTGCTCGTCCTCCGGCAGCGTGTAAAGGAACATGCGGCGGCCGGGCGGATCGCAGTGGAGCACCTCGGCCAGACGATTGTAGGCGTCCAGGATCGGACTGGGCACAAAGCGACCAATTTCG
This sequence comes from Gemmatales bacterium, assembly GCA_025055835.1. GTDB lineage: Bacteria > Planctomycetota > Planctomycetia > Gemmatales > HRBIN36 > JANWWR01. The sequence goes on along the minus strand of JANWWR010000171.1, from coordinate 4,388 downwards.
TCCCGGACCGGCGGAAGCGGATCGCTCAGGAGGAAAGACCGGCCCCCACGGGCGTAGCCGACGATCCGTTTCGCTCCGCCCAGCCAGGCCAAGAACGCCGAGCGGAACGAGTTTGGAAACAATACGGCAATGTCGATGCCGATGCCCCGCAATCGCCAGGCCACGGACAAGAGCCGATGCGAAGGGTCTGGACCGTGATACTGGACCACCTCATCGAACCAGGGGCAGCCATGATAGACGGCTTCGACGTAGGGCTTGAGCACGGCAATGAGGCGGGCCTTGGGGTGACGGTGGCGAATGGCGGCGATGGCCGGGGTGGCCATGACCGCGTCACCGATCCAATTGGGGCAGAAGATGGCGATGTGCATAAGGGGTACCGAGTGTTAGTTGCTGGGTTGACCCGAGGGCTGACGCCCTCGGCTCGCCGATCTCGCCTGTGACACCGAGGGCTGACGCCCTTGCTTGCCGATCTCGCCTGTGACACCGAGGGCTGACGCCCTCGGCTCGCCTTGAAACCCGAAGCGTAAGCGAGGGTGAACCCGAATCAGCACAGCCGTCAGCGTTCACCGCTTACCGACCCGAGGGCTGACGCCCTCGGCTCAGGAAAACTGTCAAATTGACGCCCTCGGCTCGGGATGGTTGTCATGCCACGCGGCGTGGTCGAGATTCCGCCAGGCGCTCCGCCAAGGCCGTGGTGCTGAAGCCCGCCTTCAGCGGCGCGAGATAAACCTTTCCGCCGTAGGACTCAACGAAGTCCGCGCCGACCACCTGGTCCTTGCGGTAATCCGCTCCCTTGATGAGGACATCGGGGCGAATCAGCCGAATGAGTTCCAGCGGTGTCGGCTCATCGAAGAGCGTGACGTAATCCACGCAGGCCAACGCGGCCAGCACCTCGGCCCGGGCTGCTTCGGGATTTATCGGTCGTTCCGGTCCTTTGAGCGACCGCACTCCGGCGTCGCTGTTCAACCCGACAATCAAGATGTCCGCCTGGGCCTTGGCTTCCTGGAGGTATTGCACATGCCCGGCGTGGAGCAGATCGAAGCAGCCGTTCGTGAAGCCGATCCGTTTGCCGCCGCACCGCAGGGCTTCGATTTCCTGAACTAATGTGGCCCGATCCACGATCTTGCTGCCCGGCCGACTCTCCCGTTCCGCCAACATGCCGTGGCGAAGATCGCGGAGGATTTCGTCCCGTGTCACGGGAGCGACGCCGAGTTTTTCCACCTCCAGTCCCCCGGCGACGTTGGCCAGACGAATGGCGGCGTCGTAATCCGCGCCGGCAGCCAAAGCCATGCCCAGGACGCACAGCACCATGTCACCGGCTCCGGTGATGTCGTAGACCTGGCGGGGCCGAGTCGGAAAATGCTTGCGGCGTCCATCCCGGTGTGCCAGGGCCATGCCGTCCTTGTCCAGCGTGACGATGCCCGCTTCCATGTCGAGTCGCTGACGCAGTTCGTCCGCCGCTGACAGGGCATCGTCAATCGTTGCCAGGGTCTTTCCGACGGCCAGGCCGGCTTCCAGGCGGTTGGGCGTCATGCTCGAGCAGCCGCGGTACTTGGCGAAGCTGCTGTCGCCCTGGCCCGGTTTGCAGCGGATGGGATCAACGAGCACCCGCCGACCCAGCGACCGGGCTAGACCGATGACGTGCTGCAACAGTCCCGGAGTGCAGACGCCTTTGTCGTAGTCGCTGATCAGCAGCACGTCGGCCCGACGAATGCGGGACTCCACGGCCTGCTTCATGCGTTCTTCGATGGCAGCATCGAGCGGATCGCGGACTTCGAAGTCCACGCGGAGCATCTGCTGCGGATGGCGAGCCTGAGCGCGGCCGATGTAGCGTTCCTTGACCGTGCTGGGGCGGTTGGCATCCACGAGAACACAATCATGGTCAATGTTCAGATCGGTAAGCAAACGGCGAATGCGGGCGGCATCGGCATCGGCCCCGACCACCCCCGCCAGGGCGGTTCGCGCTCCCAAGGCCCGCAGCATCGTCGCCACGCTGCTGGCCCCGCCCAGCCGTTCTTCCCGGCGATCCGCCCGCAGCAGCACCACCGGGGCTTCCTGGCTGATCCGCTCGGCATCGCCGAAGATGTACCGATCCAGCATCACGTCGCCGACCACCAGCACGTCCGGCTGGCCGAGATGCTGAACCAGATGGATCAAATCGGCGGACATGGGTTGCTCCCTCTCCCCCGTTTGCTTTCCCCGCGGACCTTCACGCCGCTCGTTTGACCGAGGTGCTTTGTCCCGCCGCCAGTCGGGTCACGACAGCCAGATGCAGCAGCGGCAGCAGGATTTCGTGGTGGCCGATCAATTCGATGCCCCGTCCCTGGGCCGTGGACGTGGGCCGCTCCATGACGTTGACCCGACTGCGATACTGGGAAGATTTGTCGAGATTGATCGCCGTCAGCCCGTCGAGATCGTGGCCGAAGTTGCGGGCGACCGACACCGCCTTGACGAACACCTCCGGCATGATGACCGCGCTGCCCAGGTTCATCCACACGCCGTCCTTGAGCCGGGACACGATGGTACACAGCCAGCGAAAGTCGATCAGGCTGGCTTCGCCGAGCGCGGCCCCGCTGACGTGCGGGTGCATGTGGACGATGTCCGTGCCCAGGGCGACATGGATGGTGCAAGGAATGCCCGCCTCATACGCGGCCAGGACGACGCTGGCTTCGGGATAGCGGCAGGGAGCCTGGCTGATGTGGCGTCCTAAAGCATGACCGAGGCCGCAGCCTTCATCGGCTCCAATACGGGCGGCCACGGCGAAGGCGTCGGCGGTTTCTCGAGCCATGCCAAACTTTCCCGACGGCAATTGCGCCGCCACGTCTTCGCTGGTCTTGCCGACCAGGGCCAACTCGAAATCGTGGATTGCTGCCGAGCCGTTCATTGAGATCGAGGTCACGACGCCGCGGCGAATCCAGTCGATGAGATACGGTCCGCAGCCAGTCTTGATGACGTGTCCGCCGATGCCGACGCCGACGCAACGCCCGTTGGTGCAGGCGGCACAGATGGCGTCCCGAGCAGCCCGGATTTCCTTGCCCGCCAGTTGATGGGGCAAGCTGTCAAGCCAGTCGGAGAACGAGGCCCCGGCGTCGAGCGGCCTGCCAAGGTCTTCGACGAAGACCTTGCTGGGCCGACTCTGCAACTCATAGGTGGCCAGACCGTGCAGATCAAAAGGCTTCATGCCCTCAGATCGGGAAGCCGACGCTTCCCGTGGGCCAGTCCGTGGATTCACTGCACCACTCCCTTCAGGCGGTCCTCAAGCACGTCCTGACCCGACAGGATTTCCAGGGCGACTCGCAGGGCATAGAGTGGTCGTCCGGCCAGATCGGGGCAGGCGAGCTTGACCAGGTCCTTGTGCGTCGTCACGATCCGAACATCCTCGGGCAGACACGATGCCCAGCGCCGTAGAGAATCGACATCCTCCTTGGAATACCGATGATGATCGGGAAAACGGCGAAAGGCGATCAGCTCACAACCTAAGCCGCTTAGCGTTCCGCCGAAGGCCTCGGGATTGCCGATCCCGCAGAACGCCGCAACGGGTCGGTTACGCAACTCCGCAAGCGCAACAATCTCCGTGACCAATCCCTCCCCCTGTGGCTCGTTCGGGAGCCGCAGCAGATGCAACGGCCGATGCCGACTCGTGACCAGAGGTTTGTCCGGAAACCCTTGTCCGATTTGAAATTGCAGCTTTTCCAAGGCATCAGCTTCGATGAGATCGCAGCGGGTCAACCAGATGATGTCGGCCCGCTTCAGCCCGTCCAAAGACTCACGCAACATTCCTCGGGGAAAGATGCGCCCGTAGCCGCAAGGATTTGTCGCGTCCAAGGTTACGATGTCGAGGTCGCGTTGCAAGCGGCGATGCTGGAAACCGTCGTCAAGAATCAGGACACGGCTACCGAATTGGCTAACCGCTTGCTGGGCAAGGAGATAGCGGTTGGGTCCTTGCAGATGAGGCACGTCGGGCAGCAGTTCGCGCAACATTTTCGCCTCATCGTTTGGGCCTTGGGAAACGCCGTAACCTCGGCTTAGAATCGCTGGAGGAATCCCCAAGGCGCAATAAAACCGCGCAACATACTCCACGGCAGGCGTCTTCCCGGTTCCTCCCAGGGTCAGGTTGCCGATGCTGACGACGGGCACATCGGCCCGCAGGACGGGTCGTAAACCTTGATTGTACAGCCAGTTGCGCAAGTTGCTACCACAGGCGTAGGGGAGGCTCAGGGTGGTCAGCACGACCCGCAGGAGATCGGCCCTCAGTCCGCGTCGCCGACCGCTCACAAGCTCATGCCACCAAAACACTTCCGGTTTCTATCCCAGGGCAACAAAAGCTGTCCCGCCAAGGCAGTCCGTCGTGCAGACCCTCAGCGAGCCGCTCTTATAGCCCGCCCGCC
>JANWWR010000169.1 GCA_025055835.1 Gemmatales bacterium | reverse complement strand
GCTTGAAAGGTACGCCACGACCGACGGCCTAGCGGGTATCGGTCCCACAACGTCACCAATTTCGGCAATTTGTCGCTCTCCACGTCGGGCGGACCGGCCAGACAAGCCGAGAGCGACCAAAAGCCTGTTGGCCGGTCGCTTCATCCCCCGGGCCGCGCGCCGACCCGGACGGAACCCGACAAAGCTATTCTACAGCCCTTGGGCAAGCCGACGGATAATCTCCGCCCGCACTTCCGGGCTTAAGCCTGCCATAATGGCCAGCACGGCCTCAAGTGCAGCGCTTTCCGCAGCGCTCGAAACAGAGTTTGCGTTTTTTTCAGCAGAATTCAAGCATAGTTCGAATCCAGACGGTCCCAGTTGACCCTGCTGCTTTCCATGCCGAAAAGCGGCGACTTCTGGTAAGCGAACCATTCCGAGAAATCCGTAAAAATATGCGATTCACCGCAGCACTGACGTGCCCCGTTCGCTTTGTCCTTGCATTTGTAGTGCGTTCGTGATCATCGGGAAACGAACCTTCCACAGCAACGGCGAGCGGGAAGCGTCAGCTTCCCGGTCGCCTGATGTTTTCCTGAGCCGCTACGGAGGGCTGACGCCCTCCGCTCGGCTCACTTTTGTAACCCGAAGCGTCAGCGAGGGAATCACTCGACTAGCGAAGTTTTCCCTTAGCTTCCTTGACACCCTCTTTCCACCGAGGTACTCTGACGCTCAGTTTCTGACTCATCTCCTTCAGACTCGCGGCGGGGTTGCCGGTCATGGCCGCCGAAGTGCAGATCACTGGAACCGATACCCGGCTCGGAGCCGAGCGGGGCCTTAGTACGCGCAACAGGGGGGGCGCGGCTTCCTCGCCGTACGCATCGGTGTCGGTCTGATTCTGCTGCTTGCCGCGTTCGCCAAGCTCGACGGCTTCCGCTTCGATCCCTTGGCTCGCGACTCGCTGCTGGCCTCGCCTCGGGCACAGCTCGCCGTGATTGAGTTGGAATTATTCCTCGGCTTGTGGCTGCTGAGCGGTCTGGCTCAGCGCTGGGCACGCTATGCGGCCTTGGTCTTTTTCGCCCTGTTGGCCGTGGCGTCGCTTTTCATGGCCCTGGAGGGCCGTAGCCACTGCGGTTGCTTTGGCCGGGTCGAGATCAACCCCTGGTGGACTTTCGGATTGGACGTGTTGGCGGTGCTCCTGCTGGCCGTCTTCCGCCCGGCCCCGCATGGCATTTCAGCAATTCCCCAAAATCGGTTGTTAAGAATCGCCGCCATTGCGGTCTTAATCATAGGGCTGCCGCTGGCGGTGTTCTTCGTGGCGGTGCCGTCGCCCGCAGACTGGCTGGCGCAGCTGCGTGGCGAGGCGGTAACGGTCGAACCCGCCATCGCCGACCTGGGAACCGGCTGGCCGGGCGAGGTGCGGACGTTCACCGCGTTGGTGACGAACCGAAGCACGAGTCCGGTGCGCATCCTCGGCGGGTCGGCCCGCTGCGGCTGCACGGTGACGCGGGATTTGCCCTTGGAATTGGCCCCCGGCGAGACCAAGGCCATGCAGGTGGAAGTGCGTTTTCTGGGCACGCCGGGGCGATTCACACATCCGTATCAGTTGTATTCCGACGCGGCCGATCAGTGGGTGGTGGTCGCTCGCTTCAGCGGCCGCGTGATGCAGGTTCCCGTGAAGGAGGACTGAGTCATGGTGAGGACACTTCTGACGTGGTCGGCCGACGTGAGCCTGGTCCTGGGCATCGCCCTGCTGGCGCTCAGCGTGCTGCTGGTGCCACAGGTGGTCAGTCTGGGTACCGAAACCGGTGAAGCCGACCTCGCGGCGAGGCCTTGCGCTAACAATTGCTCCGGAGCCTGCATTCCTAGCGATCCGTATGGGTGCGTTGGAGTTGGCACAAACTACTGCGAGCGACTATCAGATCCCACAAATTGCGGGGGTTGCCAATGCGTTAACGTCGCGCCCCCCAATTCAAACGAGCTCATCTGCAGGTGCAAAAAGTAATTTGCCAAGGTTTTCCGTCCGGACCTAAGAGCCACCGGACAAAACGTCTCACCATGAGCTTTGCAGGTCGGCCCTAGGCTAAATGCCATTAAATAAGCTGCGATTGGCAACCAATGGCATGTAGTTGTAAGGCAGTGTTTTGTCCCGTGGCTGCAAGCTGACCGGCCAACAGGCGTCCCTCCCAGTCGCCTGTTGGCCCTAATTAACACTGTGAACGATAACTGGAAACCTCCTCGAGATCGCAGCGATGTCCATGCACAACTGCCTGCCAATCATGCTGATAGTGACAAGTCTGAACTCAGATCCCCAGCTCTGGAAGGACGGTGAACGTATTCATGAGGACCAGTGGCTGCCGCAGGCGAAAGAAGCCTGGCAGGAATACTGTCGCTCTTACTCGAAAACTCCTCATGTTTGCAGGTTCACCCGGAGGAGAAGTGGAAGCGAATCTACGATTAAAGTAATATTCGATTGCAGCCTCAGCAATCATTTCCTACTCATTACCGAGCATCTTGGCGATTTTCGTCCGGGCGAACATGCGGCGCAGGCATATGTAGCTAATCCGCGATATGCCTTTCGCCTCGTAAAACACAAAAACCAAACTCCCTGGATTCTTGAGGATCTTCATACGTCCGCATCGTCGAGAGACGGCTTCATTTCCGATTTCTTTGCGAGCGTAACCAGCTCAAGAACTCCGGGAGTTATGATCTTTAACCTGCCGTTGCTCCAGGTTCATCAGTCGAACGACTTTCGCATTCTTAATGCGAGGGCCCAACTTATTAACGGTCGTCCATTTCTCCGGGTGGATTTTGAGCACCTCCCAGAGGACCGGGCAAGCAGCCCTGTAGAGGGAGGATGGTTCATTCTGGATCCGCAGAACCATTGGCTTATTGATGAGTATCAGGCACTTATACGTTACTTTGTGACCGGTCCTACCTCCTTAATGGTCAAACACGAATACCTGACACGGCCCGGGCAAACGCCCTTCCTACGCCGAACCCGACTAGTTGAAAAGAGTCGATCGGAGCAAGAAATCGTATTAAACGAAGGAGCCTGGGAGTACCAGCCCTTAGAGGGAAGGCAGTCTACGCCCGATGATTATACCCTCACGGCTTTTGGTTTACCTGAACCTCCAGACTATATGTTAGAACGGCCCACGCCGTGGTGGCTGTACGGCATCGTTGTCGGATTCGCTCTCGTCGTGCTTAGCGGGATTGTGTACAAGGTTGTGGGTATACTCCGGAGCCGGCCCGCGAAGCTCCCGACCAAATAAGGAGCGTGTCATGCAGCCACGCAAGGCTTTTACGCTGACCGAACTGCTCGTCGTCGTCGGCATCATTGCCGCGTTGATGGCGTTGATTCTGCCCGCGGTGCAGAAGGTCCGCGAGGCAGCCAATCGCATGAGCTGCGCGAACAACTTGCGCCAGCTGGGGATCGCCGCGCATAATTTTCACGCCGACCGAGGCCGATTGCCGCCGGGGTATATAGGGCCCGATCTCGAGCGCAATGATGCATGGCCATCTAATGCGTACTCGGGGCAGTGGATTGGGCATTTACCTATGTTACTTCCTTACCTTGAACAGGATTCTGTTTTTCAAGAGATCCAGATCAGTTTCGACCTAAACGAGGTTGCTGCGTTTCCCTGGTTCTGGAAATCTGGGGCTATGATTCATCATGAGAATTACTTGGCCGCGCGTAAAAGTATTAGAATATTTCTATGCCCAACTGCACCTAACTATCAGGTTAAACCATTTCCCGGTCCAAAGATGGGCGGTACGTTCATCGGATGGCATGTCTTCAATAGCAATCATTTTATTAACCCAGATGGGCATCGCGTCAGGGTTCACTCGGTATTCTGGAAGGAGGATTACGTCAAGGCTAATGACTATCGTTATCTCGCCCGAACAAATTACCTGGGGGTTGCGGGTTGCGGTTCGGGTACGGATCCATTTTTTGACCGCTTTCGTGGAGTATATACGAATCGGTCACAGATCTCCTTGACTCAAGTAACTGTTTTAGATGGTGCCAGCAACACTATGCTATATGGAGAAATGTCTGCGTCCCGTTGGTACGATCAACCCCTAGAAAGCGTAGACATGAGCTGGATGGGATGCGGAGCGATTGGCACTTATTCAGGGCTCCAACGCGCCTCTGACGCATGGACAATGATGTTTTCCAGTTGGCATCCTCTCGGAGTGCAATTCTGTTTCGTGGATGGGTCAGTTCGGATGGTGCGTTTCGGTCAGACCGTGTGGTACAATTTAACACACCCATTTCCGCGGGATTGGCAACTCTTGCAGCAACTCGCCGGTTTCCGCGACGGCCTGAGCGACGACACGTCGGCCCTGCTGGAGTGACTGATCCCAAGCCGCGACCGAATGCTTCCGCTTGGCTCCCATGATCCGCGCTTACGGGCGACATGGTGGGCCCGGTCGATGTGGTTCATCAAGGCCACGGTCAGGAGTGCCTGAAGTCTTGCTGAGCAGGCCAACACATCTGCCCAGAAGGGCGGCACAAGGCTGTCGAGAACCTCCGCTCGTTCCACGTCGCAATTGCTTTCTCCACATTGAGTTTGAGTGACGAGCCTACAGCCGGGAAGGTTTTTGGTACAAGCTTTGCGTAGTAAACAGGTCGTAAATCACGTCCCGCCTCCTCTCCTCGGGCCGTGGCTCGTGTTTTTAATCGCCTGCCAAGGGTGATTCCTTCTCGCCTCGGAGGCTTGCTATGGCTCATGCTGCGCGCCCACCAGCAGCCAACGGTAAGATGCTGCGACCCTGGCAGCCGGAAGTGCTGCCTCCGCCCCCCGAACGTGTCGGTCGGCTCCTCGAAGAAGCGCTCGTCTGTATGTGCCATCAGGTCACCAAAGGCCAGATTCTGGACGCGATCCAAAACGGCTGCCGAAGCCTCGAAGCGCTGGGCCGGTGCACGCAGGCCGGAACGGGCTGTGGCAGTTGCCAAGCATCGCTCGGCGAACTTCTGACGCAAAGTCAACCGTCACAGGCGGACGTGGCAGGTGTAAACAACGTTAAGCGGGGACAGACTACCAATAAAATCGAAGTTATGAAAGCAGCCAAGGACGGGCTTGATTGTATCGCTGATATTTACACTTTTGCCTCCACGGGTAATTGGCAAGAGATGAGCGAGGATGATAAGCAACGATTTAAATGGCATGGCTTGTTCTACAGAAAGCAGACGCCTGGGCATTTCATGCTCCGCATCCGGATGACGAACGGATTTACCACAGCTCGGCAATTGCGGGTTATTGCCGACCTGAGCGACCAGTACGGCAAGGGCTTCTGCGACATTACCACCCGCCAGCAAATTCAAATGCGTTGGTTCACGATTTCCGATGTACCGGACATCTGGTCTCGCCTGGCCGAAGTGGGGCTGACCAGCAAACAAACGGGCATGGATAACGTCCGCAATGTCTGCGGGTGTCCAGCGGCAGGATTGACGCCGCACGAATTATTCGACGCTTCCTCGGTCTGCCGTGAATTCACCGAAATCTTTCTCGACAACAAAGCATTTACAAATCTACCGCGCAAATTCAATGTGACAATCACCGGCTGCCTGGAGAACTGCTGTCATACCGAGACGCAGGACTTAGCGCTGGTTCCGTCGTACCGCGAGCTTGAGGGACAACAGATAAACGGATTTAATGTCTATGTGGGCGGCAAGCAGGGATCCGGCGGTTATACACCTGCTCAACCTCTGGATGTCTTCGTTCAACCCGAAAAGGCAGCCGCTCTGTGTGCAAGGATCGTAGAAATCTTCCGCGACCACGGGCCGCGAGAAAGCCGCACCAGGGCCCGCCTGGCGTTTTTGATTGAGGAGCGAGGCTTGGCCTGGCTCCGCGCTGAACTGCAGCGCCGCTGGAATGAGCCGCTCGAATTAGCCGGTCCGGATTTACGGAAGAAACATCATGTAGACCACCTCGGCATCCATCCGCAGAAGATTTCACCGTGCAGCGACTCACCACCGTTGTATTATGCCGGGCTGCTTGTGCCAGTCGGCCGGATAACCACGGACCAGCTGAGGGGTGTCGCCGACCTCGCCGAACGATACGGTACGGGTGACATCCGGCTGACGGTGCAACAGAACCTTCTAATACCCAATATTCCCGAGGGCCGTCTCGGCGCATTCATGGATGAACCGCTTTTAAAGGATTTACCGTATGATCCATCACCAATTATGCGTGGATTGGTGGCTTGCACGGGGATTGATTATTGTCACATGGCACTGATCGAGACCAAGGAATGGGCAATTAAGATCGCCCGTGAATTAGAGCAAAGGACGGCTGGAAGAAAGATCCTCCCGTTGTCGATCCATTGGTCGGGGTGCTCCGCCGGTTGTGGTCTGCATCAGGCCGCCACGATCGGCCTTCAAGGTTGCCGCACCCGAGTAGATGGCAAAATCGTGGATGCCGCTCACGTCTTTGTCAATGGGCGGTCAGGCCCGGATGCTCGCGTTGCGGACGACCTCATGTATGACGTGCCATGCAGTGAGTTGGCGGATGCGCTGGAACCGCTGGTGAAGCATCTTCCCCGCACCGGGGCTGCCTCGTCATGAAACAGTCGTCCTTGCCCATGATCGGGGAAACCGTCTGCCCCTATTGTGGGGTCGGCTGCCGTTTGCGCCTGGAAGGACGCGATGGCAAGCCGGAACGCATTCGCGGAGTGCCAGAAGCAGCGGCTAATCATGGCGGGATTTGTGCCAAAGGTGCGCTCCTGCATCATACGATTCATACGCCGGACCGTTTGCTCCAGCCCCAGATGCGGATTTCGCGCAGCCACCTTTTTCGTCCCACAAGCTGGGATGATGCCTTGAATTTTATTCGCCGGCGGTTCCTTCAAATTCGGCACGTTTACGGTCCTGACTCCGTAGCGTTCTATGGCAGCGGCCAATTGGACACGGAAACGGCCTACTTAGCCTGCAAATTGTTTAAGGGATATCTTGGTACGAATAACACGGACTCCAACAGCCGCCTGTGCATGGCCGCCGCGGTCGCGGGTTATCGCACGAGCCTGGGCAGCGATGGGCCACCCTGTTGCTACGACGACATCAACTACGCCGATGTCATCTTCATCATCGGCAGCAACATGGCTGAGGCTCATCCGGTGACCTTTGACCGCATCCGGGCAGCTCGCAAGGCCCGTCCCAATGTTTTTTTAATCGTCGCCGACCCACGGCGGACGCCAACTGCCCGCGAGGCCGATCTCTATCTGCCCGTGGCGCCAGGAGGCGACATCGCTCTGTTAAACGCCCTTGGCCGGTTGCTGCTTGAGCACGGGCAGATGGACCGCTCTTTTATTGAATATCACACTCGGGGATTCCAGGACTATCAGCATTTCCTGATGCGTCAGGATCTTTCCGAACTCTGTCGGGTAGCTGGCCTGTCATGCGACCTCATAGCCCAGGCGGCTGAGCGGATCGGGAAAGCATCGGGCTGGTTAAGTTTTTATTGCATGGGACTTAATCAGAGCACAGTCGGCATGTGGAAGAACAATAGTCTCATCAATCTCCACCTGCTGACAGGTCAGATCGGCCGGGTCGGGGCTGGGCCATTTTCCCTCACGGGCCAACCGAATGCCATGGGAGGCCGGGAAGCTGGTTTGTTGTCGCATCAGCTTCCAGGCTATCGCCTCGTAGAGGATGCTGAGCACCGCCGGGAGGTTGAAAGTTACTGGGGCCTCTGTCCAGGCTCGATTCGCAGTCAGCCCGGCCTCACCGCTGTGGAGATGTTTCGGGCCTTGGAACAGGGCAAACTGAGGGGCATTTGGATCGCGGCCACGAATCCCCTTGTCAGCCTGCCCGATCTGCATCAGGTGGCACGGGCTTTACGCAAGGCAGAACTAGTCGTTGTGCAGGACGCCTACCATCCAACGGAGACAACCGAATTCGCTCACGTCCTTTTGCCCGCAGCCCAGTGGGGAGAAAAGGAATGGACCAGCACCAACAGCGAACGGATGGTGAGTTATAGCCCAAAGTTGTTTGATCCTCCAGGTTTGGCGCTACCTGATTGGCAAATTCTAGCTCGCTTCGCGCGTCTTATGGGGTTTAAAGGCTTTGAGTTTAAAGCGTCGTCGGATGTCTGGGAGGAATTCCGCCAACTCACCGCAGGCCGGCCGTGCGATATGAACGGCATCACTGCGGACAGATTGCGACGGGAGATCAGTGTGCAGTGGCCCTGTCCCAGCGAAGACCATCCCGGAACCCCCCGGCGATATCTGGACCGCCGCTTTTCCACGCCGGATGGCAAAGCCTGCTTCCTGCCCCGCGACCATCGCGAACCGCGCGAGGCCCCCGATCACGAGTTTCCCTTTGTTTTGACAACGGGCCGACTCTATAGCCATTGGCATACTCTGACCCGCACGGCTAAATGTCCCCAGCTGGTGCGGAGAGAGCCGGAACCTTACGTCGAAATCCATCCCGACGACGCAGGCAGGCTTGGCCTTGAACACGGCGATCTCGTTCAGCTCTCGACCCGGCGGGGGACGATTCGACTTCCCGTCCGTTTGAGCGGAGCGGTTTCGCCGGGCATGGTGTTCGTCCCCTTCCATTGGGGCGATCTGCACGCTCCAGGCAACGCCACCAATTACTTGACCATCAGCGCTATCGGGCGTGTCGCCAAGCAACCGGAATTAAAGTTTTGCGCTGTCAATGTTGAAAAGGTGGTACACCCTCACTCTCAAGCGGATCCGATGTCCGTTCCATCGTCGGCTCCACTCATTGCATGAACGCATTCCGACTGATCCTGGCAACCTGAGGGAAAAGCCATGAGGCTTCGCGACTTCTTGAAATCCGGGCATTGGCCGACACTTCTGAGTGCATTCTTTTATTTCGACGTCAGCTTCATGGTCTGGATCCTGATTGGAGCCTTGGCCAACGCCATCGTGGCGGATCTCGATCTGTCAGCGGCAGAAAAGGGGCTGCTGGTGGCGACGCCGATCCTCGGCGGCGCTTTGCTTCGTCTTCCCTTTGGAATCATGACAGACCTCTGGGGTGGTCGGCGGGTCGGCCTATTTGCTTTGTCGTTAACCACGATGCCGCTGTTGTTTGGCTGGTTGTGGGCGGATAGTTTCAGCAAGCTGCTTATCGTTGGCTTATTCCTGGGCGTGGCTGGGGCGAGTTTCGCCGTGGCTTTGCCGTTAGCGAGTCGCTGGTATCCGCCGCAGCACCAGGGCCTGGCGCTTGGCATCACTGGAGCAGGCAATAGCGGTACAGCCTTAGCTACCTTCTTCGCACCTCGGCTGGCTGAAGTCTATGGCTGGCACGCCGTCTTCGGGCTGGCTCTGCTGCCCATCACAATTGCCTTTATAATACTTGTCGTGTTTGCCAGGGATTGCGAGCGACGCACACCGCCTATCATGCTGAAAAACTACTTGGAACTTCTGCGCGACCCAGACGCATGGCGATTCTGCTTCTTGTACGCTGTGACATTTGGCGGCTTTGTAGGTTTGGCGAGTTTCCTCAATGTGTTTTTACACGATCAATATAGCTTGCATCGAGTCACCGCAGGAAATTTGGCGACCTTGTGCGTCCTGGCTGGCTCATTGCTTCGTCCGTTAGGCGGTTATCTGGCCGACAGGATGGGCGGCATGCGGTTGTTAGCGATACTTCTTAGTGGCGTTACCGTGCTGACCTTGGGAGTTGCCGGTTTGCCTCCTTTGCCCATCGCGGGAACGCTTCTTGTGATGATCATGGGACTTCTAGGCCTAGGTAATGGTGCCGTCTTTCAAGTCGTTCCGCAACGGTTTCCCCGTCAGGTCGGCGTCGTCACCGGGCTGGTGGGAGCGATCGGCGGTTTAGGAGGCTTTGTGCTTCCGACGGTCCTGGGCGGGATGAAATCCCTGACCAGCAGCTATGCGGGCGGGTTTATTGTGTTCGCCTCGGCCGCGGTGCTCGCTTATGTTTTGCTTCGCCGCTTGCAGATCCCCGTGCCGCAAGCGATTCCGCAAGGTGCTGAGCCAACAGGCTGAGCAGGACCTGTCGGTTTCCCTGTTGCGGGTTCACGTCGGCAAACTCGGTCTTTCAGTCGCGTGCCTTGGACGGTATAGACAGGGCCTTTCTGAGGGGAGGCCTGCTTTCATGCGGGTAAGTTGGGTACTGTTGTTGGTTGCCTTAGCGGGATGCGCTCCCAGCGTCCCGGAGCAGGTACGCCGTCTCAACGAAGAGGGATTAACGCTGCTGCGACAGGGGAATGCTGCGGAAGCCCAGGCCCGTTTTGAAGAAGCGGCCCGACTTGACCCGAATGACCCCGTCGTGCTTTACAACCTGGCCAACGCTGCTCACCAAAACGGCGAGTTTGCCCAAGCCGAGCAGCTTTACCGTGACAGCCTGCGTCACCAACCTGACTTCGCCCCTTGCCGTCACGGTTTGGCCCTGCTGCTTCTGCAAACCAACCGCTACGACGAGGCTCGTGCCATGGTTACCGACTGGGTGCGTCAACGGCCTGACTTGGCCGATGCCCATGCCGAGTATGGCTGGCTCTTGCGGGAAGAAGGCGATCTGCCCGCCGCCCAAGCTCATCTCCAAAAAGCGCTCGAGATGGACCCGGGTTGCCAGCGGGCCTTGATCGAGCTTGGAATTCTTTATGAAACCTATGACTACCCCGATCGGGCACGGGCACTGTACGAACGGGTCCTGCGGCGTGATCCGAGTCAACCTGAGGCGTTGGTTCGCTTGACCGCTCTGCGAACCCGACGGTGACCCCCTTACGTTCAGTCCCTCTTCCGGGACAAAAAAGAAACGCCTTTCATTTCGCCGGGTCCTTCAGGCTCTTGATCCAGGCGGAGATCAGTTGCACGCCTTCCTCATCGACGACGTTGGAAGCGACGTGCGGCATTCTGCCCAGACCGACCCGGGTCATGCGATGAAGCAGCAGCGACCGCTCCGGCCGTCCCGGAACCAAGATGCGAGCATCGGGGATGTCGAACGAGCCATGTCCGGGCCGCGTGTGAACGATGCCCATCTGCTCCAAAGGCAGCGTGGCAAGCAGGTAGAAATCGGCATTGCCTCCGCCCCATTTCATATGGCAATGAGCGCAGTTGGCATGCAGGTAGGAGCGTGCCCGCAGATCAAGGGGCTGGGACGGATCGGAATAATCGACCAGCCTTGGCAACTGTTCGGGCGGCATGGGAGGCGGCTGCTCGAACAGGCCCCATTGCTCGAAGGCCCGCAGCTGGTTCATGCGGATGCCGCCGTAATCGTGGTCGCGGTTGAGTTGCAGCGTGTTCAGTCCGAGGACATACTTGGCGGCCATCGTGTGACACAACGTACACTCCGCCCGGCTTGGGAAGTGCCATATCTGCTCTCGAACGCCGCCGGGGGCCGTCGGGTCCTTGATTGTGTACGTGCGGTCGAGTCCCTGACTTTCCAGAAGCACTGCGTCGGTCTGGTCATCGTTCCAGATGTAGGTGTAACCGTGCCAATATTGATCCCCGACTTCCTCCGTGCCTTCCAGTTGCTCAAAGTGCAAAATGCGGGTTTCGAGGCGTCTGCGGCTGGCCGGATTGCCACGCTCCATCTCCAGCGAGAAAGTCTTGACCACGACGGTGCCGTCGGGAAACTTCCAGCCGCGGGGTGCGCCGGGTGACGGCTGCGGATATTCGATGGCGTCGTACTGGATCCGGCCCAGGCCGGGGATGGCCAGGAACCGCTCCTTGTGGGCGTGGTCGCTCCACAGTTGAGCGTTGACCGAATAGGGGATGACTCCCTCGGCGGGAATGTGGTCCTTGGTCGAGGCAAACAGGCCGGTTTCGCTGAGTTTCCTCGGGAACTTCGATGGAGGGACGGCCGGGGCCGGAACCAGCCGATGAATCAGACCGGTCATGAAATCGACAAGGAGTAGTTCGCCGTGATGGTCCTCCCCGAACGCGACCAATCGTAACGGCGTATCGGCCAACTCCTGATGAAAAACGACTTTGCCATTGTCGTACCGCAAAGCCCAGACGCGCCCCGTGTCGTAGTCGCCGTAGATGTACGCGCCATGAAGATCGGGAAGCCGTCGGCCGTGATACACGTAGCCGCCGGTGATGGAACGGAAGTCGGAGTGGGGATGCTCGACGACGGGGGGCAGAATCGGCGTTGGGCCGCGCGGCCGTTCGGGGCGAAACGGATGGCTGCCTTCCTGAACGCTCCAGCCGTAGTTGCCACCTTTTTCGATCCGGTACACCATCTCCCACAAATCCTGCCCGACCTCGCCAGCCCATAGCGCTCCCGTGGCCCGGTCGAAGCTGAACTTCCACGGTTGCCGCAAGCCGTAAGCCCAAATCTCCGGCTGAACTCCGGGCACGCCGACGAACGGATTGTCCGGCGGAACCGCGTATTTCTTTCCTGGATCGGCTCGGTCTACGTCGATGCGTAGGATGCAGCCGAGGTGGTCGCTGAGATCCTGTCCGGTCAGAAACTCGTCGGCAATACCGCTGCCGTCACCCGTGGCGATGTAGAGCATGCCGTCGGGACCGAAGCGGATGCAGCCGCCGTTGTGGCCGCCGGAAGGCCATTCGAAGATCACTTCCTCAGAATCCTTGTCGGCCCGCAACGGATCATCTCGGCGGACCCGGAAGCGGGACAGCCGCGTACCTTTCGGCTCGCTCTTGGATGGGTCGAGGATGTACACCACGTAAAACACGCCATTCTCGGCGAAACGCGGATGGCAAACGAAACCATAAGTGGTCTTGCCCAGGTCCAGGAACAGTTCGGCCTTGTCGGTTTCGGGATCATTGGCGAAGGAGAAAATCTTGCCGCGGCGTTCGACGACGAAAAGCCGACCCATTCCCGGAGCGGCAACCATTTCCAGCGGCTCGTAGAACTTCAGCTTTGGAAAGGCGACTTCGGTGCGGTAGGGAGCAGGCGGCTCCGGGCTGCCTTTGACGTTGGAAGTGGTCCACGGCCTGCGTGGTGGAAGCTTCTGGGCTTTTTGATCCGGGGGCGGCTCAGCGACCAGCAGCGTGGCCGACACCCAAAGGGCAAATCCAATCAGCGGCAGCAAGGCACAGTGGGGCACGCGCATGGGTCGTCCTCGGAGCGAACCAGACCTGGCACGCCTACACTGTACCGCGCCCAGCCCGCAGGAAAAGACTCTTCCGAATTCTTCTCAGAAGAACCAGTTGAACTGGCAGAGGATTTCAAAGTCGTAGGGTTTTGGTCCGGTGATGGGGAAGTTACCGCCCACCGCCAGCATGCTGCGACGGAGCAGCTGGAAGGTTGTCCCCAGCGTGATGCTCACCCAGTCGGGCATCCCGGCTGGATCGGAGAAGTCGAACGCGCCGCGATGGTTGACGGGATTATTGGCGTGAAATTCGACGGTCGGAGCCACGCCGGTGACGATCGCCTCGGGCTGGGGATCACGGTACACGAAATAGCCCACAGCCACGGAATTGAAAATAAAGGTCACGTCGTCATCGTTGACTGGAAGGGCGATCCCGTGAAAGCCCTGGAAGAACCAGTCCCCCACGGTCCATAGCCAGCCGATGTACGGCTGCACGGATAGCTGATTGAACGGGCCATCCACTCCCTGGGCAGTGGGAAACGAAATCGCGATTCCGCCGCTGATGACGTCCTGGCTGGCGATGTCAAGGTAGGGAGCGGCTTTCAGATTCAGCGTCAGATCGCCAAAGAAGTAGTCAGTTCCTCCGACTCCCGGCAAGGTGCTGTTGCTCATGTAGGTGCTGTAGGGGAGCCGCATGCCTAGAGAGGCCCAGTTGCCGAACAGCGTCTGCTCAAAGCCGATGCTTTCGCGGTGTTCGTCGATGCGGCCGAGGTCCACGACCCGACGATTGATCGAGCCGTACAGGTCGTTGAAGTAGTTGAACATGAAATAGGCCCGATCGCGGGGCAGGGGGCTTTCGTTTTCGCCGATCTTGAATGTCCGGTCGGCGACCGGAACGCGAACGGTCACGGGAATCAGGCGAATGTGTTCCCCCGGTCGCGGTTGATTAGAGCCGTCCGGGGGCGGAAAGAACCCGCGGACGAGGCGGGGAACGTAAATGATCCGGGAGATTGGGCGGCCCGGGAAGTCTCCCATCATGTTTGGGATGTCAGTAGCCTGGGGCGTTTCTGCCATGGAGTCCGCCAGAGTGGTCGGCGTGGCCGCCGTGTCCCGAGGCACAGGCGCTGGCTGCGAGGTCGGTGGTCGGGTGGGAGGCGGAGTCGGCTGTGGCCGTTGGCCGGGCGGCGTCGCCGGTTGTTGCTGTTGGCCTGGGGCCTGAGCTACGGAGTCGGACCAGAAGCTCTCCCACGACGGCAACCACGGCGCGAGCCGCGAAGGCGGAGGATCTCCTGGATTGGTCGTCGGCGTGGACGGCTGAGCGATCACCTTTTGCGACGCTGTCAAAGCGAGAACAATTGCAAGGCTTGCCAGGAGTCTCCACCTTGCCCGGAACATAGCTTCCCCCGTCATGTTTCGCTATAGCTCGGACTTCATGATCATAAAGGGGGCACGCATAAAGCTCCGCTGAACCTTGTCAAGACCAATTGGCGCCTTGGCGCGGCACCAAGCCTGGTTCATGGCTGGCGTTGAATTCAGGTCGGCTTTAGAAGGGATTATCGCTCTGTGTACAGGGATTCCAGGCGATCCCGGTAGCGTTCGTAAATCACGCCGCGACGCAGCTTCAGGCTCACTGTCAGTTCACCGGCATCTTGGCTGAACGGACGAGGCAGCAGGATGAACTTGTGGACTTTTTCCCAGGAGGCCACGTTGGCCAAGGCGGCGTTCACCCGCTCCGCCACCACGGCGACGGCTTGGGGATGCTGCACCAGCTTCTCGTCGTCGGCGATTTCGACGCCTCGCTGTCCGAGGGTTGCCCGCAGCTTGGCCAGATTGGGAACGATCAGAGCCGTCAGATGATTTTTGCCCTCGCCGAACACGACCACTTGTTCAATGATCGGCTCGGCCATGAGCAGATTCTCGATTTCTGAAGGAATCACCTTTTTGCCGTTGGACAGGACGATGAGGTCCTTCTTGCGCCCAGTGATGGTCAGATAACCGTCGGCGTCAAGCTGACCGAGGTCGCCGGTGTGCAGCCAACCGTCGCGGATGGTTTCAGCGGTGGCCTTGGGATCCTTCCAGTAGCCTTTCATGACGTGGGGGCCACGGGTCAGCACTTCGCCGTCAGGGGCGATGCGGATCTCGACCCCTGGCACGGCCTGTCCCACGGTGCCGATGCGGTTCGCATTGGGGCGGTTGAACGAGATCACGGGCGAGGTTTCGGTCAATCCGTAGCCCTGGAGCAGCAGCACTCCGGCGTCGATGTAGGTCTTGGCGATGGCGGGGGGCAGCGGTGCGCCGCCGGAGTTCAGCCACTCCAGGCGTTTGCCGAAGACGTACTTGAGCCGGTCCTTGCCGACGGCGGCCAGGACCTTCTCGTAGAACCGCGGCACTGCGGAGATGCTGGTCGGATGGCATTCGGCGGCGTTTTGCAGCACGGTTTCCGCGGACTCGGCCAGACACAGCACGCAACCGGCTTCGAGATGCAGATAGTGGTCCACGAGCCGGGCGTAGATGTGGCTCAGCGGAAGCCAGCCGAGAATGACGCTGTCCGGGCGCACGCCGCTGCCTTCGATCATGCTCTCGGCATTGCTGAGCAGATTGCCGTGGGTCAACATCACGCCCTTGGGATTGCCGGTCGTCCCGGAGGTGTACATGATCGTGGCCAGGTCCTCTCGGCTTACACTCGCCAGGCGGCGGTCGATCTCGCCACGCTGACTGGCCAACGAAGTGAAGCCGCGGGCCAGGAATGCCGGCCAAGTCAGGACGCCTTCGGCGGAACCGTCGAAAAGGACGATGCCCTTCAGTGGCAGATCGGACAGGAGCGGCCGAAGCTGGTCGTAATGGCTGCGGGAGGCAAGGAACATCCAGGAGATTTCCGCGTGGCGGAATTGCACCTCGACTTGCTTCGGCGAGAGGGTGCTGTGGGCGGGGACGTTGACGGCCCCAGCCGTGAGAATGGCCATGTCTGCTAGTAGCCATTCGAGCCGGTTTTCCGACCACAAGCCGACGCGGTCTCCCGGCTGAATGCCGGCCTGAATGAGGACAGCAGCACCGGCGGCGGCGCGGTCGGCATATTCCTGCCAGGTCAGATCGTGGTACAGTCCGTGACGCCGATACCGAAGCGCCACGCGGGACCCCAGGCGCTCGGCCTGATGACGCAGAAGCGCTCCCAGATTCCGCTCATGCATTCTCAACCCTCCTGCCTGGGCTGAGTCGTTTCCGATGCTCCTTCACCCCCGTCCGCGGCAAGCGGCGGCAAGCACTCCGCGATTCGAGCAAAAACGTTGCCTGCGGTACCCGCGAGGCCGGCCAAGGTATGATGGGCTTCCAGGGCGCAGGCGCGAACCTGGCTCGATCCCCCCGTGTCGGGATCAAGCGGGGTCCATTCGCCCTCGGGCGGGGATTCGCCTTCCGCCAATTCGAACAGGTCGGCAACGCCCATCTCCCGCAACAGGCGTCGGCTATCTTCGGAGGGATTGATGACCCGCAGGCGGCCCCGTCCCACGTCGCCGATCTGTCTTTGCAGGCAAAGCAGCGTGCCGATGAAGGTGCTGTCCATGTGCCGACACTTGGACAAGTCCAGAAGCAAAGTTCCGCCGCGATCGCGCAGCCAATAACGAGCGAAGGCCCGCACCGCAGGGCTGTGCAGCAACGTGGCCCGCCCGCAGACAGCAATCCAGGCGACGTCTCCCTTGCGCAGGAGTCGCACGGTTGGGGGTGTCACACTCATATTCTGCTTCCGTCGTATTTGCGTGTAATTCCGAGGCGTCTCACCAGGCGGCCTGGCCTGTCTTTCAGCGTTCCTTCATTATTCGGGTCAAATCTTTTCGATACCTTGCCCACTTACGTCGGCAGAGTGTAGCATGAGTTCTTCTGGTTCACCAGACGGATACCCGCCGAACCGGGATCGGTGCCGGATCGTGGAGAACGGGTTACCGCCGTCGAACGGAATCTGCTATGGAATTCAGTCCTTTACTAACTGTACGTCAGATGATGGTCTCTCAGCTCGTTGTGGCCGATCCGGATATGCCGATTCGAGACGTGGTCGGTCTGATGAATCAGCACCGTCTCGGAGCCATTCTTATTGTCGGATCCCAAGGCCTGGAAGGCATCTTTACGGAACGCGACTTTCTGCGTCGAGCCGTCAATGCGCCTCCGGGCTGGGAGCAGCTCCCTATTCGCCAGTGGATGACGCACAACCCTCATACGATCGCGCCGGATGCGACCTGGGAACAAGCTCGGGCCAGCATGGACCAGTTTCAGATTCGGCACCTGCCCGTGGTCGAAAACGGCAAGCTGGTCGGCATCGTCACAGCTCGCGACGTCATGAAGCGAGCCAATGAGTATCTCAACAGCGTCGTCGAAGATCGCACCTTGGAATTGCGAGAAGCCAATGAACGCCTGCAACGGCGCGACGCCGAACTGACCTACCACATGGCCGTGGCCGGCAAAATCCAAAGTCGCCTCCTTCCCGACGAACCGCCGCATCTGCCGGAAATCGAGTGGGCCGCTTTGTATCAGCCGCTCGATCCCCTGGGTGGCGATTACTACGATTTCTCCTCACCGACGCCGAACCACCTCGGCATCATTATCGCCGACGCCACCGGCCACAGCATCCCGGCGGCGTTGGTGGCCTTGATGGCGCGGATGGCGTTTGCCCTGTCGGCACGGGCTATGACCTCTCCCGCCGCGGTGCTTTCGCGGATGAATCACCTCCTTCACGGCATCAGCGGCGAGCATTTTGTCACGGCGTTTTACGGCATATTTGAACGGCCGACGCGGCGGCTGACCTTTGCCAACGCCGGGCAGCCGTATCCCTATCGCTACTGTGCGGCAACAGGCAAGGCCGAGCCGCTCCTGGCTCGTGGTCTCATGCTCGGTATCATGCAGCAGGCAGATTACGAAGAGAAGACCGTCCAGCTGGAGCCGGGGGACCGGCTGGTTTGCTACACCGACGGGCTGCCGGATTGCCGCAACTGGGCTGGCGAATACTTCGGGGCCGCTCGCATCGTCGAGGTGCTGGAAGCCTCCGCTCAGGAATCGGCGGCGTCGCTGACCCGCCGCTTGATTCATCAGGTGGAAGCCTTCCGCAACGGCAAACCGGCCACCGACGACGTGACCATTCTGACCGCGGTCGTCAAGTAGTTACCCGACTTGAATGCTCTTTTCCGCCAGACTCGACAGTCGACGAGGACCGGACGAACGCCTCGGCTTGCTCGATCCAGCCCTTCAGTTCTTCTTGAGACATGGCGGCATGGGCGAACTTGACCAGGTCCGCCCGGCTCAAGAAATTGGTCAGGAAATCCCTGGCCGAGGCGGGAAGCATGTTGCGGTCGGCGAGGCTGCCGAGAAACTCCGGCGTGGTCTGCTCCAGAGCAGGAATCTCGAAGCGTTGTTCGACGTATCGCCGGACCAGGAACGACAGGGAAGTACAAAGTCTCTCGACGGATGCCGGGTCACACGCGGTTTCCGTTTCTTTGCGTAGCCGAGCCAGTTCGGCCAACGCCCAAGTGGTCGGCGAGGGTTGCGCTTGGCGGCGTGGCCGGGTCCACCACAGCCACACGGTCACCGCTACCAGGGCGACGTTGATCCCCAGCAGAAGCACGCCGCCGATGCCACGCCAGGTCCAGACCGGCGGGACCTCTTCGGGGCCGACATTGGG
>JANWWR010000021.1 GCA_025055835.1 Gemmatales bacterium | reverse complement strand
CAATACGGCCACGGTGGAGTATGTCGCTCAACGAGGCGACGGCACCATCGTCCGCAAGCACAGCGACCGCAATCCGTACACCATTGGAGATGAAACCAACCTCAACCCGGCTTTCAGTTCGATTCCCGACACGCTGACCCGGCTTGTGGACGGGACTCTTCCAGCCGTGCAAAATGTTCAGGACGGCACGCTCATCGAATACGCTCACATCCGTTACGCGACCGTGGGCATCGATTCGATTAACTACCCTGCTGGGAAGCTGGTCATTGAGGGGCAGGAAACGCCGGAAACACCGACCACTCGAACAAACGACAACGAAGCGACTGCAAAGGTCGTCCTTCCCTGGTATCTAACCGATCACCGTGCCACGCGTTATGGGGCGCGGTCGTTCCGCGTTAATGACAACAACTACGATCTCGACTTCTTCCGGCTCGTTAATACCCGTGATCTTACGACTGGGGATCCTATCACTACCGATCCTATTCCAATCCATGTGGACATTGACCGCACTGGCGTCGTGCCCAACCCGCTTCGGCAGTACAACATCTGGGTCTTCAACGCCTTCAACCAGTTGGTTTACTTCAATGGCCCGAACAACGGCTTTGGGATTTCGGGCAATGCCACCAACTTTCTTGGACCGATCAATGAAATCCCTGGGGATGTACCAGCCGACTTTAGTAGCGCTCCGTTCCCGCAATCAAATTGGGATGCCGAGTACGTGGTGATCACGCCGGTGCGCGTTGTTCCGCGGGTATTAATCCCCGACACGATGGGCGGTCGTCTCGCTCAGGGACAGTTCTTCGATTTCCTCGGGATTCCGGGGGGTGACGGGTTCCGGGTACGTTTCTCCGATCAAAACGGCATCATCGACACACCGGAATTCAGCGACTTCATGTCGCTGACGGGGGGAGCCTACTTTGGAGAGGAGGGCTACGAAGTCGAGTTCCGTCTGCCCCTTTTGAATTCCGCCAACACCGACATCCACTTCGGCCAAGCCAATGATGCCATTCGCCTGACCGGCGATCCGGTGACAATCACGGAAAGCGGCGTACCGGTCCAATACTTCCCGACCGGCGGCATGGTCTATCGCAACAACCTTATCACGAACTCTGCTGTCGCCGGCATCCGCCTCCGGGACCATACGGTGGATATCCCCCTCGTAGGCCAGACCCTGGTCACGCAGTCGGGCCGGTACTTCTATCGCAATCGTGACACCGACGCCGGCACGGGTGCCCAGCGGACGAATCCCAACAACTACCTGCCCGGCGCAAACATCTACAACAACGTCATCGCCAACAACGCTGGGCACGGCATCCAGTTGGTCGAGAACAACCCGCTCAACCCAGCCATCCCCGCTGCGACCGGATACCATCAAATCATCAATAACACGATCCACAACAACGCGGGTAACGGCATCGACCTCGTCACCAAGGGTGGGCCAAACGTCCTCAACAACATCATCACCAAGAACAACATCGGCCTGCGGGTTCAGGACATCGGCTACCCAGGGGCGACGGTCGTTGCCAACTACAACCTCTTCCACCAGAACTCGATCAACATCCAGGGAACGACGAACGGCGGCAACAACATCTTCAACCGCGATCCGTTGTATGTTGACGCGGATCGGCTCGATCTTCGAGTTTACGCCCGTCCGGGTACTACCAACACCTCCCCGGCGGTCGATGCGGCGCTGAGCAACCTGTCCGACCGCTTGTTCGCCATGCGGGATCCTGACGTGCCGACGCGGGCCCCCAACGACGACTTCCGCAACCGCCGCCGAAACGACAACCCGGCGATTTCCAACACGGGGGCTGGTCAATTCCCGTTCTACGACATCGGTGCGTATGAAACGAACGAGGAGCCGCTGCGGGTCTTGTCGCTGAGCCTGTTCACCGCCAACGGCATCGTCGCCGGTCCGGTGGCTGGTTTCACTGTCACCTTCGCCGGGCGCGTTGACCCTGCCACGGTCAACAGCTTGACAGTCCGCGTTCGCCTGGGCACGGTGATTCAGCCCATCGGCACCATCAGCAACAGTTACGACCCGGTGCGGGACATCCACACCTTCACCTTCACGTTCACCAATCCGCTCGGTGCGGGCAACTACACGATTTTCATGGACGGCACCTCGACGAGCACTGCCGATCCAGCCATCCGCGACGTGGCCGGGCAACTGCTCGACGGCGAGTTCCCGCCGCCGGCGACGGCCCCGAACTACTCATTCCCCTCGGGGAACAACGTTCCGGGCGGTGACTTCAACTACGCCTTCACCGTGGTCGTCTCGTCCCTCGGCGATCTGGTGTGGAATGACCTCAACGGCGACGGCATCCGGCAGGGCACGGAGCCGGGTCTGAGCAACGTCACGGTCCAGTTGCGGACGCCGGGTCCGGACGGCATCCCGGGCACCGCCGACGACGTACTCATCGCTTCTACGGTGACCAACGCCAGTGGCAACTACGGTTTCACCAACCTGACCCCGGGTGTGTACATCGTCGATGTGCTCAACAGCACGCTGCCGCCGAACTTCGCCAACACCAATCCGCCACGGCCCAAGATCATTACCCTGGGGGTGGGCGAAGCCCGTATGGACGTGGACTTTGGCTTCCGACAGGATCTCCAGAACGCAAGAATTGGTGACTTGGTGTGGAACGACCTGAACGGCGACGGCATCCGCCAGCCGGGCGAGCCGGGCATTGGCGGCGTCAAGGTCGACCTGGTCGGCTCCGGTCCAGACCTGGTGCTTGGCACGGCCGACGACGTCACGTTCCCGCCGCAATTCACCAATGCGGTCGGCGCTTACAACTTCATCAATTTGCCTGCCTGGACTTATCGAGTCACGGTGGACATCACCTCGCCGCCGTTGGCCGGTTTTGGGCTGACCACGGGCAATAACCCGCTCACCGTTACTCTCAGCCCAGGCCAGAGCTTCCTCGCGGCTGACTTCGGTTTCGTGCTCCGCAATTCGAGCATCGGCGATCTGTTGTGGTACGACATTGACGGTGACGGGATTCGTCAGAATGACGAACTGGGCATCCCGTCGGCCACGGTCTTCATCGACCTCAACAACAATAACAGCCTCGACATCGGTGAACCGGCGGCGACGACCGACTCCAACGGCAACTACACGATCCCAAGCCTGGCTCCGGGAACCTACAAGGTCATGGTGGACTTCAGCACGTTGCCCTCGGGCTATGTGCCGACCACCACGCACCCGCTCACCGTCACGCTGGGACCGAACCAGAACCGCACGGACGTGGACTTCGGCTTCCAGCTCGATCACGAAGACGCTGAGCTGGGCGGCCGGGTCTTCAGCGACGTGTTCGGTGACGGAAGCTTCGACGTACCTGACTCCGGCCTGAGCGGCATCAACATCCTGCTGACCTGGGCAGGCCGGGATGGCGTTTTCGGTACGGGCGACGATCAGAACTTCGGGCCGTTCACGACGGGTATGACGGGCTTGTGGAACAGCCCCGCTAGCCTGCCGTCGGGAACCTATCAGGTTCTCGTGCAGAACCCGCCGACGGGACATGTCCAGACGACGCCAGGCGGGAATCCGCGGACGATTACGTTGGGCATCAGCCAAGTCCGTACTGATGTGGACTTTGGCTACCAGCAACGCCAGGCCAGCATCGGCGACCGAGTCTGGCACGACCTGGACTTGGATGGTGTCCAAGTTCCCTGGGAACCGGGCCTCAACGGCGTCCTTGTCCGCCTTCGTTATGCCGGCCCCGATGGTATCCTCGACACGGCTGATGATGTTCTTTACGGTCCGGTCACGACTTCCGGCGACGGCAATTACACGTTCACAGGCCTGGGGGCTGGCCTATATCGCGTCACCGTCGATCCCAACAGCCCGCCGCTGGCCGGCAAGGGGCCGACCACGCCCAACCCACTGCTCGTGCCTCTGTCAGGCGGCGCTCCGGGCGATTCAATTGATACCGCAGACTTCGGCTGGGTGTCGGCCAACGGGGCCATCGGCGACCGGGTGTTTAACGACCTCAATGGCGATGGGATTCAGCAGGCGGGTGAGATCGGCATCGCTGGGGTCCGGGTCTTCCTGGACCTCAACAACAACGGTACCTTCGATTCGGGCACGGATGTTGAGAGGATCACCAACGCCTTCGGTTTCTACCAGTTCACTGGACTGTTAGCGGGCACTTACCGGGTCATCGTGGACACCAGCACTCTTCCCGGTGGAACCACGCCGACGATCCCCAACCCGGCGGACGTGTCCATCCCCTTGACCACCGACGAAGTGCGGTCGAACGTGGACTTCGGCTTCCAGCTGCCTCCGGGCACGCCGGGCGGCGTGTTCTACTTCACGCTCAAGGGTGGCAACACCCTGACCAACAGCGACGGCACGCGGCTGAGCGTGACGGATACCGACATCGTTCGGCTGGTGATCGCCACGGATGGTTCCTGGACGTACAGCTTGTACTTCCGGGGCAGCGACTTCGGCCTGGCTCCAGGCACGGAGAGCATCGATGCTTTCACCTTCCTGCCCGACGGTGACATCCTGTTGTCCATCAAGGGGGCTTTCAGCGTCAAACGGACGTACACGGCCCCGAGGCGCGGCACCGGCAGCAATATCACGGGCAATGGCGAGGACATTCTGCGGTTCCGTCCGACGGCGGCGGATGCCAATGGCCGGATCACGGCTGGCTCCTACATGGATGTCACGGGTACCTCGACCGGTCTGTTCTTCCGCGGCAGCCGTTTCGGTCTGAGCGGCTCGGCGGAAAACGTGGACGCTCTGGCTACCCTGGCCGACGGCCGCATCCTGATCTCGACCAAGGGCGTTGCCACCGTGCCAGGTTTGGCCAACGTGCAGCCCCAGGACATCATGGCGTTCAACCCCGTCACGAATACCTGGTCGCTGTACTTCCGCGGGTCCAACGCCTTCCTGAGCGGTTCGGCGGAGAACGTCACGGCCATCGCCCTGAGCGATCCCGCAGCCGCCCTGCCGACGATTTATCTCTCGACGAATGGCAACTTCGCCGTGCCGGGCCTCAGCGGTCAGAAGCGGGACGTGTTCGGCTTCATGCCCACGAGTCTGGGGCCGGGGACCTCAGGGACCTATCTGCCTAGCCTGACGTTGCAAGGCGGCAGCTACGGCATGTCAACCAACATGGCCATTACCGGCATGTGGTTGGGTGTTGCTCCGGGCGCTTTCCCGGCAACGGCCCAGGGCCATGCCACCCTGCCGGAAAGCAACGTGGGCAACCTCCGCTGGTTTGAACCGGACGGCCAGATCAATATCTGGATCGACTTCGGCAGCGGCCTGTTGAGTGCGGCGGACGCCGAGCGAATTCGGGATGCGATCACTTACCTCAGAACGGTTTCGA
This sequence comes from Gemmatales bacterium, assembly GCA_025055835.1. Taxonomy (GTDB): domain Bacteria; phylum Planctomycetota; class Planctomycetia; order Gemmatales; family HRBIN36; genus JANWWR01. The sequence continues at coordinate 5,799 of JANWWR010000021.1, read as the reverse complement.
CCCAGAGCGGCGGACCGAGCCTTGTCGAGGTCACGAATGCCTCCCAGGCTGACATCCGCATCACCATGGAACCGGGCAGCACGCTTGGCGGCCCTGGTTCCGGGGTGCTGGCAACGACCCAGCTGGCCTACGACTTGCAACCGTCCGGCACACTGGCCAACGGTGAACCGTTCCGCCGCCTGCTCGGCCACGAGTTCGGCCGCCTGAGCCAGATCACGCTGGTCAGCGGCTGGAACTGGTACGTCGGGGCGGATCCGAGCGGCATCACCCTCGACCAGTACGACCTCCAGTCAGTAGTAACGCATGAACTGGGGCACGCCCTTGGCTTGCAGGAAAACCTGGTCGATTCGACCTCGGCCATGTTCGAGTCGTTGGCCGCCGGTCAGATCCGCCGCAGTCTTGGCAACTCTGACTTGGCCGCCCTGAGCGAGCTATATGCCGAGGGAGCCAGCCTGGGCCACTCGGTGCCGCCTTCTGGTCCGTCAGGTGCTCCGACGTTCGACGACGACGGTCTGGTGTACACGATGGTCAACCCGGGCGCTGTCCCGGTGGCGGCCACCACGGCTACTGGACTTTCGCAGCGAGGCAAGGAGGCAAAGAAGCAACTGGCAGCAGCTAAGCTTCAGAATCGCCGGGATCGGGCTGCCGTGGACGCTCTGTTCAGCAACGGGGGGAGCAGCATGGGGCGAAACGGCAAGGCCAAGAAGGTCAACCTCGACAATGACACCTTCTGGAAGGCCCTGACGGCCTGAAAAGACGCCCTCGCAAGTCCGTGAAAACAAGATCACCCGCCGGCGGTCTTCAAACCTCGGCGGGTGATTGTTTGGAATTGTTTCAGAACCATTCCTTGCGGCCCTCGACGTAGATCCGGTCGAACTCGTCATCGCTCTTGGTCAGGTAAATGATGCCCTCGACGAGCCCGATAATGCTCATGACAGGAGCAGCAACGAAACAGGTAAGCACCGATACCAGCAGCATAATGAGGCCGGCCATGGTGTAGCCCAGATAGAACTTGTGAACGCCCAGGCCGCCCAGCAGAATCGCCAGGATGCCTGCCGGAATCTTCTTCCCGCTGTGACCCAATGACATGGATACCTCCCCTGAGTTAAGGATGAAACAAGCGTCCGCATCCTAGCGGACGCACCTTGCGAGTTCCAATGTTTTTGGAACCCCATCGGTTCATTCGTGGGGAAAGCGGGAGGATTAGAGGAATTTCGAGGATTAGATCAGTTGTTTTGGAAACGCCGAATGGCCTCTTCGATCCGACGCAGGACTTCCTCGTCCGAGGGATAAGGGGAAGGGAAAGCAGGCCGTAACGGCAGCGGCACGTCGTCCATGCGATAGACCGTGCCACCTGTGTTGATGCCGTAGGTGGCCGTGGTAAAGGCTACGGCAGCATGGCCGACGGTCGGCGTTTCCTTGGGATCGAGAACCACATAGGGAATACGGGCCAAGTGTTCTCGGGCCGGCTGCGAAAAGTTGGCCATCGGATCGGAGGCGACGATCAACGCGGCATCGGCTTCGCCCCGAGCCAAGGTATCCGCCGTGGTGAATTCCCCCGGATTGAAGCGGGGAAACCCACGAGCCAGGCTCACCCCAAACGGATAGCCCGTCTGCCAGCTGACGACATTGTCTGCCCCCGTGACGTTGCCGTGGCCCCGCATCGGCTTGATGTAGAACTTGGTGTGCTCATTGAGATCGCGGGCCAAGGCCAGGGCGGCTTCAACATTGAGGTGCTTTCCCCGCGTCATGGACAAGCCCATGCCGAAAAACAGCACGCCAAACTTGCACGACTTCATTCGCTGCGCCAGGTCTTGCAACTGGGCCAGGGGGATCCCCGTCTCGGCCTCGATACCGTCGTCCAGGCGCACCCCTTTGACCAAGGCCCGCAAGGCCCATAGCGCTTCGAAATCCTTCCGCGGCTTGATCTGAAGGAAGATGTCGGCGGCGGGGGCACTTTTGGTCCGGCGGACATCGACGAGGACGACGGTGCGGTCTTTACGGCCCCGAGGCACGAACAGCCCCTTGGGCATCGTTGAGTAGCGGGTCATGTGCCGTGGATGGGACTCGGCAGGATTCGATCCCCAGAAAATGACCAAGTCAGCCCGATTTTTCACTTCACCCAGCGAACAGGTGACCTCGCCGACTCCCTGGAAGGCCATGCCGGACGGACCGTGGCACACGGAGGTCGTTGTGTCCACGCAGGCCCCGATGCGGTCGGCAATGGCCACGGCGATCCGCTGGGCCTCGCAGGTCGTGTCCGAAAGGCCGTACACAACCGGATAACGGGCCTCGGTCAGAATGCGGGCTGCTCGCTCCACGGCCGCATCTAAGCTGGCCGGTTTGCCATCGATCAGTGCGACCGGACGATCTTCGATATGGTGATTGAGAAACCACGCTTTGCCCAGAACGCAAGCATTCTTGGCCTCGACAATGCGATTCCCCTCGACCTTGAGCACCATGTCGTCGCAGACACAGCCACAGAAGGTGCAGGTGGCATTCTCGACGATCTTCACTTCCTTCGTTTCGTTCATGGCGGGTTCCCCGGCGGTTGTCGAAGCCCGGATGCCCTGTGCCCTCATTGTAGCACAGAGGGCGGGATTTCGAGGGTGACGTCGAGGCCCTTGCTGTCGGGCATGCCGGTGCCGTGCGTGTCAGCCCCCATGAGGCGACTCGAAGTGTCGCCGTAGGCGATGAAGAGGACGCCGCTCGGCAGTTCGCCGGGCTTGGCCGGTTCGACGAGTGCCTCGGCTTCGCCGTACGCTGATCTGAGCCGGACCCGCTCCCCTCCCTTGAGGCCGAGCCGTCGGCAGTCGTCCGGGTTCATCAGGACGGTGTTCGTCTCCCGCAGGTATTCCCCTTTGAGCTTTCCTTCGTTGAGCGTGGTTCCCTGTCGGCTTGTCCTTCCCGGAATGAGGATGAACGACTCCGGCATCGTTTGTTCCCCACGTGGCTGATCCCATCACCAGCTTAAATGCTGCGTCTCATGAGGCAATATATCATGAATTAAACTTCTCGGCTACTAACCTAATCATCAATTTTTCCAAAATCTGCTCACCGGCATCTCATCCTCCAGTGAGTTAAATGCTCATGTCGAACACCGTTAGAGGGTGGAAGCCTTTCATGATATGAGTGGCTTTACCGACCGCGTTGAACACAAACATGACGCGTCGACCTGGGTGTGATTAACAGATAGGCGCTTCTGCAGGTGCATGATCAACATTCTTTATGCGATTGCCACAAATGGATTTAAAACCCAAGCGTTAGGGAAAACGTAGAACTTAACACAAACCGTGATAGCCGACCTCTTGAGCTTACGGAAAGGAGGTGAATGATAAAGCGCTGAACCAGGCGGCTATCTTATATGGCGCGATTGTTAGCCGATTTGCGCTTCGGGTTTGTCTGGGATGTTCGTTGTTTGTTGTTCCCGATCTTGTTCCCATTTGCACAAGGAGCCAACTGTGAACCGACGAAAGCCATTCCGCAAGGCGTTCACCCTCATCGAACTGCTGGTGGTGATCGCCATCATCGCCATCCTCATGGCGCTGCTCTTGCCGGCCGTGCAAAAAGTCCGCGAAGCGGCCAACAAGATGCTCTGCGCCAGCAATCTGCGACAGATCTGCATCGCTGCCCACAACTACCACAACGACTTCAACCGTCTGCCTCCGGGCAGCTACGGTGTCCAGCCGAGCAACAGCTTCTTCCATTGGAACGCGATTCACGCCGGCGTTCTCGTGGTGCTCCTTCCTTATATGGAGCAAGACAACGTCTTCCGCATGTGCTACGAGCCGTCGCCACCGGCTCCAGACATGATGACGCCGATGGTGTTCCAACTGCGTGATCCCCGGCCTAACCAGCAGGGCTGGTGGAATCACAGCATCAATCTGACGGTAACATTCCGATATCGCTTCAAGATGTTCGAGTGCCCGTCGGATACCGTTCGTGAGGATACGATGTTCGGTGTGTTCATCACGACCCACGCCGCGGAGTACACGTTCACAGGCGGCTATTATCCGAATCCCACCGGCAATCTGCTGGGACGGAGCAATTACGTCGCCAACGCAGGCTGCATTGGTCCCAGCAGCGACCCGTTCTACGGTCAGTGGGTAGGACCGATGTACAGCCGATCGGAGTTAAGCCTGGGCCAGCTGTCGGCTCAGGACGGGACGAGCAACACCATACTGTTCGGGGAGACGCTCGGCGGAGCAGGGACTGGCAATCGAGATTTTGCTCTGTGCTGGTCGGTCGGCTTCTATCCGACGGCGTGGGGTCTGGGCCGAAGCACGCTGCCGCCAGGAAACCCCAGTGCCGCCGAGTGGTATCGCTTCTCCAGCCGCCACCCGGCAGTAGTGCAATTCGCCTTCGGCGATGGCTCGACACGGGGCGTCCGGTACGGCCAGACCACGACGTTCTTCTCGGAAGACTGGTACGTCTGGATGCAACTGACCGGTCGTAAGGACGGCGGCAACCTGGATCAGTCCTCGCTGTTGGATTGAGGCCACGTCCAAATTGCTGTGGGCTGAAGTGGCGCGGCCACGCTGCCGCGCCATCGTTTTCCTTCTTGGCCAGCAGGTCAAAACTGCTCGTGACCTTTGGTGACCTCCAGGTATCAAATCCTCTCATCGCATTTTAATTCCTCATGAGTTTTAGTTAATGAGATTATCATGACGGTTTTCATGAAAACAAAATTTGCAAGGCGCTTGTTCGACTATTGACACTCCCCTTACCCCTCGATGAAATACATTTCATAAACTTCCGCCTCATGGATCCTTCACAAGTCGTGGCGAGGGTCTGGCGCTCTGGTGTGCCGCTGTCCGGTTTATTCAGGTCCTAATTAGTGTTGTTTGCCGGTGATCTCGAAACCGACGGGCGGTGCCGGGCGAGCGAAGCAGGCGATGCATGAAACTACCGTACGCATCCCACCTGCTGACTCCTTGCCAGGAATTGCGGGAAGTGGAGTACCAAGCGGAGTCGGGCCATCAAGAAAGGAGGAAGCTTCAGGTGCCGCTACCGCATGGTCATCAGGCTGCTTGACGACGATGTTCGTTGTCTCTCCCGATCTAAACTCGCCGGTTCGAGTTCGCTCCTGAGGTTGGGAAGTTCGTTTGCTCGATCGTTGTTCTTGTTCCCAAGGAGACGACTGTGACCAAGGTCCACCTTCGCAAGGCGTTCACCCTCATCGAACTGCTGGTGGTGATCGCCATCATCGCCATCCTCATGGCGCTGCTCTTGCCGGCTGTGCAAAAAGTCCGCGAGGCGGCCAACAAGATGCTTTGCGCCAGCAACCTGCGGCAGATCTGCATCGCCGCCCACAACTACCACAATGACTTCAACCGTCTGCCTCCGGGCAGCTATGGCGTCCAGCCCAGCACTGCGGGCTTCAACTGGAACGCCATCCACGCCGGCATCCTGGTCGTTCTGCTGCCCTACATGGAGCAGGACAACGTCTTCCGCATGTGCTATGAACCATCCCCTCCGGCCCCGGACATGGTTAGCCCCATGGTTTTCCAGCTGGTGGACCCGCGTCCCAACCAGCGGGGCTGGTGGAACCACAGCGTGAACCTCACGGTGACGTTCCGTTACCGGTTCAAGATGTTTGAATGCCCCTCCGATACGGTTCGCGAAGATACGATGAATGGTGTGTTCATCACTACCCATGCAGCCCAGTACACGTTTACTGGCGGATACTATCCGAACCCGACGGGCAATACGCTGGGTCGTTCGAACTACGTTGGCAACGCGGGCTGCATCGGTCCCAGCAGCGACCCGTTCTATGGTCAGTGGGTGGGGCCGTTGTAC
>JANWWR010000179.1 GCA_025055835.1 Gemmatales bacterium | reverse complement strand
CGCAGAAAGCGGATGAACGCCAGCTGATTCTCCGCGTTGTTGATCTTGCGGCCGAACAACGCCACCCGCGCTCCGTACTTCTTGGCCTCGCTGAGGAGCTTGAAGGCGTCGTAGGTCGTCCCAGCTGAGCCGCCCAGGATGCCGACGATCAGATGGGGATCGTAGTTGACCAGCTCCTCCATCGCCTTGGGGCCGTGATAGACGACCTTGAGGAACAGCGGTCGGCCTCGGGAAGTGACCCCGGCCAGGGTGCGGACGATGGCGTCGTTGATGAACTCGGCGATTCTTTCTGGAGCCACACAGCCGGGCACGTTCGGATCAAAGACTTCGAGGAAATGCCGAAAGCCTTTGCGTTCCGCTTCGAGCCGAAACGCCTTGTATTCCTCCAGAGCTTGCCGGTCGAGGGCAGCGTCGTTCTGGAACGTGATGCTGTACAGGCCGAGGTCCGCCCCCAGGGTCCGCTCTTCCGGTCGGCAGTCGAGATGGCCGCATTGGATGTGGTCCAGGGTGGCCGTGCGGAACGGCAAGGACGGCTGAAGAGCGTAGCGGCTGCCGCGAAGGATGTGGATGTCGGTCGTGTCGTTGGCCCGAGCCGCCGGTGTCACCGGGCTGTCATCGAAAATCCGCCGCTGGATGGTCAGCACTTCGTTGGTGCTGGCGGACATGAGCATGATGTCCACGAGGCCCTGTTCGACAATGGCGGCGATGATTTCGCGGTACTCGGCCAGGCTGCGGAAGCGGACTTCACCGGGATGCGCTTCCGGCGATTTGCCCGGCGCGCCGATGGCCAGGGCCATGTCGGCGTCTTTGGCGTCGGCCAGGATGAAGTCTTTGGCCCCGTGCGGATCGGCGTGGATGCGGGCCAGTTTTTCGTCGAGTGACTTGCGCATCGGTCCTCACCTTTGCCGCAACGTCGGCTGCCAGGCCGAGCGGGGGATGACGCGGCCCGTCGGCCTGGTCAGGGATGCGAGATTCCCGCCAGCGGGCTTGCCTTCTTTCTCAGCCAGGCGGGCTTCCACCTGGGCGATGGTCTCCCGCAACACGCGGGCTGACTCCTGCAAGCCGAGCTGCTCCTTCGGCGTCAGCGGCACCTCAAGCTGTTTTCGCACCCCGCCGCAGCCGATTTCCGTGGCCACCGACAGGCAGACGTCGCGGATGCCGTAGGTTCCCTGAATCAGCGTGGACACCGGCAGAAGGCGACGCCGATCGTACAGCAGCGACTCGACTACCTCCCGGATCGACAGACCGACCGCGAAACCACTGCCGCCCTTGAGCTTGATAAGCGTCGCCCCGGCCTGACGGGTTTCCTCGAAGACCTCCCGCAGCACCGTCGGCGTGCAACCGGGCCATTGCTCCAGGGGCAGTCCGGCAATCGTGGCGCTGGACCAGATCGGCACCATGCTGTCGCCGTGCTCGCCGAGGATGAGAGCGTTCACCTGCGTCGGCGGGACTTGCAGCCGCCGGGCCAGGTAGCTTCGCAGCCGGGCCGTGTCCAGCTGCGTGCCCAGACCGATGACCCGCTGCCAGGGCAGCCCGGACCTTTGCACGGCCAGATAGGTCAGGACGTCCACCGGATTGCTGACCACGACGAGATAGGAGTTTTCCTTCAGCCCTGCCTCCCGGAGCTGGGAGAGAATGCCGAGAAACAGATCCACATTGCGATTGATGAGGTCGAGTCGGCTCTCGTCCGGCTTGCGACGCAGCCCGGCGGTGATGACGATGACGTTGCAACGTGCTGCGTCGGCGATGTCTCCTGCCGTGATCCGCTGATCGGAGGAGAGACTGGCCCCGTGGAGCAGATCGGTCGCCTGGCCCAGGGCCAGGTCCTTGTTGGCGTCCACGATGCACAGATGGCTGCCGATGCCGCCGCACTGCATGGCAAACGCCGCCATGCTGCCGACCAATCCCCCGCCGCCGATGATCGCCACCTTCATGACTTGCTCCGCTTCGCAGCCTGCAGGAGTGCGAATTGTCAATGACCTGTCACTGCCCCAGCGATGCCATCACCTGGTCCGTCACCGTCTGCACGAGCCGTTCGAATTCGTCATCCTCCGTGGAACATTCCTCGGGGGAACCCTCTGGTGCGTCCGGCTCCCGGTAGCCACGGCCAAAGTCGGAATTGGCACACAGGTCGCAATTCTGGCCTCGGTAGAAGCGGATGTCGTCGTAGCCGAGCCGCTTCTTGAGGTCGAGCAGTTCCCGCGTCTTGTCCGGGCTGAAGTAGTTCACGTTGCCCAGCTGGTGGGCGAGAATCAGGATGCGACAGTAGGCGTCGATGATTTCGCTGTTCCAGTAGGCCTTTTCGAGGTCGGGACCGAACGTGACCGTGCCGTGGTTGGCCAGGATGATCGTGTTGCTGGCCTTGAGATGGGGCACGATGGTGTCAGCGAACTTCTGCGTGCCGGGAGTTTCGTACACGGCCGTGGGCACTTCGCCGAGAAAGACCTCGACCTCGGGCAGGACGCACTGCGGGATCGGGATGCCGGCCACGGCGAAGGCGGTGGCGTGCGGCGGATGGCAATGCACGACGGCCTTGACGTCGGGACGGTGCTTGTAAACGGCCAGGTGAAGCAGAATTTCACTGCTGCGTTTGCGACGCCCGGCCAGCTGATTGCCCTCGTAATCCACCTTGCAGATGTCCTCCGGCTTCATGAAGCCCTTGGAAATCATGGTCGGGGTGCAGAGGATTTCCCGGTCGTTGAGCCGGTAGGAGATGTTGCCGTCGTTAGCCGCTGCAAAGCCGCGAGCATAGACCCGCCGGCCAATCTCGCAGATCTCCTCTTTGATCTTGTACTCGTTGACCATCGCCAACACTCCGGCAAATAGCAGGGATCAACCCGCGGACCCTTCGATGCCTTCCACGCTGAGGTTGTCGAGAATGCAGGCGGCGTAGGCGTCCACCGGCTTCCTGGCGGGGCGGAACGGCATGGACGCTTCTGTGCCTTCGCTGATGCCGATCAGAGAGCCCAGGCCTGCCCCGAGTTCGTCGTAAACGACGAGGTCTTCGGTGAGCGGTCGGGGCACCGGAGGACTGACGTCCTCCGCTCGCCTGACCGCAGGACTGACGTCCTCCGCTCGCCGGGATTGAGAGAGGATGTCCTGTGCTCGCGGACGAGAGGTCAAGTCGGCGAGGCTGAGAGGAATGGCGATCAGCCAGCGCGCCCCTTCGACGCTCGGATGATGCTTCGACAGGGTGACGTGTCCGATCACTTCAGCGATTCGCATGGCCTTCCAACTCCTCCAGCACCTTCGCTATCTCCTCGGGACACCGAGCTTGAGTCTCCGCAGCCAGCCGCAGCAACTGCCGCAGCTCGAACCACGTCTTGCCCTGCGGATTGGCAAAGAGGCAATTGGCTCCCAGTTCCCGCAAGGCTCGGCGGGCATCGTCCAGCGTTTCGACCGTCGCCGCCCGCACTCCACGGACCTTGTTGGCCAGGCAGGCCCCGACGAGCGACCGGCCATCCAAGGCCAGCACCAGCCGAATCTGCCTGGTGGCCAGCCGATTGACCGCTTCGAGCAACCAGTCCCAGCTGCCAGCTTCGACCGGGACTACCTCAGGCTCCTGACCCTCCCGCCGGGCGGCCGTCAGAGCTGCGGACAACAGCGGCGTCGGTCTGCCGGTCACGACCACGAGCCAGTCGCTCCGAGTGACGCTCATGTGTCACAGATTCCCAGCACGAACCAGCGCGCCGGCGAATTGGGATCGCCGACCAGCTCCCGCGCTCCCTGCCCGTCGTTGGAGATCATCACCCAGGCGCCCCGACTCGCCCCGAGGTGGTCAAGAACCAGAAGTGGTTCGCCATCCGGCTGTTTCCCGTCGGCGGCCACCGGCTGCACAACCAGCAGCCGCCAGCCGGTCAGGCTGCGATGCTTCGTGGTGGACACGGCATGGCCGACGACCTTCCCTCGCAGCATGGTCCACCTCATGGCCCGCCTGGTCCCGTCAAACCACCCGCAGCGATCCCCTGACAGCGAGACGTCGTTCCCGCACAAAGGTCAGCGGCGTCGTCACCCCTTCGCCGGTCGGTGTGGCGATGCTGTAGCTGAGATACCCTTCGCCGCCGACGCCCAGCCCCGCCGTGCAGGGGCCATTGACCACGAAGATGCTCACGTCCATGACCCGGCCCATGTGCGTGATCACGTCCACGTTCCGCGAATGGAGAATGGCCGTGTGGCGGAAACCGTGCTCGTATTTGCGAGCCAGTTCGATGGCTGTCTCGACATCCTTGACCCGCACGAAGGGCACGAACGGCATCATTTGTTCCTGTTCCACGAACGGGTTGCTTTCGTCCGTTTCAGCGAACAACAACTCCGTCGGTCGGCTCAGACCGAAGCCCGATTTCTCAGCCAGCACCTTTGGATCCTGACCGATGAAGTCCTTGTTGACGACGAGCTTGGAAGCATCCTCGGGATGCCGGACGAAAGCAGCCTTGGTGAGCCGATCCACCTCGGCGGGTTTGAGTCGCAGCGCCCCGTGCCGTTCCATCGCCGCCAGGAGGTCGTCAAAAATGGCGTCCACGGCGAAGACTTCCTTTTCGCCAATGCACAGCAGGTTGTTGTCGTAGGCGGCCCCGCGGATGATCGAAGCCGCTGCGTTGTCCAGGTCGGCGGTCTCGTCCACGACTACCGGCGGATTGCCCGGCCCGGCGACGATGGCCCGCTTCGGGCTGCGCAACGCCGCCCGACCGACAGCCGGTCCGCCGGTCACGCACAGCATTTTGACGTCGCGGTGATCGAAGATGGCTTGTGCGGTTTCAAGCGTCGGCTCGGCGATGACGGTGATGAGGTTGTCAATGCCGATGGCCTGCACGATGGCCTGATTGAACCGCCGGACTCCTTCGACCGCGATCCGTGCTCCGCTGGGATGCGGGTTGCAGACGACGGCATTGCCCCCGGCCAACATGTTGATGGCGTTGCAGGCCAGGGTGGGCAGCGAATGCGTCACCGGCGTGATTGCCCCAATGACGCCGAAGGGAGCGAACTCTGTCAAAGCGATGCCGTTTCCGCCGCTGTAGGCGTGGGTCTTTAAAAACTCGACGCCGGGCACCCGTTCGCCGCAGACGATGAGCTTTTCGATCTTGTGATCCAATCGGCCGATGCGGGTTTCCTCGAACTCCAGCCTTCCCAGTTCCTCGGCCTGTTCGATGCAGATTTTGCGGATGCAGGCGATGGCCTTGCCGCGAGCCTCGAAGCCCTGGCGCTCCAAAGCGCGCTGGGCTTCGCTGGCGGCGGCGACGGCGTCGTTGACGTGGTTGAAGACGCCGAAGCGGGATTGGGAGGGACCAGCGAGCTTACGCTCGCTGCTCGCCAAAGTAGTGGACTTACGCTCGCTGCTCGCTGAACCAGCGAGCTTACGCTCGCTGTTCGCTGGGTGCTTGCCGAGTTCGGCCAGGACCTCATGCACCACGCGGCTGATGGCGGCGTCGCTCAGGATCATGATCCACCTCGCGCGCTGAAGATCGTCTGATTGTTGACCGTGACGCTATCCACGATGCCGATAATGGTCGCGTCCACGGGCAGCTTTTCCGTTTCCGGAGTCAACCGGGCACTGGACCCTTGCACGATCAGAACCAACTCGCCCTGTCCCGCCCCGACCGTGTCCACGACGATGAAGGTCCGCTGCGTCGAGATCAGGTCGGTTCCCGTGGCCGGGTTGACCCGCAACGGCTCGACCACGAGCAGCTTCTTGCCCGTCATCGAGGCCACTTTCTGGGTGGCGACCACGCTGCCGGTGACGCGGGCTAGGAACATCGTTGATGCCTCACTCGGTTGGGCACCGGTCGGCTGACGCCGACCGCTCGCCGTGACAGTTCATTCACGCTGACCGTTCGTCACGCGGGTCGGCTGACGCCAACCGCTCGCCTGGTCAGTCAGATCACGCCGACCGCTCGCCGTGACAGTTCGATCATGGTGACCGCTCGCCTGCTAAATACGCTTTCGCCTGGCGGGCCACGATCAATTCCTCGTTGGTCGGCATGGTCCACAACTGCACCCGGCTGGAATCGTGATGAATCGGCGTCTCTCCCTTGGCCGAGGCGTTCCGCTGCGGATCGAGCACGATCCCCAGCCACTCCAGCCCCTCGCAGACAGCCGAGCGCAGTCGGGCCGAATTCTCGCCGATGCCACCGGTGAACACGATCACATCCGCTCCGCCCAGCAAAACCAGGTAGGCCCCGAGATAGTGCCGGACGGAGGCGACGAAAACGGCCAGCGCTTCCCGTGCCGCCACGTTGCCCTGCTCTGCTGCTGCTTCGATGTCTCGCAGATCGTTGCTGACGCCGCTCAGGCCCAACAGCCCGGAGCGGTTCGCCAGATCGTCCAACACCTGTTCCAGCGTCTTGCCGGTGGCCCGCATGATCGCTGGCAGGGCGAACGGATCGAAGTCGCCGACCCGGTTGTTGTGCGGCAGACCCGTCTGCGGACTGAAGCCAAGACTGTTGGCCAGCGACTGACCATTGCGAATCGCGCACAGCGAACTGCTGCCTCCCAGATGGCACGAGATGATCCGCAGGTCGGATCGCCCCAGCACCAAAGCCGTGCGTTCGGCAATGAAGCGATGACTCGCTCCGTGAAAACCGTGCCGGACGATGCCGTGCTTCTCGGCCCATTCCCGGGGCACGGCGTAGAGCCGATTCGCCGGTGGAATGGTTTGATGGAAGCCGGTCTCGAACGCGGCGATGAGCGGGATGTGCGGCAGTTTCTCGGCCAGCAGACGCATGGCTCGGACGTAGGGCGGATTGTGAGCGGGAGCCACGTCGTTGCAGGCTTCCATCGCCGCCAGGACCCGGCCGTCAACCCGCTGCACGCCGGTCAGGCCGTGGGCATGCACCGCCTTGAATCCGATGGCACGAATGTCCGCGGCGGAGCGAAGCACCCCGCGCTGTGGATCAGCCAGGAAGCGCAGGCACGCCTCGACGGCGACGGCGTGATCGGCAGCGGCTGCTTCTTCCTCCCAGGTTGCATGACCTGCCTGGGCATAGAAACGGGCTTTGGCTGAGCCGATCCGCTCCACGCCGCCGCGGGCAAGCAGCCTCTCGTCCGTCATGTCGAACAGACGGTACTTGAAACTGGTGCTGCCCAGATTGGCGACGAGGATGATCATGGTTCCGTCCGCTTACTTCACGAAGGCCCGGATAACCGCTTCCTCGGGCCGGGGAATGACATGGCTGCTGACCAGTTCGCCGTTTTGCGTGGCCGCTTGTGCCCCCGCTTCGACGGCGGCCCGCACCGAGCCGACATCGCCCCGCACCAGCGTCGTCACATAGGCCCCGCCGATCTGCACCTGGCCGATCAGCGTGACGTTGGCCGCCTTGAGCATGGCGTCGGTCGCCGCAATGGTCGCAATCAGGCCCCGGGTCTCGATCAGGCCCAGAGCGTTGCTCGTAGTACCGCTTGATGTCGCCATCTTGCTGACTCCTCCAGAGGGAAAACCCCAGGAAACTTAACTGACGTTGGCAGCCGCCTTCGCCTGGCCGGACGACGGCAGAACGGCGCTGAGTTCCTCGTGTGGCCGCGGAATGACCTGAACGCCGATCACCTCGCCGACCCGCCCGGCTGCCTGGGCGCCGGCATCCACGGCCGCCTTGACCGCGGCCACGTCGCCGACCACCATCGCGGTCACCAGACCGCTGCCGATCTTCTGCCAGCCGACCAACTGGACGTTGGCCGCTTTGAGCATGGCGTCGCTGGCTTCGATCAAGGCCACGAGGCCCTTGGTCTCAATCATGCCCAGGGCCTCCATTGCAGGATTGCTTGCCATAGCTGCTCCCTTTTAGCGAAACAGTTCCACATGCGTTGCGTTGGGTAGATCGCAGGCATTGCCTTCGTCGGTGTCCAAATGGACCTCGAGCTTGTAGCGTGGGTCCACCCGGCAAAGCAGACCTTCGAGCACCGTGGGACATCGGCTGACGACCCGAAGACGAAGCCGGTCGCCATCCTTGACGCCGTAATACGCGGCATCGGCCAATCCCATGTGGACGTGCCGCTCGGCCCGGATCACGCCGCGTGTCAGCTCGATCATCCCCGCCGGTCCCATGAGCCAGCAGCCGGGCGTGTCCCGGTGGTCGCCGCTGCGTCGGACCGGCAACTCGATGCCCAGGGAAATACCGTCGGTGAAGGCCAGTTCCACCTGCGTGTAATTGCGACACGGACCGAGGATGCGGACGCCGGGAATCATCCGCTGACGTGGTCCGATGATCGTCACCGTTTCCTCGGCCGCGAATTCGCCGTCCTGATAAAGCGACCGCATCGGAGTCAGCTTCTTGCCCGACCCGAAGAGCCGTTCCAGGTCTTCCTGGGTGACGTGAACATGTCGGGCGGAGATGTTGACGACCAGCTTGGGCCGGCCGTTCGCCGCCGGCGGCTGCCAGTGCTTCCGCAGAGCCGCCCGCACCAGCTTCTCGACCCGTGTTCGATCCAGCATTGCCAGAGTCGTCGCGCTCATGCCTGCAACCCGCGTTGCCCGTCCTCGCCTTCCGCCGCCGATTCTCCCGCAACAATCAATCGCACCCCGGCCTCTTCGACCATGCGCCGCTGCTCGTCGGTGATCCCGGCATCCACGATCAGGGTGTCGATGGCCGGAAGCTCGCACAGAAATGCCAGCGCCTGCCGGCCGAGCTTGGTATGGTCTGCCACGACCACGACCTCGTCGGCACAGCGCATCATCCGCCGCTCGGTCTCGACAAGCAGCAGATTGCTGTTGAACAGCCCCTTGGCCGTGATCCCGCCGACGCTCAGGATCGCCTGGTGAACGTGAATGTCGTCCATCATGCGGACGCACAACGGCCCCAGAAGCACGCCGGTCCGCGGAAACAGGTAGCCGCCCAGAACGACGAGATCGACTTCCCGATTGCTGGCGAACAGGTTGGCGATGGGCAGACTGTTGGTGACGATCTGGAGCGACCGGCCGACCAGCTGCTTCGCCACCTCCAGGGTGGTTGTTCCGCCGTCGAGCAGGATGGCGTCGCCGTCCTGAATCCGCCGGGCTGCCTCCCGAGCGATCCATTGCTTCTCGCGGAGATTGGCGGAGGTCCGTTCCTCCAGAGCCGGCATGACCAGCTGTCCGCCGGTGTACATGGCTCCGCCATGCGTCCGCTTGAGCAGGCCGAGCTGGTCCCAGTAGTCGAGGTCGCGCCGCAGCGTGGACTCGGAATAGTCCAGTTGAGCGGCCAAGTCATTCAGGGCAATGAAGCCACGATCCTTGACCAGTTCCAGCACTTTTTTCCGGCGTTCTTCAACCAGCACAGCTTGTCTGACTCTCAATTCTGGCACATTTTGAAGGAACTTCCAAGATTATGCAGATTTTATCTCAAGTATGCAAGAGCAATCTTCCAGAAAGTGCCATATTTTGGAAAATCCCTGCAAAATCCTCCCATTGACGGGAATTGCGTTTCCCTCTTGCCTTCCACGGTTCCGTTTTTCAGGGGAGATTCCGCAGTTCGCGGTGCTTACGTCGGTCTCGCCAGGGCATTCAACCCGGCACAGTCCGTTTTTCCTGCTCATGCGCCCTGCCCGTCATGGCCGATAACAGATGAGGATCACGCTAGGACCGCACAATCGCCACCGCAGGACGCGCCGTCGTTTACGGCGTCAGGGCGGTATGTCCCGCGGAAAGGAGAACCAATCCATGTTCCGGTCTGGAATCGGCTACGCGCTGGCCCTCGCGCTGCTTGGCGGGGCCTTGGTTCACGGACAGGGTTCCGGCCCGGCCGGGGATCCCCTCGAATCGCGGGTCGGCAAGGTCATCACGGTCACGGAGGTGGGACGGTCGCCGGAAAAGTGCGTCATCGTCCAGGTCTGGCGGATGACGGATGGCAGCCCGGCGATGCAGGCGAAATCCCTGACCAGCGGCGAAATGCTGAGCATCGTCGAAACGTCTCAGCCGGATGCATCCGGCACGCGGTTCCGAGTGTATCGGTGGGGTCCGCAGGGCATTCCGCCGGCTGGGACGCCGGTGCCGCCGAGTTTTGGACAAGCCGCTCCTTCGCCGTCGCGGCTCGGCGATGGACGACCCGGGGAAAAGCCAGTCATCGCCAGCAGCCGACCGGCACTCAAGCCGATCCAGGCGACTTCGTCTCCGACGGAATCTTCGGCGGTCCAACGGGCGGCTTATCTGCCTTCGGCCACGGAAAGCAAGCCGTCGTCGGATTCGGCTGGGCTGGTTCCGGGAACAGTGAAAGAGACGGTTGAACGACCGGGTCCGGTCATCGTCGGTCAGCCGAATGTTCCTGTGCAACTGATGTCGGATACCGGAGGGCTGACGCCCTCCGCTCGCCA
>JANWWR010000164.1 GCA_025055835.1 Gemmatales bacterium | reverse complement strand
GGAACTTGGCCATCTGGCATGAGACGGGATACAGCGGCGGTCGAGAGGGGGCGCGCGGCATGCCCATCGAGGTCAAACCTGGCGGTGTGACCGATCTGGGCCGCATCGAATTCAAGCTCAACAGGTAGGAAACGGAGGATTCTTCTCATGCGACGACTGCTTTGGATGTTCGCACCGTTGACGCTCACGGCCCTGGTCGTCACCCTGGGCGGCTGCGGCGGCGGAACCGACACGGGCACCCAGAAAGCCGGCACGACCAAAAAGGAAACCACGAAGTCCGCGGCCGGCAAGGCGGTGGAAGCGAAGGTGGCTGGCTGGGCGGCGGCCGTCAAGGGCCGTGTCACCTACAACGGTGACGATCCACCCGGTCCTAAGATGCTCGCTCCGACCAAAGACCAGGACAAGTGCCCGGCCCAGGTGCCCGCCGAGGGTTGGTACGTCAATCCCGAAAACAAGGGTCTTCAATACGCCGTCGTCTTCCTCAAGCCACCCGCCGGTGTGAAGATGCCCAAGCCCAAGAGCGAAGGCGAGGCCGGCATCGTGGAACTTGGCCAGCCGCATTGCCAGTTCGAGCCGCGAGTCGTTGTTCTCAAGCCGACGCAGAAGCTTGTCTTCCTCAATGACAGCAACCCGCCCATCGCTCACGACTCGAACCTCTCCGGCATCACCTTCAACTACCAGAAGACCCTTCCGCCGGGGCAGAAGACCGACCCGATCGATCCCGATCCCTCGGACCGGTCGCCGTACAAGGTTTCCTGTGCCATCCACGCCGGTTTCATGGGCGCTTACGTCTGGCGGCCGACCCATCCGTGGATGACCGTCACGGACAAGGACGGCAATTATGAACTGAAGGATGTGCCGGTCCTGGAAGGCGGTCAGAAATTCATCCTCGCCGTCTGGCACGAAATGCTGCCGGGCGACCACACGATGGACATCGGGGAACTTGATGCCAAGCCGGATGAAACCGTGACCAAGGACTTTGCCTTGCCGAAGAAGTAGGCACGCCGTCGGCTCGTGAATCTCGTTAAGCTCGGGAAACTCGGGCCGGATTCGTGAAGCAATCTTTGCGGGGCGGTCGGAACCCTCCATCCGACCGCCCCTTTGCATTTTTCCCTGTTTCTCATCGACTCGTCGTCGTTGGGCTGGCACCGTTAAGCCGTTGGCGATATAGGTCGCAGCCCGCTGTATCTGCGGACCCAAGCCAGTTGATTCAGCTTGCAGGCAAGAGGGCAAGGAGGCCATCCGATGCGACCCAAGCAGATTGTTGCAAGCGTTTTGACGGTTCTGTTCTGCACCGCCGCCGTGGCCTGGGCCGACGGGCCGGTTCGGTTCCAATTTCGGCGGGGTCAGGTGCTTCAATACCGCGTGGAGCAGACCAGCTCCGCCACTGACTCGCTGGGGGACCTGCGGACCACGGTTTCTACCCGCGTCGAACAGGTGAAAGATTGGCACGTCGTGCAGGTGGAGCCGGACGGCACCGCCGTGGTGCAGTTGTCCGTGTCCCGGCTGAAAGTCCAGCATCGGCTTCCGTCCGGCGAGGTGTGGGAATATGACAGTGCCGCTCCGGAGGCTTCCGCCGCGGCTTTGCGGGAGAAGCTGGCCCCCTTCGTGGGCAAGCCGTTGGCGGTGTTCCGCATCGATCCCTGGGGCCGAGTCGTCGAATCGCGCACGCTCTCGCCGGTCTTCGCGGATCGGTTCGTGAACGAACTTCCCTTCACCATCTGCCTGGCTTCTCGGGACCTCCAGCCGGGCCAGACGTGGAGCCGCTCATTCCGCCGGCCCGTGACCTCGCCGACGGGAAGCAAGTCCGAGGCGGAGCTGGAACAGCAGTTTCAGGTGAGAAGCATTCACAACGGGCAGGTCGTAATCGCCTTTGCGACGCAGATTCAAAATCAACCCGGGGAACTGCTCGCCCGTCTGCCGCTGCTCCAATGCCAGCCGACGGGAGAAGCGATCTTCGATATGCAGTTGGGTCAGGTGGTTTCCGCCCGGTATGTCAGCGGTGGCGTGATCGAAGGGCATCAGGGCGAAGGGAGCCGCTACGAGTTCAGCAGCGAATGTCGGGAAACCCTGATCGGCCAGTGATCGGCTTGGGCAGGGGGCCGGTTATTCGGGATAGGCGTCGGGTAGCGCGTTGACTCGGAACGGGACGTTGGACTCGACGCCGCTTTCGGCCTTGCGGTCGGGAGCGGCAGCGCGAGCAAGCATGGCGTCGATGTCGGCAGCCTGAATCTGCTGCGTCGGGTCGTTCGGCTTGGCGGCGGGCGGCTCGCTGGGACCGAAGATGATCTGAAAATGGCAGCCGGCGATCTGCAGCTTGTCGTTGGGCAATAAATGGCCCCGGCGGATGCGGATGCCGTTGACCCGCGTGCCGTTGGTGCTGCCCAGATCGCGGATGAGCACCAATCCATCGGTCTTGACCAGGACGCAATGAAGCTTGGAAACGCTTTTGTGGTCGAGCCGCACATCGCAGGTGGGATTGCGGCCCACGACCGTCAATTCCTTAGTCAGGGTGATCGGCGCTCCACCATCGAGGGGAATCAACTGGGCCCGCATGGATCGGACTCCGGGTCCTGGAAATGAATGATGACACCCTTATCTTAGCTTCTTTCCAGGCGCGGAGGAATCCCCCTTGGCCGCGGAGTCGGGCAGTTCGCGGATCCAGAGGCTGAATCGTTGGCCTCGCCAGACCTGGCGGAACCCCACCGCTTCGAGGCTGCGACCGGTCTTCGCTTCGAGGAAGTGCGGGATGATGGCGTAGCGGCATCGCAACTCATCCAGCCAGGTGGCCAGCACCTTCCTACCCAAGGTGACCGGCGGATCGGGGAACCTCGGCAGGGGATAAACCAGGTTGACAAATTGCTTGGGCGCCTGGCCTTCCGGCTGGGGCAATTCTCCGACCAGAAGCAGGCTGAGCAGATAGCGTTTCTGACCTTCCTCGCGACGGCCGGCGCGGTCGTACATCTGGAGCGTGTACATGACCCGGGTGTGGACGAAGCGGAAATCGCGGCTCAGCGGCGTCAGGTAGTTGACCACTTCCTCGGTGGCCAGGATGTTCACTTCGGAAATCGCCTCGTCCCTGAGCATCTGATCGGCGATGTCGATCAAATCTTGCGGCATTTTGGCCGGGTTCTCGGCCAAGCGGTGGGTCTCGGCATCGGGAATCAAGAGCCGGAGATTGTCCCCGCTCCAGACGTAGAGCGTCGGCGTCAGCATGGTCCCGATCAGGCCCACCAGAGCGATGCCGAGCGGCAGAATCGTCTGGACCGATGCTTGCTGCCAGAGGGTCCAGTTGGGGAACATGTCCGGCAGGGACCGGGCCAGCACCCGGCTGAGCAGGGCCAATGTCGCCCCCAATCCGCACGCCACCGGCAGCAGCCAATAGACGCGGAAGTAGGTGTGGTAACTGGTCAGATAGGTTGCCACGAAATCGGCCAGGAACGGATTAGCGAAGGTCAGCCAAGCGAGGATGGGGAAGTAAACGAGATAGCCACGCCGCTGCTTTTCAAAGAGCAGCAGACTCAGCAGCGGCAAGAACACAAGCCAAACTTTTTCGCTGCTGCCGAAACCGGTGTAGTGATGCCAATAGTCGAACCCTCGCCACCAGGTCCAGGAACCCGCGTCCACGTTCAGCGAGGGATCGGAAACGACTTCCGTTCGCAGAAGCAAACCCATAGCCACGCTGGGAATTACTGAAACCAGCCCCGCAAGGACAATCAGCCATCGGCGAGCTTGGGACGAAGTCAGCCACACCGCCGCGGCAAGGACGGGAATCAGGAGCGTCACGAGGAAGATAGCTGAGGAACTCATGACCAAGGCGGCCAGCACCCCCGCCAGAAGACTCAGCCAGCGGCGAGGATCGGTCAGCTGCTTCGCCAGGTGATGCAAGGACCACACCAGCATCGGCAGGCCGATGTGCAACAACGCTGCCTTGCCCTGCCAGATGCGGGTCAGCAGGTAGTTAGCTGAGGTGTCGTGGCTTGAAATGCCCCAAACGTGATAGGCCGCCACCCCTAAAAGGGCCAACGGAACCCAGCGGCGAGGCAGGATCTCCGACAGGACGCCGTGGTAGGCGGAATAAGCCAACGCGATCAGCAGCGGCGGCAGCAGGCCGTGGGCGACGACCATCGGGTTCAATCCTGACGCCCAGCATAAAACCGCCTGCCACAGTTCCCAAGCGATCAGCACATTGATGACGTTGAGCGGCAGGCCCTCACGATGGGTCGGCTCAGCGAGGTTCAGTCGCTCGGCTTGGGTGAAATCGAGGACGGCGGCCAAGTAGTAGCAATCGTCCCAGTCCGGCCGATCCAAGACAGCCGCGCTGGCGATTTGAAGGCCGATGAAACCGAGCGCCACCATCCAGTAAATCGGCCTGGCGGGTCGGTCATCGTCTTCGCCGAAGCGAAGCCACGAGGACCAGGTCCGTTGATAGGAGCGGACTTTGGCCCAGAGCGCCAAGATGAAGGCGACCGTCAGCACGTCCAGGAAGAGCCAGTGCAACAGGGTCCATCTATGGATGGCATTGCGCGTCAGCTGCGGGATCCAGATGAGTATTTCCGCAAGGAAGATGCAAAACAGAGCGAAGGCAAAGGGGGTATCCGAGGTTTTTAAATCGGGTGGAGCTGCAAAAGCTTCATCTGTCCGAGTCGTTGCGTGGCTGATGACCCGACCGCTGTTCGCAGATCTCTTGCAATAGAAGAGCAGAAACAAGGCTAGGGCCGTCCACAACGTCCATATGATGCTCAGCGTCGCAAGGAAATCTGCAAATCTTAAGCGGAACCACAGAAACGGCCAAGCCACAACACCGAAGACGGCCAGCGACGAGATCCAGCCCAGCGTCAGTTGAAGGGGCCAACTCAGGTCGTTGCCGCGGTGCAGCCAGCGGGACCAGAGGAAGCCCGGCAACCAGAACAGCAACAGCACAGCAGCGAATCGCAGCGTGCCGATGCCGAAGCCGTCGCCGTAGAGCAGTTGTTCGGTGGGACTCATGGGCGAGCCGATTCACAGATCGTGTCGCTTCAGGATCACAAGTCAGAACAAGGGTGGCTGTTCCAGGACGAGGCGGTTCGCCAGGGCCAGGGATTCCAGCGTTCCGGCGTCGGTCCAGTAGCCGGGAAGAATCGAATATCCGAGCCGACCCTGGCGCAGATAATGGCGATTGACGTCCGTGATTTCCAGTTCGCCGCGGGCGCTGGGTTTGAGTGTCTTAATGATCTCGAACACGTCCGGGGGATAGATGTAGATGCCAGCCACGGCGTAGTTGCTCTTGGGCCGGGCCGGCTTTTCCTCGATGTCCACCACCTGATCGCCCCGCAGTTCGGCCACGCCATAGCGTCCGGGATCGGGCACCTCCTTGAGAGCGACCCAGGCCCAATCGGGGTGCTTTTCAGCCTCGTCGAGCAGCGGACGCAGCGGGTCGTAGAAGATGTTGTCGCCGAGAATGACCACGGACCGGCAATTGTGGGCGAACAGCGACGCCAGGCCGAGCGCCTGAGCGATCCCACCGGCTTCATCCTGGACGCGGTAGGTCAGTTGGCAGCCGTGCTCCCGTCCCGATCCGAGCAGCTCGACGAAATCGCCCATGTGCTCGGTGCCGGAGACGAGAAGGATGTCCCGAATCCCCGCTCCGATCAGCTTTCGCAAGGGGTAATAGACCATCGGCAGCGGGCCGACGGGCAAGAGGTGCTTGTTGGTGACTTTGGTCAA
>JANWWR010000108.1 GCA_025055835.1 Gemmatales bacterium | reverse complement strand
CCGACTAACCCTGGGCGGATTTACCTTCCCCAGGAAACCTTAGGCTTTCGGCGAACGGGATTCTCACCCGTTTTATCGTTACTCGTTCCGGCATGATCACTTGCACTTCGTCCAGCGGTCCTTCCGGTCCGCCTTCGACCTAGCGTGCAACGCTCTCCTACCGTCGTGTCAACACGACCCGCTGCTTCGGCGTCATGCTTAGTCCCGTTCATTATCGGCGCAGGCTTCCTCGACCAGTAAGCTGTTACGCACTTTTTAAATGGTGGCTGCTTCTAAGCCAACATCCTGGCTGTCTCAGGAAGCCAACTTCCTTTCGCACTGAGCATGACTTGGGGGCCTTAGCAGGCGGTCTGGGTTCTTCCCCTCTCGACCGCGAAGCTTATCCCTCGTGGTCTCACTGCCGCACCTTGTCAGCCGGTATTCGGAGTTTGGTTCGGATGGGTAGCCGGGTAGGCCCCCATTCCGATTCAGTCGCTCTACCCCCGACTGCAACTAATGCGACGCTAGCCCTAAAGCTATTTCGGAGAGAACGAGCTATCCCCACGTTTGATGAGACTTTTACTCCTCCGCACAGCTCATCGCCAAGTTTTTCAACACTCGTGCGTTCGGTCCTCCAGGCGGTTTTACCCGCCCTTCAACCTGGCCATGCGTAGCTCACGTGGATTCGCGTCTACCGCCACGGACTTTACGCCCTTTTAAGACTCGCTTTCGCTTCGGCTCCGCCGCAGAACGGCTTAACCTGGCCCATGACGGTAACTCGCCGGACCATAATGCAAAAGGTACGCCGTCAGGCCTTCCCCTTGCGGGGCATAGCCCTCCGACCGCTTGTAGGCATGTGGTTTCAGGTTCAGTGTCCTCCCCTTGTAGGGGTTCTTCCCACCTTTCGCTCGCGCTACTCGTTCACTATCGGTCGCCAGCTCGTACTTAGCCTTACGGGATGGACCCCGCAGATTCGCACTCGCTTCCACGTGACGAGTGTTACTCAGGTGCCGGATCGTTGGCTTTCCCCTGCCGCGTACGGGACTATCACCCTCTGTGGTCGTACTTTCCAGAACAGTTCCGCTAGAGTACTCGCCTTCTAAACACCGGTCCTACAACCCCCCCGGGACAAGTCCCGGAGGTTTGGGCTGGTCCGCTTTCGCTCGCCGCTACTGACGGAGTCGCGGTTGCTTTCCTTTCCTCCAGGTACTGAGATGTTTCAGTTCCCTGGGTTTTCCGGGGAATCTCGGGATCAGTGCCTGTTTGACGGCTCCCCCGAGCTTATCGCAGTCTTCCACGCCCCTGCTGCTGGCGCCTAGGCATCCCCCACACGCCCTTAGTAGCTTGACCGCATTGATCCTGGACTCGAGTTCCACCCTGTTTGGGCACTCTTCTCCGGATCAATCGTCCGCTACAGCAGTAACGATGATCCTTCGCTCTCCTAAGGGCTCGTTGCTGAGAACTTCATCCACCGGCAGCCTTGCGACTGCCTGGTGATGGAAGATGCAACTCTCTTACCGCTGCCGAATTGTCAAAGAACTTTCGCCGAGGTTTTCTGTCCCTCAGCCCTGCCTCAAATGGGCAGGAGTCGCCGCACTTCTTCCTTGCCATGCCGCGACTCGCACCCACTTGAGCGTCGCTGTCGTCCGGTTCAGATTAGATAGGTGAGCGTCCCAAAAGTTTCAAGACTCGCTCACGAATTTTTTCGGGAAGGCGGCTGATTCCTTGGTTTCCAAGCCCAACCTTCGGTAACCGATTGTATAAAAGTCAGCCCTTCCACCGGCAAGGCCACCCAGCGAATTTTTTGGAGACGACCGGGATCGAACCGGCAACCTCCGGCTTGCAAAACCGGCGCTCTCCCAATTGAGCTACGTCCCCGCCGAAAAGGCGGCCCTAGGAACCCCTGGGTTTTCGCCGCGCTGCGTAGGGCTAGCTGGGGAACTAGGATTCGAACCTAGACAAGCAGATCCAGAGTCTGCTGTGCTACCGTTACACCATTCCCCAGTGCATCGGTAACCTCCCGCTCGCGTTCGCCTTGCGGGAAAAGCCCCACGGCGAAGGTAATGATACCGCTGCTCAATTCATCGGGCAAGCCATGCTCGAACTTGCACGAGATGCATGAAGTCGTCACGTCGGCTTCGGGCTTCTTACTCTCGGTCAACCCGCCCTCCGTCTCTTTGACTGAATTTCTTGCCCCACTTATAATCTTGTGTGGCTCTTCCATCTTCGCTGGCCGCGGATTCCATCGAACGGTGGCACGGACGGAGATTTCCCGGATTTCCCTGCGAAGGATTCCCATGGCACAGCTCCCGCGACGAAGCGTACCCAGGCACTTCCGACCGACCGCCCTTTCGGTCCTGATGGGCTTGATTTTTTGGCTGGGGGGTTTGTTCTCGCCGTTGGCTCCGCCTTCTTCGGCTCAAGAAGAGCGGGAAGTCGGTGAGTGGTTCCCGGTTCGCACGCCGATCACCAGCGAAGGCGTGACTCGCCTTAAGAATGCCGTCAATCGGGCCATCGACTCTCGGGGTGCACGAAAGCTGGTTTTTCAGTTCCAATTCGGCGGAGCCAGTGAGGCTGGACCCTGTGTTGATCTGGCCAATTTTCTCCTCCGCGACATCCGAGGACGAGCTGAAACCTATGCCTATGTGGATAGGCCGTTGACCGGCCACGCCGTGCTGCCTGCTCTTGCCTGCAACTACCTGTGGCTCGGTCCGGAAGGTGCCATCGGTCAGGTTGCCAGCAAGGCTGGGGAAGAGGTTGCCGACAAGGCCCTGCAACTGAAATATATCGAAATCGCTGAAGCCCGCGGCAAGTTCCCCGCCTTGATTCTCAAAATGCTGTATCCGGAGCTCGTCGTCTATCAGATCGACGCCGTGGACGGCAAGAAATTCAAGCTTGACCGCGATCAGGCCCAACGCTTCGGCATTGACGCCCGCTACGCTCTGGCAGCTGACGAGATGCACTTAGATCCCCGGCCCGTCCTGCGGGAGCAGGAACCGGGTCTCTACCGCCCGTCAGATCCGCGGACGCGAGCCTTCGGCCTGTGGGGCCGAGTCGTAGGATCGCCGCAGGAAGTCGTGGAACTGCTCGGTCTGCCAGGCTCCCTCATCCAAGGAAATCCACTGCTTTTGCTGGACCAACCGCCGAAGGCTGTCCGGATCGTGGTCAAGGGCGAGATTACTCGCGGCAGCGTCGAAACCCTTCGTCGCCAGATTAAGCGGGCGGTCGAGCGAGACAAGGTTCACGCCATCATCTTTGAGATCAATGCTTGGGGAGGACCTGGCAGCGTCCGCATCGCCGACGACTTGGCGAAGGAAATTGCTGACCTGAAGGAACGCGGCGTCCTGACGATCGCCTTTATCCCCGCCACGGTGCGCGGAGCAGCGAATTACCTGGCATTTGGATGCAGCCGCATCGTCATGGGACCGCAGGGTGAACTGGGTGATTGTCAGGCCCTTCTTTTCGACCGCACTGGCAGGCCGCTCCCGGAACGGGACGTGGCTGTGTATCGGGACAGCCTTCGTAACCTGGCCGCCCGACAAGGCTACAATCCGGTCTTGATCGAGGGGCTGCTCCGCCCGGGCATGGAAATCGTGAAGGTCCAGTCCCGACCCGACCCCGAACAGCGTGCCGCTCGACCGACCATCGCTTTCCTGGAACGAGCAGTCGCCGAAAAGGAAGCCAAACGGTGGGAGATTCTGGGGGTGGTCAAGGCCAAGGATCGTTTGATGGCCTTTGACGCCGACCGGGCGCTGGAGTATGGCATCGCCTGGGAAAAAGTTGATCCGCCGACCTTGGAAAACGTGGCCCGGCTGGAAGGCATCGAACCGCGTAACATCCTCGGAACCCGAGCAGGCTTCCTGGACGAAGTGGCGGCGTTCCTGGCCCACCCGATCGTGACCGTGTTCCTGGTCATCGTCTTCTTCACCTGCCTGATTCTCGAATTCAAAGCACCGGGCATCGGCGTGCCTGGAGTAATCGCGGCCGTGTGCATCGTGCTGGTGGTGTGGGCCAACTCGTGGTTGGCCGGGGAACTCAATTCCCTGGCGATCCTGTTGCTGCTGCTGGGCGCGGTCCTGTTGGGAATCGAGTTGTTCATCCTTCCGGGATTCGGCGTGTGCGGGATCAGCGGCATCCTGCTCATCCTCTTGGGCCTGTCCCTGGTGGTAGTTCAGCGTTGGCCGGAAACACCGGGCGAATACCTGGACTTGGGAAAGAACGTCGGCATCTTCGCCGTGGGTCTGCTGGTTTCGCTCGTGGCGGCGTTCATTCTGGCTCGCTATCTACCGAACGTGCCCTATGCTAACCGCTTGATGCTCCCGCCGCCCGAGGAGGATACCGACGCCGGCGCTCCGTTGCCGCCTGCACAATCGCCGGAGCTTCTGGGTGCCGTCGGCGTTGCTGTCACGCCTTTGCATCCGGCCGGCAAGGCTCGCTTTGGTGATCGCTTCGTAGATGTGGTCGCCGAGGGCAGTTTCGTCGAACCGGGAACCAGCATCCAAGTGATCGAAATTGACGGAGTGCGTGTAGTCGTCAAGGCACTGTGACGCACAGTTGCAGGGAGGGTGCCCAATCCATGTCGCCTTTGTTTTGGGCGGTGCTTCTGATTCTTCTGGGCCTTGTGTTTCTGGTTGTTGAGGGTTTCGTGCCCTCGGGCGGCATTCTCTTTGTGCTTGCCATCGCCTGTCTGGTCATCGGCGTGACCATGATCTTTTTCGCTCCGGAATCGGAAGGCGGGGGAATGTTCAGCGGCTTCCTTGCGATAGCAATTTTGCTGGTTGTCGTGCCTACCCTGGTGATGCTTTGGCTGCACTATTGGCCCCAGACTCGATTCGGCCGCAAGTTCTTCCTTCCCGCTCCGGCGGAGCAAGCTGCCCCAGTCCCGCCTGCGTCCACCGTCGGCGAAAGCCTGCTGGGCCAGATCGGCCAGACGCTCACTGACCTTCGGCCCAGCGGCGTCACCTTGATCCAGGGCCGACGAGTCGATACGCAAACAGAAGGCATTTTCGTTCCGGCGGGTCGCTGGGTCCGAGTCATTGACGTGCGGCATGGTCAGATCACGGTCCGTCCTCTCGACGAGAGGGAACTGGCCGCTCTGCCGGAAGACTTGACCGGTCCCTCGGCTTAAGTCAGACTGACGTACCGATCTTGCGATCCGTTCGCCAGGACAAAATGCGGGTGCTTATCGGGCGAAGATTCCTTACGAGAAGACTGCATCACTGATCCCTACCAAGGAGCCGACCATGCACGATCTTTTGCTTGCCGTCATGAAAGGGGACTTCTGGCTGGTTGTTACGATTGTCGTCCTCTTCGTGGTCGGTCTGATCGCCCTGATCGCCCTGCTGGTGTTCTTCCGCTTCTTCAACCTGTGGATCCAGGCCTGGTTGACAGGGGCCAACATCGGCATCCTCGACATGGTCGGCATGATGCTGCGGAAGGTGAACTACACCATGATTGTTCAGCAGAAGATCGCCCTGGTGCAGGCTGGCATCAAGGTGGACACCCGGGATTTGGAAGCCCATTATCTGGCCCGCGGCAATGTCCCAAAGACCGCCGCCGCTGTCATTGCTGCCTACAAGGCTGGCATCGATCTCCCGTGGAAAACCGCCGCCGCCATTGACTTGGCCGGACGCGACATCTTGGACGCTGTCCGCACCAGCGTCAATCCCAAGGTCATCGACTGCCCCGATCCTTCCAAGGGGGCCCGCACTCTTGACGCCGTGGCCCGCAACGGGATTCAGCTGAAGGTCAAAGCCCGCGTCACGGTGCAGACGAAGTTGGAGCGACTGGTTGGCGGTGCGACGGAAGAGACGATCATCGCCCGCGTCGGTCAGGGAATCGTGTCGGCCATCGGCTCGGCGGACGATCATCGGGCCGTGCTTGCCAACCCGAGCATCATCAGCCGGGAAGTGCTGGACAAAGGCCTGGACGCCGCCACAGCCTTCCACATCGTCTCCATTGACATCGCGGACGTTGAAGTGGGCGAGAACATCGGTGCCAAACTGGCGGCGGACCAGGCCGCCGCCGACCTGCGAGTGGCTCAGGCCCAAGCCGAGCAGCGTCGTGCCGCTGCCGTTGCTCGGGAGCAGGAAATGAAGGCCCTTGTCGAAGAAAACCGTGCCAAGGTGGTGCTAGCTGAGGCCGAAGTGCCGCTGGCCATCGCTCAGGCTTTCCGCGAAGGCCGGCTTGGCGTCATGGACTACTATCACATGCGCAACCTACAAGCCGATACGGAAATGCGTCATGCCGTGGCCGGCACGAACGTCCAAGGCGGTCCACGGACCTGACAAAAGGCCGGTGCCTCGAATTGTTATTCCGGAAAGCACCTGATTCCTCGGACACGACGAAAGGCGGTTGGGCGTGGATTGGGCGTGGGCCATACCGATCATTGCGTTCATTGTCTGGATCATCGCTCAGGTGATCCGGGCAGGCCAACAGGCGAACGTGCCTCCGCCCCCCCAGCGACCTCCGCAACCGCGTCCTCAACGCGCCGCCGATGCCGAGATCGAACGCTTCCTTGAAGAAATCAACCGCCGTCGGCAAGCCCAGCGGGAACGCCCAGCGGAGGCACCGCCTCCGAGGCGGGAGGTGCCCACAGTGCAGCCCGTGGAGGCTCCAGCCCCCAAACCACGGCCCCGACCGGTCCCCCGTGCCAAGCCCGTGTCACAACCGCCGCCGGTTCGCCGTCCCACCGCACCAAGTCTGGTCGAGCCGCTGCCAACCCCTGCTGCCCCGCCTCCCATTCCTGTCCCTCCGGTTCCCGACCTCGTGCAGGCCGCCCAGGCCGAAGCCGCCGCCGTTGCCGAGGAAATTGGCAGGCTGGAGTTCAAGCCGATCGCTCCGGTAAAGCGTCCTGAGCCTCCGCCCTTACTGAAACGGCTGCGTGAAATGCTCACTTCCGACGGCATTCGTACGGCCATCCTGGTCAACGAGCTGATCGGTCCGCCGAAGTGCCTGCGCCGCTCGATCCGCTGATCGGTGACACGAGATCGTCACTCATAGCGGAGAGCCTCGATGGGATCCAGCCGGGCCGCCTTGGCCGCCGGATACAGGCCGAAGAAGACGCCCACCGCCGCTGACACGCCGAAGGCCAGCAGGATGTAGAACGGCGACATGAGCGTGGGCCAGCCGGCTATCCGGGTAACGGTGATGGCGACGGTGATTCCAAGCACGATGCCGATAAGCCCCCCTACCAACGAGAGGACCACTGCTTCG
>JANWWR010000077.1 GCA_025055835.1 Gemmatales bacterium | reverse complement strand
TGGTGGGAACGCAACCATGCGTTAGCGGATGTGGTGCTTCGGCAGGGGGATGAGGTCTGGATTGCCAGCCCGGAGGACCTGGAAGCGCATCGGATCACCCACCCCGATGAGTTGATTCGCCCATTGTTCCAGGTAAGGCGTGTTAAGTTGATCGGTGGCAAGAAGAACCGAGCTCACTACGCCCATTATATTGCCTGGCTAAGCGATCCTCGTTTTGACCGTTTGGAATCCTTAGACTTAGCCGGCATGGATGACCTGCAAGACCTCGGGTTTCTTGGCCACGTGGCGGGTTTGAAGGAATTAAACCTGTCCCGATGCAATCTTGATGATGCCAAGCTCGGTTTGCTGCCGAAGATTTCATCGCTGCGGCGGCTTAGTTTGAACGGAAATGACCTCGGAGCGCCCACAGCTTTTCATCTGGCAAACACTTTTCCAGAATTGGAGGAACTGCATTTGTCTTGCCCAAGAATAGGTACGGATGCCGCGTTGCATTTGGCGAAGCTGCAATCGCTGAAGCGTCTCACGCTTTCCGGCGGTAATCTAACGGACCCAGGCTTGCGCCGTCTAACTGCTTTGAGAAACCTGGAAGAACTGGACATCCGGGATACAAAAGTGACCCCTGCAGGTGTTGCGGAATTTCAAAAGGCACTGCCGAACTGCAAGGTCGTGTGGCAGCAGTTGCCTGCGAAAGACTAGCCTCCCGCGCCAAGGTTTTACCCGACGATTAATGACAGAAGTGGCGGACGCCGGTAAAGACCATAGCGATGCAGTGTTCATTACAGGCCTGGATACTGTCCTTGTCCCGGATCGAGCCGCCCGGCTGAATAATGGCGGTGATTCCGGCCCGCGCGGCCTCGTCCACGTTGTCCCGGAAGGGGAAGAAAGCGTCCGAGGCCATAACGGCTCCGCGGCCTCGCTCCCCGGCCTTGAGGCTCGCCAGATGCACGGCATCCACCCGTGACATCTGTCCCGCTCCGACGCCGACGACCATCCCGCCCTTCGCAAAAACAATGGCGTTACTTTTGACGTGCTTGACCACCTTCCAGGCAAAGCGGAGGTCTGCCCATTCGCTTTCGGTAGGCTGACGCTGAGTTACTACTCCTTGCGGTCCGATCACATCCTCCCCGACGTCGCGAGTCTGTACAAGAAACCCGCCGTCGATGTAGCGGAAGTCAAGGTCCTGGCCTGCCACGTTGTTCGTGGTCAAGTCCCCGGTCTGGAGCAGGCGAACGCTGTCCTTCCACTTGGGGAGAGTCGTGAGTATCTCCAGCGCCTCGCTCGTGAACTCGGGAGCGATAATCGCCTCGACGAAACGGTTCGGCTCCGTGATGATCCGAGCGGTCGCCTCGTCCACGGGTCGGTTCAGACCGATCACCCCACCGTAGGCGCTGACCGGGTCACCGTCGAAGGCCCGTTGCATCGCTTCAGCCAAAGAAGTTGCAATGGCCGCTCCGCACGGGTTGTTGTGCTTGATCACCACGGCTGCGGGGTCGGCGAACTCGCGGACCAGATTCCAGGCACTGTCGAGGTCGAGGATGTTGTTGAAGGAAAGCTCTTTTCCGTGCAGTTGCCGGGCCGTGGCGACGGTGGCCCGCCGGCAATCGGGCTGAACGTAGAAGGCGGCTTTCTGGTGCGGGTTTTCACCGTACCGCAGCTGGCTTCGCCGGTGGATGCACAAGTGAAGCACGGGCGGAAACATTTCCGTTGAGGTCCGCTTCAGGAACCAGTCAGCAATGGCCCGATCGTAGTGGGCGATGCGCTCGAAGGCGGAGGCAGCGAGGCGTTCCCGCAAGGCCAGGCTGAGTTTCCCGCCCAGCCGATTCATCTCCTCCATCACCTCGACATACTGAGTCGGGTCGCAGACTACCGCCACGTCCTGGTAATTCTTGGCCGCCGCACGCACCAAGGTTGGACCGCCGATGTCGATGTTCTCAATCACCTCCTCGGGAGAGACGTCGGACTGAGCTACCGTCTCTTCAAACGGGTAGAGATTGCACACAACCATGTCGATGGGCGGGATGTCATGCTGCCGCAATGTTTCCAGATGTTCCGGCCGATCGCGGCGGGCCAGAATGCCGCCGTGGACGCGAGGATGTAGCGTTTTGACGCGGCCATCGAGGATTTCGGGGAAACCGGTCAGATCATTGATTTCCCGGACCTTCAGACCAGCTTCGGTCAGGGCGCGGTAGGTGCCTCCGGTCGAGATGAGTTCGACGCCATGACTGGCCAACACTTGGGCGAACGTGACCAAGCCGATTTTCTGACTGGTGCTGATGAGTGCTCGCCGGACCGGTTTTTCGCTCATGGATGCATCCTCGAGGCCATTACAGGGGCATTGTAGAAGAACCGCGGCGCGGCTGTCTCCTAGCTCTGCGCCGATACAATCCCAAGGTCGGTGCATGGCGGAGGAGACACTTCGGACATGTCGGATTACGAGAACCTCCGGCGGCAGCTCTCGGAGCACGGGCAGGAACATCTCCTGCGCTGGTGGCCTGACCTGGACGAAAACCAGCGAGCGAACCTCCTGTCCCAAATAGCGAGCCTTGATCTCGGTCTCGTACAGCACTTGTGGAATCAGGCGGTCTCCGGATCAGTGAGGAAGTCAGTGAAGCAAGAGGCCATGGAGCCGGCACCGGTGCGGCGTCGGGCTGAGTCATTTGAGGAGTGGGAACGGGAGCAGCAGGAAGCCGAAGTCGGTGAGGTGGCCCTGCGAGCGGGTCAGGTGGCTGTGCTGCTTGTGGCGGGTGGACAGGGCACGCGCTTGGGACATCCCGGTCCAAAAGGGACCTATCCCATTGGTCCGATCACCCAACGAACGCTCTTTCAGATCCACGCCGAGAAGGTCTTAGCGTTGACCCGTCGTTATGAGGCTCCGATCCCGCTGTGCATCATGACCAGCCCGGAAAATGACACCGCCACCCGGCAGTTTTTCCAGACCCACGCCTGGTTTGGATTGGATCCGGGGCAGGTGCATTTCTTTGTCCAGGGGACTATGCCCGCCGTGAACGCCACGACAGGCAAATTGCTTCTGGTCGAAAAGCACAGTCTGGCCCTCAGCCCCAACGGTCACGGTGGCGTCGTCGAGGCGCTGGCACGGTCCGGACTGCTGACGCGCCTGGAGCAACAAGGCGTGCGGCACCTCTTCTACTTTCAAGTGGATAACCCGCTGGTTAAAGTAGCCGACCCGGTCTTTCTCGGGCAGCACATAGAAGCCCGAGCCGAGATGTCGCTCAAGGTGCTTCCGAAGCTGGGGCCGGAAGAGCGGCTTGGTGTGGTCGTTCGGCAAGGCGGCCAGTTGCGAGTCATCGAGTACAGCGATCTTCCTTCAGAACTGGCATGCAAGCGGAGTCCTGACGGCTCCCTCGAACTTTGGGCGGGTAGCATTGCCATTCACGTTTTCGACTTGGCTTTCCTCAAGCGCTTGGCCGAAACTTCGGCGCTTCCATACCACGTTGCCCGCAAGGTTGTGACTTACGTGGATGACTCAGGCCTGATCGTCCGACCTGAGCAGCCCAACGCCATCAAGTTCGAGCGTTTCGTCTTCGACGCCCTTCCTCTGGCTCGCAAGGCCATTATTGTTGAGACGGATCGGCGACAGGAGTTCGAGCCGCTCAAGAACGCCGAGGGCGAGAACTCTCCCACCACAGTACGGCAGGCACTGAGCGATCTCTATGCGGAGTGGCTGATTTCTGCCGGGGTGCAGGTGCCGCGAAAATCCAACGGCTCCTCGGTGTATCCCATTGAAATCAGTCCCTTGTTTGCTCTGGATGCCGAGGAACTGCGAGCCAAAGTGGACAATCTGGAAGAAGTCGCAGGTCCATTAGTCCTAGCGTGAACCATGCGAGTGCTCTTTGCCAATGGGGTGTTGGTACTTGCTGACCGGGTGGCTCTGGGAAGTGTCGTCGTTCGGGATGGGAGGATCGAACGTATCCTCATCGGCTCCGACGAACCGCCAGGCTGGGATCAGCGAGTCGATCTGGAGAGCAACTATCTGTGCCCCGGGTTCGTGGATTTGCACGTTCACGGCGGCGACGGCGCCGACTTCATGGACGGCAGCGAAGAGGCGTTTCACACGGCTTGTCGCGCTCACCTTCGGCACGGCACCACCAGTCTGCTCCCGACCAGTTGTGTGGCGACGCATGACCGTATCCTGAAGTTTCTCGCACTGTGCGACAGGGCGAGGAGCCATGCCTGGGCTGGGGCGCGAGTTCTAGGGGCACATCTCTACGGGCCGTTCTTCGCCCCGGAGGCGAAGGGCTGCCATCCCGGTCGTGCTCTGCGGACGCCTTCCGAAGCGGAGTGGCGGGCTTTTCTGGATGCGGGTTGCGTGGTCACGGCCAGCATCGCTCCGGAATTGCCCGCTTCAGAGGCCTTCGCCCGTGAATGTCGGCGAAGAGGCATCCGGGTCAACATTGGGCATTCCTTGGCGACGTTTGATCAGGTTCGGCAGGCCATCGAATGGGGGGCTGCCCATGTTGACCATCTGTTCTGTGCCATGTCGGATCGTGCCCGGCTTCGGCAGCAGCAAGCCTATCCCATGCGTGGCGGCGTGGTTGAAGCCACCCTGTTCTTCGATGAACTGACCACGGAGGTAATTGCCGATGGCAAGCATCTCCAGCGAGAACTTCTGCAACTCGCTTACAAGATCAAGGGGCCGGATCGGCTCGCCTTGGTGACTGATTGCAGTCGTGCCTTGGACATGCCCGACGGGACATACATTTTCGGTCCGGAGGACGACGGCGAACCGTTCCTCAAGCGGGACGGCGTCGGCCTTCTGCCGGATGGCAAGGCCTTGGCATCGTCGGTCGTGGGCATGGACCACATGGTCCGCACCATGCATCGTTTGACCGGCATCCCGTTGTATGAGGTGGTGCGCATGGCCAGTCTGACCCCGGCTCGGATCATCGGTCGAGACGACGATCTCGGCAGCCTGACGGAAGGCAAGCGTGCTGATTTCGTAGTTTTAGATCGCGAACTAACAGTCTGGTCAGTATGGCTGGGCGGTCGGCTGGTTCATGCTGCTTGAGTCCGGACTGCATTCCTTGTCATGCCGGTGTCAATCCTTCGTGTGCCGAACCTGAGGCCAGTACAGCTCCAGGTTGAAATGCGGGTCGTTGTCGCCGTCGTGGCATTTTCGGCACAGTTGCATCTCGACCTGCTTGCCGATGGCCAACCGCAGGGGCCGGTAGAATTCAGGATTCTTCGGGTCGGCGACGTGCAGGCTGGAAGGACCGTGACAGTTCTCGCACTGATTCCCAAGCAGGTGCGGCGTTGCGGTTTCGCTGACGAAACCGGTCTTGTATTCAAAGCCTGTAGCGTGACAGCGGACGCAATCGGGATCGAACTGCCGACCGATCAACTGGGCCGGTTCGCCTTTCCGCTCCCGCCTGGCAATCGGTTCGCCGTACTTGACCAGATTCTCGTAAGCCTTGGCGTGTTTGGACTGAATCCAGGTAGCGTAGGCCTTCTTGTGGCAATCCTTGCAGGCCTCGGCTCCAACGTAACGGGCCTCGGGTTGCTCCACCTGGATCGGATGCGAGCTTTTCGGATAGCGGCTCAGGAACTCCCCGTTGTACACCCGCAAGACGTAGTTGCGCATCTCCTCCCGTACCGGATTTGTCTGATCGGGAGGTAGCTCGAAGTGGGGCGACAGGGAAACGAGTTGGAAGCGGAAACCAAGAGTTCCGCTTCCAGATCCTTGCGGCTCGGTCTTGCGATACACACCCATGAGGCCGACGTACTTGCCCTTGTGACCCAGGCTCACAAACAAAGCCCCGTGGTCCTCTTGAGCGATGGCGGAAGGTTCGTCGCTGATGTCCCATGTGACAACAACCTGAAAGACGGGATGGCGCGACACGAGCTGCCGGGCTTCCTCCCGTGAACCGACAAACAGAAGCACCCGGAGGTCGGGCTTGGCTTCGTCAATCTCGTTCAGGAGCTGAGGCAGCACCTCTTCTGGTGGGTGAAACTTCAGCGAGGAATCCAGCTGCGCGGCATTGGCAGCCGTTTGATTCCCCACGACTCCGAGGTAGGCAACCTTGAGACCGTCAGGTTTGCGGGGTTGATCCAGTACCCAGCGGCGGAACATCTCAGGAAACTGGTTATCGGTGTCGTTCAGATTGGCGCAAAGCATCACGGGGGGCTGGTAGTTCAGGGCGATGCCCAGAGCCTGATCAAGCGGCAGCGCCAGTTCCGCGGAGCCGAGGCCCACAGCCGCGTAGTTCATCAGCTTCAGGCTGGCCAGAGCCGTCTCGAACTTGATGCGCCCCTGCTCCGTAGCGGGCTTGGGAGCCAGTTCGCCAAGATCGGCAGACGAGACGGCCCAGCCTTTCTCTCGCAGTTGCTTCCACAGTTCGTACCGACGTTCCAATCCGCCCAGCTGGGGACGGGCACAGCCGCATGGTTGAAGATACCCGTGCATCTCGCCGGAAAGCAACAGAACCAGATCAGGAGGCGGACCTTCAAGCAACTTGGGTGGCGGGTAGGCCGGGTTGTTTTGCGAGTGCTTCGCAGATTTCCGCAGGTCGGAGTGCGGCTTTCGATCCGCATCGGTTCGTCCGACGACGGCGTATCCTCCGACAAAGATGCCAAGCATGACGGCGACCAGTCCTCCCACCGCCAGCAGTCGTTGCCGAGGTGACAGAGTGCCGGTAGCGTGGTTTGTCGAGGCCGTTTGGCTGTGATGATCCACGGGAAGAACCTTCCTGATCCTGTGGAGTTAGGTTTTCCGAGCCTACGGTACGACGCGGGTTGTAATCTCCAGGCGCAGACCGTTGCTGAACTGCGGTTGAGGATCGTTCGGCAACGCGAAAGTGGCAGACAACCGCAGGGTCCCGGCCGACAACTGTTCCTGGGTTGGATGCCAACCGAATCGGATCACGCCGTTCTGACCGCCGGGAACCTCGACCCACGTTTCCCCCGCCTTCATGGTCTGACCGTTGATCTCGATGTTGTGAACACACTTGCAACTGGTTTCGGTCAGCTGGACGCGCAGCTTGCCTTTGCCCTCGTTGCGGAAGCGAATTTCGACGGCGTGGTCCTTGTCCACCTTGCACTGTCCGTAGTCGATCTCGATGGTGTTGCCGATCATCTTCACGCCTTCGAAGACGGTCTTCGGTGGGTCTGCAATTTCCGAGGAGGCTTCGATGACATTCGGCATTCCCTGGGCGCCGACGTTCATAGAAAGCCAAGTGACCCCAGCGGTAATGCCGATCGTACCGATCACCAAGGCTAGCCAGTACTGCCAGTATCTGCTTTCCGGTTTCCGCATGATCTCACCTTGCTTCTCGCCCCCCCACTTTCTCGTCGTCAGTTCCTCTGAGACATTGTACATGGGCTAGGCGGGGGCTTCTCTTACTCGGGGGCAGGCGTTTACACGAGGGCTGAACTTGCAGAAGGGATCAACGCTTCCGTAGAAAACGAATCTGCCGTCCAAACAATTGCAGGCCGTAGATATTTCCCAGTTTCACGGTCCGATCCGGTTGCGACAGGCGTCTCACCGGTTAGAATTGGGGACAGCGGTGCCAAGGCGGAAAGCTGGGCGGAGATTATGCTTGCCTCCGCCGATAGCGGTTCCTAAACATGGCGGGGTCAAGGAGGGTGCTGATTTACGGCTGAGAATCGCCATGCGAGGGCAGTGTTTTCGCTGGAGCCGCTCGGCACCCGGAATTTGAAGTGCGCTGGCTAAACTAGCCGGGAAGAAGCGAACCAACGCCAGCCCGAGCCATCTCGGGTGGGGGGTTGTTGATGGACAAAGCCTTGTGTTGGGGAACTTTGGGCCTGACGGCGGCTCTCGTCCTCTTGTTCCTCCAAGACTTGTTCATCGGCAGTTGGCCGCTCTACCGGGCCAGCATCGCTCTGGACATCTTTGCCATTCTGGCTGGCGGCGTGATCATCTACCTGTGTGTAGATACCCTCATGGAGATGAAGTAGCTGCCCACTCCACCACCGCCTCGATCAGTCCTTCGCTCGTGTACTTCTTCGCTTCTGCTGAAACCGGACATCCCGCCTCACGAATTGCCGCACTTGTTACCGGGCTGATGGAAGCCAAGTGAATCCTCTTGCCAACGGCAGCACGCAGTTCGGGGCCGATCATCCGTAGAAAGCCACGAGCGATGTTCGAACTTGTGAGGGTGACGACAATCGCTTCCTGAGAACGAAGAATCTCGGCGACGTGAGGTTCCAGGGACTCCACATCTCGTTGGGAATAGGCGGCTACTTGCTGAACGGAACAGAGCTCCCGCAGCGTTTCGAGAAGGGTTTCTCGTCCGCGATCCGCTCGGGCCAGCAGGACGCGCTTTTGCCGGACATGGGCAACCAACCCGGATGCCAGGGATTCGGAGGTAAATTCTTCCGGAGTGTAATCCGGACGCAGATGATAGCGTTCCAGCGCAGCTGCCGTCTGACTGCCGATCGCGGCGAGACGCAAGCCACCAAGTCGGCGCAGATCCTGGCCCCGTTGCAACAGCCGGTCCAGGAATGCTGACACGCCGTTGGCACTGGTGAAAACCAGCCAATCGAACTCGTGTAGCCGATCTAAAGCGGCATCGACGGCGGTGGGGTCGGGTGGCGGTCCGATTTCCACGACGGGTT
The DNA here is from genome assembly GCA_025055835.1 of Gemmatales bacterium. Classification (GTDB taxonomy): domain Bacteria; phylum Planctomycetota; class Planctomycetia; order Gemmatales; family HRBIN36; genus JANWWR01. The sequence goes on along the minus strand of JANWWR010000077.1, from coordinate 15,324 downwards.
GGTGGAACACTCGAGCTCCGAGTTGTTCGAATCGGCGAATCATTTCCGCTGCCTGATGACGGGGTCGGGTCACGATCACCGAGACGCCGAACAGGGGGCGGCGCTCGAACCACTGGAGCTGGTCCCGAAGAGCGACCACGTGGCCGATCAGGATAATCACCGGGCCGCTCAACCCGGCAACTCGGACGCGCTCCGGCAGGTCGGAAAGGGTGCCGACGACCGTTCGCTGGCGGTTCGTTCCAGCCCACTCGACGCAGGCGGCAGGGCAAGCGGCAGGTTTACCGTGGGTAATTAAGGTGGCAAAAATCTCCGGCAAGCGGCTCAGCCCCATGTAAATAGCCAGGGTTCCAGGGAGACGGGCTAAGCTCGCCCAGTCCACCGTCGGGGTTTTGCCCGGGCATTCATGACCCGTGACGAGGGTGACGCTACTGGCCAGATTGCGTTCCGTCAGGGGAATGCCGCTGGCTGTCGCCGCCGCCAGAGCCGCCGTGACGCCGGGTACGACTTCATACTCGATTCCCGCAGCCTTCAAGGCCGCCGCCTCCTCGCCGCCGCGACCGAAGATCCACGGATCGCCCCCCTTCAGCCGTACCACTGTTTCACCACGGCGTGCCGCTTCGATCATCAGTTCGCAAACGCGAGGATGCCTGTCGGCATGAGGTTCCGGTAAATCGGCGACTCCGAGAGTGCGAGCCTTGGGAGCGTAGCGCAACAACTCCTGGGGAACGAGCCGGTCATAGATGACCAAGTTGGCCTCGGCCAGGCATTCAACAGCTCGCAGGGTCAACAGCGCTGGATCGCCGGGACCGGCTCCAACGAGATAGACACGGCCGCTAGCGGGGGTAGTCGCGGACATCACGAGTTGATCTACCGCTTTCTCCGGAGTGGGACAACTAGTCAGGGCGGCTTGCGTGTTGCATACTGGGAGCATGACTGGCCGTTTATGGATCAGACTCATGCTGCTGGTGCTTGGCTTTTCTCCTGTGTGGTTCTTGCTACCGACCAAGGAGGATGCGCTTCGCCCTGTCCTCGAACGAGCACTACGCATCACCGACGAAGAACAAGAACTGATTGACCTGACGAATCAGGAGCGGGCCAAGGAGGAACTGCGGCCCCTGAAGCCACACCCACTGCTCATGCAGGCAGCCCGGGAACACGCGGCGAACATGGCCCGACAACAGAAGATCGAGCATGTGTTGGATGGCAAGGAACCGCGAGATCGAGTCCGAGGCGTCGGCTACCGTTTCCGACATCTCGGTGAGAACGTGGCGAGCGGCTACCGATCGCCGGAAGCGGTCGTTCGCGGCTGGATGAGCTCGGAAGGGCATCGAGGAAACATCCTGCGGGCCGAGTTCACAGAGATCGGCGTCGGCGTAGTCCGGGACCACAGCGGCAAACCGTACTACGCCCAGGTTCTGGCCAGCCCAAAGTGATGCGAAGTGCTGAATGTCCGTCGCCAGGAAACGTGGCTCCTCTTGGCGACCGGCGACTTCCAATCTGGGTCCGTAACCTTCGAAGAGTTCCACGTGATTTTTTTCTGGAAGCCGCTATACTGACAACAACGGAGCTTCCGGAGGGGGAGGAAACCCCTGCGGTGTACGTGATGAATGGCGTCTTTTGGAGAACCGATGCCATAACCCGCTTGGGCCGATTGGGACGTTCGGCGCTTGCAAGCCCACCATCGCAGTGGGATCCAAAACCCGGACCTCAGGCCCATTTGTGAACTGCGGGTTCTCAAAAGCATTCACACGGCACAGGTGGAGGCGGAATCCTCCTCCCGGAGCGACGTAAAAACGCTGCTTGGCCGCAAGGTCTTGGCGGCGTTTTATTTTGCGCCGATCGCCATTGTCATCTCCAGCTGCATATGAACATCGGTACTCTACACGGTGGAGAAATTTTTCGGGAAGTATGGCTTTTTTATTGTGCTTGCGTGACAACAGTTTGGGGAACCGTGAGCTGACAATTTTCAGCTGTCGGAAAGGTTTCTCGTTGACTCGGCAGTGTCATCCGGTAAGCTTCTCCGCGAACGGGACGCTCGGGAGGTGCAATCCCGAACCGAAGTCCCGTTGAAGCAACGCAAGACTGTTGGACTCTGTGACTCTGCGGTCTTGCCGATTCCAGCAAAGGAATGCACCCACGCAGTTCCTCGCCCTTGCGGTCCCCTGACTCGGACGGGGGCCAATCTGCACTCAGGAAAAGGGACTCCTGACGGCATGGGCATCGATTGTATGATTTCACAGCCCTTAAACTCGCTGGACGTTCTCCAGCCGATTTCTTTCGCCAGTTTGCGTTCGCCACTTGGCCAGGCTCCCGGACGGCTGACTTTGCCCAAGCGAAGTTTGCTGGACGCACTACGGCGTGGCCCGGCTGCCGCAACAACTTGAAGCCAGACTCCAGCCCTCGGACAGTTGCCGCCTGTTTCCGATGCTCGGGCAAGGAGGCCTGGCAGGTCGGCATGGACACGCTGAAGCTCGGTGATGTCGGCACTGTCTGAGGCTGGTTTTGGCGGAAGGCCGTAAAGGGGCAGCAAGCGGTTTTCAATTTCGTTGCGATGGCATGAAGCCAGACTCCAGCCCTGGGGACAAGCGGTGCAACCGGAACCACGGCAGGGCGGCCCGGCAAGAAGCCAATACCTCGACCACGGACTCGGTCGTAGATCAGAGGAAGCCGGATTCATCGACCCAGGGCTGGTTCTTTTGTTCAACCCGACCCAAAAGTAGCTGGAAAGCTCCACCTCGGTCAGTTTCCCGTCGTGAGTCTTTCGCCGTCCTATAATTCTCCCACGGAAACCGCAGCCATAACAAACAGACGGAATGAGCGACTTCCTCGAAGTAGTCCGACAGCGCGTCGTCATCCTCGACGGGGCGATGGGTACCAACATCCATCGCCACGAACCGTCCCTTTCCGACTTCGGCGGCAAGGAGAATTGTGTCGAGTGGCTGAATCTGACCCGTCCCGACATCATCCACTCCATTCACACCAGCTTTCTGGAGGTCGGCTGCGACGCCGTCGAAACGAACACCTTCGGAGCTACCCGTCTAACCCTAAGCGAATTCCAAGCCCAGGAGTATGTCACCGAGATCAACCGGCGTGCCGTGCAAATCGCCCGGGAAGCGGTGAAGCATTTCAGCACGCCGGACCACCCCCGCTTCGTGATTGGCAGTATTGGACCAGGCACGCGGCCCGTGTCGCTGGTTGGAACGGCGGGGCGAATCAGTTTCGATGAATGCCACGCCGTTTACAGCGAGCAGATTCGCGTCCTCCTGGAAAGCGGCGTTGACGTGCTGCTGATCGAAACCTGCTTCGATATTCTTCAGGCCAAGGCCGCCGCCATCGCCGCTGCCGACGTCATGCAAGCCCTGGGTCTCCGCGTCCCGCTCATGGTGCAGGTCACTATCGAGACCACGGGCACCATGCTGGCCGGGACCGACATCGCCTCCGCCCTCACCACCCTGGAAGGGTTGCCGATGGTGGATGTCATCGGCATCAACTGCGCCACCGGCCCGAAAGAGATGGAAGACCACATCCGCCATCTCAGCCATTATTGCCGACGGTTCATCAGTTGCCTGCCGAACGCCGGCATTCCAGAAAACGTCGGCGGCAAGGCCGTCTTTCCGCTCAGACCGAAGGACCTGGCGGAGTCTCTGGCTCATTTCGTCCACGATTTCGGCATCAATATCGTCGGCGGCTGCTGTGGTACGACGCCCGAACATCTGGCTGAAGTCGTTCGACGGCTTCGCAGCGTCCAGCCTCAGCGACGCCAACCGATCTTTGAGCCGAGCGTGTCCAGCCTCTTTCAGTCGGTGCCGCTGCGGATGCAGCCCGGGCCGTTGATCGTAGGCGAACGCACTAACACCACCGGCAGCCGGAAGTTCAAGCAGCTTCTGGAAGCTGACGACATCGAAGGCATGATTGCCCTGGCCCGGGAACAACAGGACGAAGGCGCACATCTGCTCGATGTCTGCGTCGCCTACCCGGGACGCGATGAGGTGCGGGACATTGTTCGGATCCTGGAACGCTTCAACGAAGCCATCCGCTTGCCGCTGGTCATCGACACGACCGAATGGCAGGTCATGGAGGCCGGGCTGAAATGCTGCTCCGGCAAGCCGATCCTCAACTCGATCAACCTGGAGGAGGGTCGCAAGAAGCTCGACATCGTGGCTCCCTTGGCCAAACGCTTCGGGGCTGCCTTGGTCGCCCTCTCCATCGACGAGGAGGGGCAAGCCACCACTGCCGATTGGAAATTTCGGGTTGCCAAGCGGATTTACGACATCTGCACCCAGGAATACGGCTTCGATCCTGCGGATCTGATGTTCGATCCGTTGACCCTGCCGGTCACGACGGGACAACCCGAACTTTACAACGCCGCCGTCGAGACCCTGGAGGCAATCCGCCGCATCAGGGCAGAACTCCCTGGAGCCAGCACCTGGCTGGGCCTCAGCAACATCAGCTTCGGCCTCGACCCGTATCCCCGGCAGGTCGTCAACTCAGTCTTCCTCCGCCTCGCCCTCGACGCCGGGCTGGACATTGCCATTCTGAATGCCAGCAAGATTCTGCCGCTCCACGAAATTGATCCCGAAGGACGGGAACTGGCCCGAAGGCTGTTACTCAATGACCGACGTGATGGCGATCCGCTTCAGGCCATCATTGCCCACTACTCCAAGCTCGGCGGAAAGAAAACCACGAGCCGTAAGGCGGTCCATCTCGGCGATACCGTCGAGGAACGTCTTAAGCAAGCGATCATCCAAGGGCGACGGGACTCCCTGTACGCCGATCTTGACACCGCCCGGCAGAAATACTCTCCGCTCGACATCATCAACAAGATTCTCCTGGAAGGCATGAAAGTCGTCGGCGATCTCTTCGCGTCCGGAGAGATGCAATTGCCGTTCGTTCTTCAGTCCGCGGAGGTCATGAAGGCCGCGGTCAAGTATCTCGAACAGTTCATGGAGAAGGCCACCGGGGCGGAGAAAGGCCGACTGGTGTTGGCAACCGTCAAGGGCGACGTCCACGACATCGGCAAGAACCTCGTGGACATCATCCTGACCAACAATGGCTACAAAGTGTACAACCTGGGCATCAAGCAGTCCATCGAGACGATTCTACAAGCCGCCCTGGAACATCACGCCGACGCCATCGGCATGAGCGGACTGCTCGTCAAGTCCACGGTGGTGATGAAGGAGAATCTGGAAATCCTCAACGAGCGGGGTATCACGCTGCCGGTCATCTGCGGCGGCGCGGCTCTGACTCGGCGATATGTCGAGGAAACCCTGCGGTCGGTCTACAGGGGGCCGGTGTACTACGGTCAGGACGCCTTCGCCGGACTTCGGCTCATGGACGAACTCTGCGATCCTCGCCGGAAGCTCAAGCGTGCCCGAGAGAGGGGAGAACTTCTTCAATCAGTTCCGAGACCGGGTGAAGTCCCCGATCTGGCTACGGAACCAGCGGAAAACGGCGATTTCTTGACACCTGCGGAAAGGCCCGTTCTGGCCGTGACACACCGCAGCGTCCCGCTCAGCCCGGATATTCCGAATCCCCCCTTCCTCGGCGTCCGCGTCGTCCGTGACATTCCGATGGCTGAGGTCTTTCCGTTTCTCAATGTCCGCACCTTGTTCAGCACGCAATGGCAACTGCGACGGAACAACGTCAAGCCCGTAGACTATGAGCGGATGCTGAAGGAGTTCGCTTATCCGACCCTGGAACGGCTCAAGAGGCAGTGCCTCCAAGAGAACCTGCTCCAGCCCGCCGCCGTGTATGGCTTCTTCCCGGCCGCTGGGGAAGGCAACGACCTCATCATCTTTGAGGAGGACCGGCGAACGGAACGCCTCCGCTTCACGTTTCCCCGACAGGAGAGTGGTGACAGGCTCTGCCTGAGTGATTACTTCCGACCACGGGGGCCTCACGGGGCAGAAGATTTCGCCTGTTTCTTCGTCGTCACGGTCGGGAGGGAAGTCGGACGGCGGACTCAGGAGTTGTTCGAGAACCACCACTACTCGGAATATCTCTACCTGCACGGGTTGAGCGTCGAATCGGCCGAGGCCCTCGCCGAGTACTTCCACAAACGCATCCGGCACGAGTGGGGCATCGGCCAGCACGACGCGGCGGAGATTCAGAAGCTATTCAAACTGCACTATCGCGGCTGCCGCTACAGCTTCGGCTACCCGGCCTGTCCTAATCTGGAGGATCAGGTCAAACTGTTTGAACTTCTTCACCCCGAGCAAATCGACGTCTCGCTGACCGAGAGCTTTCTGCTCGACCCGGAGCAATCGACTTCGGCCCTAGTTGTGCATCATCCTTTGGCCAAGTATTTCAACGTGAAAAGCTGCCTCGCCGTGCGGTAGAATCAAGGCTCTGCCTTGCGGAATCCCGCCGATCCTTCTCAGAGGACGAATCATGATCCGCCGATGCTTCTTCCGCGTTCTCATCCTGACCTGCCTAGGCATCATTTCGTGGTTGCACTTGTCTGCACCGCTGATGGCCCAAGAGCCAGACGTTTTGCCGGGTACCCAGCGGCTTACCTTGGAAGGCGACATTGCCAGCCATCTCGTCAGCGGCGTAGATCGTTTCCTATTGCGAGAGGTGGAAACAAGCGCGGAACGGCGGCTGGCCCGCTGGAAGCCGGACACGTCGTCGCTCGAGGCGTACCAGCGCTGGCTGGAACCCAGGCGGAACCGGCTGGCCCACATCCTCGGCGTCCGGGATCCCCGCGCCTCTGTTCCAGCATTGGAATACCAAGCCACGACCCGTGAACCAGCTTTGCTCGCCCGAGGTCCTCAATACGAAGTCCACCTTGTACGTTGGCCGGCGTTCGGCGATGTCCACGGTGAAGGGCTGCTGCTTGTCCCCGTGAACCGAGAACCGTTGGCAAACGTCGTTGCGATTCCTGACGCCGACCAGACGCCGGAACAGCTGGCGGGTCTTCAGGCGGGTCTGCCGCCGGATAGCCAGGTTGCCCGGAGGTTGGCCGAAAGCGGCTGCCGGGTTGTTGTGCCTGCGCTTCTAAGTCGGAAGCTGGAACCGAGAAATGGCAGGGCCGTTCTGACCCATCGAGAGTTTATCTACCGCTCCGCCTACGAATTGGGCCGACACATCCTCGGTTACGAGATTCAGAAGGTGTTGGCTGTTGTGGACTGGTTCACCACCGAATCTCAGCTCAGGGCGAATAACGCAGCAAAGGCGTCCCCACGCATCGGCTTGGTCGGTTACGGGGAGGGTGGTCTGATCGCGTTGTACGCCGCGGCACTGGATCCCCGTATCCAGTCGGTATGCGTCGGTGGCTGCTTTGGGGACCGGCGAGACGTGTGGCGGCAGCCGGTGGACCGCAATGTTTTCGGCCTCTTAGAGGACTTTGGCGATGCCGAGGTCGCCGCCATGATCTTGCCTCGCCAGATAGTCGTCGAGGCGTGCAAGGCACCCGAGGTCACCCTGCCTGGTTCCGGCGGAGCGCCGGGCCGGTTGATCACGCCGCCGCTTTCCGAGGTGGAAGCGGAATGTGCCCGCGCTCGCCGATTGGCCGGGCCATTTGCCAGAACCCGAAAACCAGACGGGTCCGAGCAAGACAACCTCATTGTCGTTGGCCAGCCGGACTTGTCATTCAATGCAAGCGCTCAGGCCCTGACGGCGTTCTTGCAGCCGTTCGGAGTGCTTGACCGGGTAGAGGAGTTGCCGAAACTGCTGCGGAGCCTGCCCGATGCCGAAGCCCGTCAGCGTCGGCAATTGCACGAACTCGACCGCCACAATCAATGGCTGCTGAGCGAAAGCCCCTACGTCCGGCAGCAATTCATCAAGCCGCTATGGGAAGCCGCCAAGTCACTGGAGAGCTATGAGAAGGAAGCCGAGAGGTATCGTCGCATCTTCGCGGAGGAAGTCATTGGTCGCTTTGACTACCCGCTTTTGCCGGCCAATCCCCGGACACGCAAACTGTTCGACGAACCGAAATGGACGGGTTACGAAGTCGTGCTGGACGTGTATCCGGACGTGATCGCCTACGGTATTTTGCTGCTGCCTAAACGTATGAAGGGCGATGAGAAACGCCCGGTGGTGGTCTGCCAGCACGGTCTGGAAGGTCGGCCCGTGGAGACGATCACCGGCGACCATCCCGCATACCACGACTTCGCCGCCAAGCTGGCAGAGCGCGGCTTCATCACGTTTTCGCCGCAGAACCTGTACATTTTTGGCGACCGCTTCCGCACGTTGCAGCGCAAGGCGAACCCGATTCAAAAAACGCTCTTCTCGGTCATCGTTCCGCAACATCAGCAGATCGTGAATTGGCTGAAGACGCTGCCCAACGTCGATGGCGAGCGGATTGGTTTTTATGGCCTTTCTTACGGCGGCAAGTCGGCCATGCGGATACCCCCGCTGGTAAAGGAATATTGTCTGTCAATCTGTTCGGCCGACTTCAACGAGTGGGTCTGGAAGAACGCCTCCTCCCGCTCGCCGTACAGCTACGTCTTTACCGGCGAGTACGAAATCTTCGAGTTCGACCTGGGCAGCACCTTCAATTACGCGGAGATGGCGGCGTTGATCGCCCCCAGGCCGTTCATGGTGGAACGGGGACATTTCGACGGCGTCGCACCGGACGAGACAGTGGCCTATGAGTTTGCCAAGGTGCGGCACCTGTATCAGGCCCGGCTAGGGCTGGGGGATCGGGTCGCCATCGAGTGGTTCGTCGGGCCGCACACGATCCACGGCAAGGGCACGTTTGAGTTTCTGCACCGGCATCTACGCTGGCCAGAACCGCGATGATCCACCGTAAGGTTTTACCGGAGACGGGTCCGACGAAAGTTGCGAAGAAAGTCGAGGACGGGCTTCGGTTGGCCGTCACTTGCGAGCAAGCCTGCGTGGGGAAACCAGTGCGGCTGGTCGTCGGTGAAATGGACCCAAGTCACCCCTTCGACGAAAGGTTTGCAGAGAGCCAAGGACACGACTTGCTCCGCCCAATGGGCCTGAACCGAAGGGGACCAGTCGGCCTCACCCCCGCGAGCCTGGGCGGCATGCTCGACAGGAGCAAGCGAATCGCTTCCTGAGCCCGATGGACAGCCCAGAGTCACGCGGAGCGGCAGTCCCAGGAGAGCATATAGATCCACGATGCGGGAGATTTCCAAACCGTCCCTCAGGAAACTGCCCCGCGGCTGAACACCCATGAGAATCTCAAGATTAACAGCCGATACAGCGGCTCGGTTGCGGAGCAAGGCGTCGGCAAACAAGAACGGGTAATATGCCTGGTCATCACGAGCCAGATATTCTCCCCAGGGTTGCGCCAACCCGAGGACGAACGCCAGATCAGGCTTGAGCTGTTGGGCCGTATCGAATAGCCGATTGGTCAGGTGCAGGAGTTCGTCCTTGTTCAGACCCAAGACGTGCGGCAGATTGCTCGCGGCGGTCAATTCCCAGGTCCTGATGCGGTCGCCGTAGCGTTGCAGGACCATTTCCAGGTAATCGTCCATGTAATTGATGAGGCGGCGAAGATCCCCGCGGTAACGGCTCAACCAGGCGGGGAGGGCTGGATTGCCGAAGTCGATGACCGGCCCGCCGACAACCTCCCATCCCTTCCCTTCGGCCCAGGAAAGCAGGGCATCCGTCGCTTCCCAGACATACTCGCCTTCCGACGGCTCAATGCTTGGCCATAGGAAGGGTATCTGAATTCCGTTGAACGTCTCTCGAAGCAAAGCAGTGCGGCTGGCATCGGGGACGGAGCCATTGATCCGGCAAGCCAAGGTGGTCGCCAGCGGCTGCTCGCGGACCAGTCGGAAATGGAAAACTTGATTCACATAGGCAGAAAGCAATTGCTCACCGGCGACGGCTGCTCGATCGATGGCTTCCTGGGAAAATCGTCGAATGGTGCTGGAATTGTCCTGATTACAGGCAGCATGGATGAAGGCTTGGGTCATGGCCCGGAGCGCGGAACGGAGTTCGTCAGAGATTACCAGCCCACCCATTTCCCAGTCTGCCGCCTGGGTCCGCACGTGGTTCACTTTGCCGCGAGCCAGTTCGAGGACGAGATGGTATGGTTCGCCTCGGGGCATCAAGTTGCCGGAAGTATGGAGAACGTGACCGCGGCCATCTACCGGCCACGGGGCAGACAGGCAACTGCTTTCATTGGCGTGGCATTGAACCGTCAGCTCATTGTCCTTGAGCAGCACTTCCGTCGGCCACGGGACGTATTCGGTTCCACTCAGGAGAAAAGCCCGAGACAAACCCTGTGAAACTGGCTCGGGGAGCGACTCGGGAAGCAGAAAACTGTAGGAAACCATGGGGGTTCTCAGGGGGCTTTCCACTCGGGCAGGCGTTTCGGAACCGATTGTCGCCGGAAGCGGACGAAAATCGGCAAGCCGTCTTCTCCCATGCGAATCGGCACGGTTCCCTGGATGAGAGGCGATGCATAGTCCCGCATTGCCTGGGAGATGTGATTTCCTGCCGCGTTCATGTATTCGCGGGGTAGATACTTGACCTTGTTGGCGACCTCACGGAGCGGCACCGTACCGGTTCTGCATTCGTAAGGGTTCTGGCTCACGCGCTCCAGGGTGATCATGACGCCGCTGCTGCCGCTCACAGCCTGCCGCACGGCTTCCTGGCCGCAGAGATAAGCTTCTCGGCTGTCGGTCAGGGAAGCCCAATGGATGGCGTTTCGCTGGCAGGTTCCCAGCTTGTTGAATCGAGCCTTGACTTTGAGTCGTGCCTCAATCAATTCCTTGAGATACTCAGCCACGCCGCCAAGTTGTCGATGTCCGAACCGGTCAGAGCCGAAGGAGCCGGTTTCAGCCCGCAGATACTCACCAGAAGCATCCTTCAGCCCCTCGCTGACCACGACGCAGGCTCCGCCGAGACGTCGGATCACATCATCCACGTCTCCCAGGAAACGGTCTAGGTTGAAGGGGATTTCGGGAACATAGACCAATTGCGGTGCGTCACGCTCGTCCCGTCGGGCTAATCCACAGGCCGCGGCGATCCAGCCGGTGTTGCGACCCATGGCTTCGATGAGCGTGACGGCATCGAAGGTGAACATGGCCTCGGTATCCCGACCGGCTTCCATCGTGGCGGTGGCCATGAACTTCGCCACGCTGCCGTAGCCCGGGCAGTGGTCGGTAATCGGCAAATCGTTATCAATCGTCTTCGGAATGCCGATGACGCGAAGGTCGTACCCAGATTCTCGAGCCAGCTGATGGACTTTATCGGCGGTGTCCATGCTGTCGTTTCCGCCGATGTAAAAGAAGTGGCGAATGTTGTGGGCCTGGAAGACGGCCAGAAGGCGTTCGTATTTGGCTCGGTCATTGACCAGGGAACCGAGTTTGTATCGGCAGGAGCCGATGGCTGCGGAGGGCGTGCTGAGCAGGCCGTTAATGGTTTCAGCACTCTCCGCAGCGAGGTCAAACAAGTCCTCCTCCAACGCTCCAAGAATACCGCGGTTGGCACCTAGGACCCCGGCGATGTTGGGCTGGCGGAGGGCCTCCTGGATGACGCCGCAGGCACTGGCGTTGATCACCGCAGTGGGACCGCCCGACTGGGCAACCAAAGCCATTCCTCGTGGAACTCCCGACATGAACCGCCTCCCAGGCTTCGGGAAAACATTGCAAACTGATTATACAAAACAACATGCGCCGTGCAGGGTTTTCGCCCAAGCTTACCTGACCCACGTTTTCCGAAGCATTGGCAATCTCCGCAAAGTCGGATTACTCGGTCCATGGGAAACCTTGAACATCTCTTGAGGCGACGACCGTAAAATAGGAAAGGCAAGAGAAGGCAAGCCTTGGAGTGGAATCCGTCGCGGAAGCCTCAAGGCTTTAGCCTCCGGATGCAAGTTTAGTGACAGGAGTAAGCCCCGATGACGCGCTTCAAAACAGGTGTCGTGTTTCTCGCTCTCGGTTTGGTTTCAGGTCTGATGCTGGCCGAGTTGGTGCCGTGGGGGCAGGCTGATCCGACCTGGGGAGGCCTCGTCGGTCAGGTCGCACCAAGCACGAAGGGGCGCGACCCGTTTTCTTACCGCGACGTGGTGAAGAAGGTCCTTCCTGCCGTGGTTTACATCGAGGCGAGTTCCCGCAGCGGTGCGGGGCGAGGCCGGTTCGGTACCTACCGGGCCGCTTCGGGAGCGATCATTGATCCCAGCGGCATCGTGGTCACAAACAATCACGTCGTCGCCGGAGTGGATCAGGTCGAAGTGCATCTCAAGGATGGCCGCAAGTTCGTCTCGCGTATGATTGCTACGGACGAGGAATCCGACCTTGCCATCATTCGCATCCAGTCGCCGACACCACTGCCATACATCGAGCTGGGGGACAGCGACGCCGTTGACATCGGGGACCGGGTCTTAGCAGTCGGGGCACCGTTCGGCCTCGCGGGGAGCGTGACCCACGGCATCATCAGTGCCAAGGGCCGAACCTTAAACCTTAGCCCTTACGAAAACTACCTCCAAACGGACGCTGCCATCAATCCAGGAAACAGCGGAGGGCCGCTTGTGAACATGGACGGCCAGATCATCGGCATCAACACGGCCATCAAAAGCCAGAGCGGAGGGTTTCAGGGCATCGGCTTGGCGATCCCTAGTAACAGGGTCCGAGCCGTAGTCTCCCAGTCGGCCAAGGAAGGCAAAGTGCGTCGCGGCTACCTCGGCATTCAGATGCAGGACGTGGACGAGCAGTTGGCAGAGAAGTTGAACTTGGGTGAGAATCGCGGTGTGGTGGTCACGCAAGTCCGTCCAAGCACTCCTGCTTCCAAGGCGGGCCTACGGGAGAACGACGTCATCACTGCCGTCAACGGTCGCGGGATCCTGAACGGCAAGGAGCTTCAGCGATTCATCTTTGAGTCGGAGATCGGAAAAGTCCTGGAACTGACGGTGATCCGGGATGGAAAACCGGAAAAGGTCAAGGTCGCGGTCGAGGAGCAGCCGGAAGATTACGGCTTGGTGGGGATGGAACGTCGAGGGCGGACGCCTGGACGTGAAGAGCCAGCCGTCGAAGGAGTGATGATCGAGTCCGTGGGACTTGAAGTTGCTCAACTGACCTCGGACTTGGCGGAGCAGCTTGGCTATCGGGACGCTCGTGGGTTGCTGATCACCAGAGTAGAACGGGGCAGCTTGGCTGATACAGCGGGTCTACGTCCGGGCATGGTGATCCTTCGCGCCGAACAGCAGCGGGTGGACACCCCCGAAGCACTCAAGAAGATCATCGAAAGGACTTCCTTGCAAAAGGGTGTGTTGCTCGCAGTGCGTACCCCCAGCGGTGGCACCCGCTTGATCATTCTCAAGAGCGAAGTGTAAAGCTCTACGAGCACCTTCAAACCTCTCGTCGATGACAGTGCAGCCCTGCCTGGCACCGGTTTCGCAGGGCTGCTTTTTTGCGCCAGGTAAGAAAAGCACGCGGAACTTCGCTGGAACACCAGCCGTCTAATAAGTCGGACGTGGAGACGATCCGCTCCTTGCACGATTGGCACGCTCCGGTCCCGCCTTTGACACGCTGGTTGAGCGTCCATTAAGATTGCAAGCAAGGGCGGCAACTGCCTCCGCTGCAAGACGACGCTGAAAGCGAGGGGAAAGGCATGAGGAACTTTCGCCGAGGACTGGGTCTGGCTGGCTGGGTTGTAGCCGGAGTGCTGGTCGCAGTTTCTGCTTTGTCGCCAGTTCCCGTTCGCAGCGAGCCGCCGGCTGACACGCCGAATCCCGATACCCCTCGCGGCTCGGCCAGCGTCATTGACGATGTTGTCGTCAACTTCATCAATGAGCAGATCGAGAAACAATGGGCGGAGAACAAGATCACCCCCTCGAAAACTGCCAGCGACTACGAGTGGTTGCGCCGTGTCCATCTCGACATTGCCGGGCGTATCCCAACGATTGCCGAAATCACTGCCTTTCAGAAACGGCCTGCTGAGAAACGGCGTCGAGAAGAAATTCGCTATCTGCTCCAAAGCGAGGATTACGCTCGCAACTGGGCCAATATCTGGACCGTCTGGCTTGTGACGCGGACCACGCAGCCCGGTACGGACCGGCAGCGTCTCCGTCTCTGGCTGGAGGAATGCTTCTCGGTCAACAAGCGATACGACCAGATGGTGACAGAACTGCTGACCGCTTCCGGCAAGGCTAACGAGAACGGTCCAGTCAACTTTCTTTTGAGCAATTTCGGCGTCGAACGGGTCCCCAATGACAAGCGGATGGAAGAAGGCCAGTATGAGATGCATCCGGCCACGGCCCGCGTGACCCGGTTGTTTCTTGGCATCCAGACCCAATGCACCCAGTGCCACGACCACCCGTTCATCGACAGCCGCAAACAATCCAGCTACTGGGGTGTGAATGCATTCTTCCGCCAGATCGAACGGACTCCTGAACTGATCGAAGTGCGGCAGCAGGACTCCGTCGGCCAGTATTACACGCTGCGAGACAACCCTGACGTGAATCGAGACGGCGGAGTCTTCTACGAGAAGCGTAATGGGTTGCTGCTGCGGACTTCGCCGACGTGGCTGGACGGAACCCGACTGGTGCTTACCTCAGACATGAATCGGCGTCAGGAGCTGGCCCGCTTCCTGATCCGGGATGAGATGTTCGCCAAGGCGATCGTCAATCGCATGTGGGCCCACTTCATGGGTCGCGGTTTCACTAATCCCGTGGACGATTTCGGCGAACACAATCCGGTTTCGCATCCTGAGCTGCTCGATGGCCTGGCCCGTTACTTCATCGCGGCCGATTACGATATCCAGCGGCTCATCACCTGGATCACCCGCAGCAAGCCGTACCATCTCAGCAGCATCGCCAACGAATCGAACAAGAAGCCGGATGCCGAGCCGTATTTCGCCCGGATGCTGCTCAAAGCCATGTCGCCGGAACAATTGGTGGACTCGATCTTCGTCGCAACGAACGCGGAACGGACTCGAGCGACCAAGGAAGAACGTCAGAAGATGTACGAGGAATGGCTGAGCGACTTCACCGTAAACTTTGGTGACGACGAGGGCAATGAACGGACCTTCAACGGCACGGTGGTACAGGCTCTCCTCCTCATGAACGGATCCAAGCTCAACGGAGCCATCCGCAAGCAGAGCGGCAGCACCATTGCGGAAGTTTCCAATCTCAAGCCTGGCGCTGCGATACAACGCCTTTACCTGGCCGCTTTGACGCGGCCTCCGACTCCCGCCGAGGCAGCCTTGGCCAATCGGCTCGTCAATTACAACACCACCCGCGATCCGGCCAATGCTTATCAAGATATCCTCTGGGCTTTGCTCAATAGCAACGAGTTCATTCTGAACCACTAGTCCGCGACTCTCCTTCGGCCGAGAATGAATCGGTGGGCTGGCCCGCTGGCTCAGGCCGAAGGAGAGTTTTTTCATGCATGTCGTCTTGATCCCCGG
>JANWWR010000196.1 GCA_025055835.1 Gemmatales bacterium | reverse complement strand
GGCCGTCAGTCCCGGGCGGGGCTTTGGCGAGGCGGGAGAAGGCTACCTGCGGCTGGCCCTGGTGGAAAACGAACTGCGGCTGAAACAGGCGGTACGCCAGATTGGCCGCTGCCTCCGAGCCGAACCGGCATGACCCACCCGGCGTGTTTCTCGGGCTAGAACTCCTTCCTTTGTTTTGTAAGGCCGTTTCTCCTTGCAGGAGCGGAGAGGATCGGCGTATGATCGGTGCCGAGTTGCGGGATCGTCCCTAATTTGGCGGTCTCGGAGCGATCCTCTTCGATAGTCAGGAGGAGCGGAGATGTTGGCCTCGGCAACCGCTAAGCCCGCAGGTTTCTGCGATGGACTTTCACGGCGGGATTTCCTTCGAGTCGGCGGGCTGAGCATGGGCTTGACGCTGACCGAACTGGCCGGGTTGCAGGCCCGCTCCGCTACCCGCGAGATGTCGTGCATTCAATTGTTTCTTGTCGGCGGGCCGAGCCACCTCGAAACCTGGGATCCGAAGCCGGATGCCCCCGCCGAAATCCGCGGCCCGTTTGGGGTGATCCGCACCGCGCTCCCCGGGGTTTACTTCAGCGAGCATCTTCCCGGTATGGCCGCCCGCGCCGACCGCTTCGCTCTCCTGCGATCAATTTACCACGAAGAAGCTCCGATCCATGAAACCGGCTGCCAATTGCTTCAGACCGGCGGATTGAACCCACCCAACTGCGAACGTCCGCATGTCGGAGCAATTATCAGCCATCTGACTGGACCACAGAAAACTATTCCGTCCTGGGTCGTGACCCCGAGACGGATCGAGGGTACCGGCGTCAACATCGGCCACGGGCAAACATCCGGCTTTCTCGGTTCCGAGCATGAACCCGTCTTGGCCGACATGGACTTGGTCGGAGTTCGCCCTCAGGATTTGACATCACCGCGCGGTCTGAAGCCGGCTCGACAGACACATCGCTCCGCCCTTCTGGAGGCCATCGAAGGTGTTCAGCGGCAGGCCAAGGTGGAAGAGGAGGGGAGCCGGAGCGCGGACATTGCACCCCTGCTGCTTCCTCAATCGCACGGCACCTTGTTCCATCCCCGGACAAAGGCTGCTTTCAATCTCGATGCCGAACCAAAGTGGGTGCGCGACCGCTATGGCTGGAACACCTTTGGTCAGTCGTGTCTTCTGGCACGGCGACTGGTTGAACACGGTGTCCGCCTGGTGACGGTCAACATGTTTGACTCAGTGTTCCATCGAGTGACATGGGATTGTCACGCCAATGGAGGCGATCTGCCCTCGACCTTGGACGATTACCGCCGCATCCTGTGTCCGATGCTGGATCGCGCTTTCTGCGCTCTGCTGGATGACCTGACTGAGCGTGGTTTGCTGGCCCATACCGTGGTGGTCTGCCTGGGCGAATTTGGCCGCTCGCCGAGACTTAACCGCCGAGGCGGCCGGGACCATTGGCCGGGCGTTTGGAGCGGCATCCTGGCCGGTGGACCGATCCGGGGCGGTCAGGTTCTGGGGGCTTCGGATCCGCTGGGACGAGAGCCGAGGGAGCGACCGATCCATCCCTCGGAAATCGTGGCCAGTGTGTATCACGCTTTGGGGGTGGATCCCGCCACCGCGATTGCCGGTCCAGATGGCAAGCCGTATCGCCTGGTCGAAGCCGAACCGATCCGCGAACTTTTCTGAGCCGCAAAGCTACGCCCTGGGAAACCAGCCCTCGGCAGCAAGGTGAGCTATCTAGAATAACGAATGAACGGCTCATCCACGTCCCATTCCGAGGGTTGGGCGAAATGGCAGGTATTTCTTGGCCGATGACGGTTCCTTCGCGCTGGGAACTGGCCGCCGAGGCGGTCGTTGTCAAAATGCGCTGGGTCGGGGTTGTCATCGGCTATCTGCTGGTCAACGTCGAACCGCACCCTGCCGCGAATGCGGTGATGCTCAACGCCTTGCTTGGCCTGGGGGCCTTGTATGCCCTCATCGACACCTGGTTCAGCTACCGGGGCCGGGTATTTCTCGGAGACTTTCCGCTCGCCATCGGAGCTTTGGAAGCGATCTTCATCGGGTTGCTCTGCTATTTCGACACCGGCCTGGAAAGCCCCTTCCGCTATTACTATCTGCTGTCGCTGATCTGTGCCGCCATCCGGCACAACCGTGTTGTGACCTATCTGACCTGCGGCTTCCATTGTCTCAGTTGCGTTCTTTTGTTTCTGAGTTTGCCCCTGGAAGAACAACATCTCCGTTCGCTGGTGCTGATGCTCGTCCTGTTGGGCTGGGCGACGTGGTCGGCCAACGCCCTGGCCGAACTGCTCAAGCGAGTCGGCGAGCACATGCACCAACTCAACCAATCGCTGGAGGAGCACCGAGCCTTGCTTGAGGAGCGGATCGCGCAACGAACCCGGGAACTCGAGGAGGCCCAAGCCCGTTTGCTGCATCAAGAGAAAATGGCGGCCTTTGGTCTCCTGGCTGCCGGCATCGCCCATGAAGTAGGCAATCCGCTTACGTCGATCAGTTCCCTCATCCAACTGCTGCAACGGAGAATTCAGGATAGCTATGCGCAGGAGAAACTGGCCCTGATCTCAGGGCAGCTTCAACGTATCCAGGGCATTTTGCGAGAATTGATCACATTCAGCCGACCGGCTGCCAAGGAACGGGTCTGGACCTCACCGGGCGAGATCGTGCAGGAAGCCCTGAACATCGCCAAATACTATAAACGCCTCGTCGGCAAGACGCTCAGGGTGCAGGTTGGGGATTCCCTGCCGGCGGTGTATGTCGTCCGGGATCAGATGGTCCAGGCGGTGCTGAACCTCGTCCTCAATGCCATCGACGCCACGGAGCGCGGCGGAACCATCGAAGTCGGCGCGACTGTCAGGGACGGCGAGGTGATTGTTGAAGTAGCGGACAACGGGCAGGGGATCCAAGATGCCGGTAAACTGTTCCGTCCCTACTACACCACGAAGCCGCACGGCACGGGGCTGGGCTTGTTCGTAACTCGGCAATTGGTCACGGAGCACGGTGGACGTGTGACGTTCGAATCCGAGCCAGGCGTTCGCACCGTCTTCCGCATCCATCTTCCGCTCAGGTGATCCATGACTACCGCGCCTGTCTGCAATCTGCCCAAGGCAATTGAATCGTCCCAGACGGCGCGCATTTTGATCGTTGAGGACGAACCGCTGATCCGCTCGACCCTGGCAGAGTTTTTGGAGCAGGAAGGCCACGCCGTTGAAGTCGCTCCGGATGGAGAAACAGCGCTTCATCTGGCCGAGCAGCATCACTTCGACGTGGTGTTGTGTGACCTTCAATTGCCCGGCATGGATGGCGTCGGCGTGCTGGAAAGGCTTCTGCGAATTAGCCCCGACACGATCGTTGTTCTGGTCACTGCCTACGGTACCGTGGAGAGCGCGGTCGAGGCGTTCAAGCGGGGCGCGCACGACTACCTGATGAAGCCGTTGCTGCTGGACGAGGTAGCCGCCAAAATCCGTCATCTGCTCGCCTACCGTCGCCTGCACCTGGAAAACCAATGGCTGCGGCGGGAGTTGCATCAGCAATTTGACTTTCGCAGCATCGTTGGCAGCAGCGTGGCCATGCGGCAGGTCTTTGAACTTGTCCGCAAAGTGGCTGGCAGTCGAACGACCGTGCTGTTGATCGGTGAGAGCGGCACGGGTAAGGAACTGATCGCTCGGGCTATCCATCACAACAGCCCGGAACGGGACGAACGTTTCATCGCCGTCAACTGCGCCGCGATTCCTGAGGACTTGCTGGAAAACCAACTCTTCGGTCACCGCAAGGGAGCGTACACCGGAGCGGATCGAGACGTCGAAGGTGTCTTTCAACACGTTGGCCGCGGGACGCTGTTTCTCGACGAAATCGCCGAGATGAAACCGGGCACCCAGGCCAAGTTACTTCGGGCTATTGAACAGAAGGAGATTCTGCCGGTCGGGGCCAGCGCTCCGGTGCAGGTCCAGGCACGCATCATCGCCGCAACCAACAAGGATCTGGCCCGTGAAGTAGCCGAGGGCCGATTCCGCGAAGACCTTTATTACCGCCTCAACGTAGTGAGCATCCATCTTCCGCCGCTGCGCGAGCGTCGGGAAGACATCCCGGAACTGGTCGAGTTTCTCTTGGCCCGGCATGTCCGCAATCAGGGCAAGAAAATCCGTGGCGTGGATCATGCCGCCATGCAGATCCTGCTCAGCGCTCCGTGGCGGGGCAATGTCCGCGAACTGGACAATGCCTTGCAGCGGGCGGTAATTCTCAGCGACGGTCCGCTCATCACGCCCGCCGATCTACCGCCTGACCTGGCACCCGATCCCGACGTCTGCCTCACCGACGATCTCCGCACCGCCGTCAGTCACTTCGAGAAGCGGCACATCGAACGAGTGCTGCGGACCTCGCCGGACAAAAAGGAGGCAGCGCGCCGACTCGGTCTGGCGTTGAGTTCCCTTTACCGTAAGATCGAGGAACTGGGCATCCGGTAAGGTGCTCCCCAGATCGCACGACATCGTTAGAAAGGTTCATCCGCGGAGGAAATCCATTATGCCGCACATCCCTCTTCCCGAAGGAGAACCGGGAATCGTCAGTCTGATGGTCGCGTTCCGGGAATCCGAGAAGCCGCTCAACGCCCTGGGACAGGCGGTCATGTGCGGGCCGTCCTCGCTGACAAGGGCGGAACGAGAACTGATCGCCACCTACGTTTCCCATGGCAATCAGTGCCGATTCTGTACCAACTCTCACGCCGCCGTGGCTCGGCGGTTGCTGGGTCCTCGGGCAGACATCGTCAGTCAGGTGTTGTCTGATCCTGAATCCGCCCCGATCAGCGACAAGATGAAGGCCCTTCTGGTCATCGCCGACAAGGTCCGTCGAGACGGTCGCCTTGTCACTCCGGAGGACGTGGCCCGCGCCCGGGCCGCCGGAGCAGATGACAAAGCTATTCACGACACCGTTCTGATCGCGGCCATGTTCTGCATGTTCAATCGCTACGTTGACGGCCTGGCGACCTGGACGCCCGAGGATCCGTCCGTTTACGAAGCGATCGGCGAACGCATCGCCACCAAGGGCTACGGCAGCCGATTCCGCGAGGGACCGACGCCGCCCATGGCCGAGTGATTCGACCGCATGGGATTGTTTAGATCATTCGGGGTATGGACCTCTACTCCTCTCATCTGACGAAAGGCAAGGAACATGGCGAGGAATTGGCAACGGTGGCTGGCAGGTGTCGCAACATACGCATTCCTGGTCCCGATCTTGGCAGCGGCTTCAGAGCCGCCTCTGCCCAACCTTAATCATCCGCACGCACCTCGCTGGCCGGAGGGCTTCTCCCCGGATCAGTTGAGTGATTCGCAAAAGGCCGGTCAGGTCGCTGCATGGCTGGAAGAACAGTATCCCGAACCGAGGCCAGAGGCGGTGCGGATGCTCATCGCGATCCTTCGCGGTTCCCGCTTAGCTGGGACGGATGGTTGGTTCGGTCCAGCCCAAAGCCGCTACACTTGGCAGTGGCTGCTCCAAAAACACGTAATGCCGCCGGACACCGCCGAACTCACTGCGGAGCAGTTTTGTGGAAAGAAATCCTATTTTGACCAGTTGGACCGAAACGGCGACGGCAAGCTCAAGGCCGAGGATTTTGACTGGTCGGATCGCAACCCCTACGCCAATCAGTGGGCTCAGGTGCAGCGCTGGGCACGCCGCCTCGACGCTGATGGCGACGGCTTGATCACCGCGGAGGAATGGACGGCCTTCTATCAGCGACTTGCTCAAGGCAGGAATCAGGGGATTCGAGCCTCCGATCTTCGGCAGGCCTTGCTGCCCCGCGGAAGATCATCTCTCGAACCCGGAGACACCCCGACGATCCCGGTGCTGGTGCGCGGGTTATATGCGCAGGAAATCGGGGCCTTGAGTCCAGGACCCAATCTGGGAGACCCTGCACCGGACTTCACGTTGCGGACGCCAGACGGCTCCCAGAGCGTAACTTTGTCAACCTTTCGCAAGACCCGGCCGTTGGTACTTTGCTTTGGAAATTTTACCTGTGGACCATTCCGAAGTTTATATCCGGAGGTGGAGGAGGTTTGGGAGCGGCACCGGGAACACGCCGATTTTCTGATGATCTATGTGCGGGAAGCTCATCCCACCGACGGCTGGAAAATGGTCTCCAATGAACGGCAGGGAGTCGTGGTGAGTCAACCGAAACTATACGACGAACGCGTTGCCGCCTGCCAGCAGTTTTGCAAAAAACTCCACCCTAAAATGACGGTGGTCGTGGATGAATTAGATGACCGAGTGGGCGGCACCTACAGCGGAATGCCGGCACGTTTATACATTCTGGACCACGAGGGACGAATCGCTTACAAAAGCGGTCGTGGTCCGTTCGGTTTTAAACCTTGGGAGATGGAACAGGCGCTGATTATGGCGTGTATAGAAACCGAGGCAGCTCGCTCCCGAGAATAAACCTCAGTCTACAACATTGCGATTCCGAAAAAAACCTCCTTTCAGTTCAACTTGAGGGGAGGTTTTTTTACTGGACTTATGTGGATAATCAGCTTCGTTTAACAGCGGAATAAATCTCCTTACCTTCTAAGAGTGCGAACTCAGGATCCGTAAGTTCGCCAAGTTCACCGGCAAAAGGTATGAGGTGGATAGCTTCACGCTCCTGCAATTCGCTCAGGCCCGCATGAAACTCAGGAATTTGCAATTGCGGATGCTGTTCCCGCAAGGCGTGGAAAAGCTCAGCCAGCGGGCAGGGAGACGGGCCGGCAGCGGTCCGACGGCGGTCGAGATAGGCCAGAGCGTCCAACTGCCAAGCGCCCAGTTGCTTCGGAACTTCCGTAGCTTCCAGACGCTCCAGGGCTGCTTCGACCCGGTGTCGCAAGTGCGTGAAATAGGTCTGTTGGCGTTCCAGAAGGTCGTGATAGCGGTTTATAAGCCCTTGCAGATTAGCCCGCAATTCCTCCGCCCAGCGGGGCAGGCCGGAGGCATGCGTCCTGAGCAGGTCACGAAGTTCCTCGAGCACGGCTCGGGGCGATTCGTGTTCGTAAACGAATTCAACGCCCCGCGGCGTGATCCGCACCCACGGCTGCTCCAGCTTGCCGCGACTTTCCTGCCGGACCACCTCCAGCAGTCCCATCCGCAGTGCCTCGCTGGCCGCCTCGCCTGACACGCCGGTTCGGGAAGCGAACAAGCCCGATCCCTTCCCAACCCGGTACAGCGGCAGAGGTTCCGAACTGTTGAGGGCCTCCTTCAAGGCGGCAATCAGGGCGGCTCTCTTGGCGTCCATGTCGCGGCCCAATTTGGATGAATCCTCGGGACGCCAGTACGCTCAGATTGCCGGGAGATGTCAAGAGGAATTGGCTGAGAACATCTGGCTTGAGCCGCTTGACGACCTGGAATGGCACCCGTAGATTTTCAGTTGCATACCGGGTAAGAACCGGAACATGCCGAAGTGGCGGAATTGGCAGACGCGCCAGGTTCAGGACCTGGTGGGGGCA
>JANWWR010000188.1 GCA_025055835.1 Gemmatales bacterium | reverse complement strand
GATGCTGCATCCCATCAGTTTCTCCGGGGTAGGTTGCGGAACGTCTCCAGGGGGCGGTACATCGACATCGGTCATCTTGGACTCCTCAAAATGAAGTCAGGCCAGTGAATTTCAAGCCACGATGGGGCTTACTAACGGGTCAGTCCAACCGCTGAAGGCGAACATTGCGGATGCGGACGGCACAGCGGGAGACGTAAATGCCTAATCCTCCCTCGGTCGGCCAGAGAAGGGGAGGATGTTTATCCCCGTGCATTTCAGCCACTTCGCTCGAACGCTGCTGCAATTGCTGCTTGTCAATTTGGAACGCCTGCTGGCCGTCCAGGTGAAAGCTCATGTTATCCTTTTCGACCTGGACCATCAGGTTTCGCCACGGACCCGTATCGGTCCAAGGGTTCGGTGGTACAAGCCAAAAATGTTCCAGTGCTAGTTTGTGGGAGCTTACCCCCGGCACACCGAGTGCCAACGGCTTGTAATAGACCCGCTCCAAGCGGACCCAGCCGCCTTGGGTGCCGTCCGGTGCCCGTAAGTTCGCGGCCGCCCCTCCGATGTCCGCCAGCGAGATACGAAGCAACCAGTCGCAACCCGGCTCGTTCGGCTCGATACGGGCTAAGTAAAGCCCGTAGGTGCCCATGAGATTGGCGTTGATCTGTTGCAGTTCGGCCTCGAAGAGGAAACTTGCGGGCATGGGACCGGGAAGCAGTTCGACCAGACTGTCGTTGAGCGAGTGGACGGAGAATACCTTGTTGGGCCTGGCATTGACACCCGCCTCCCCTCGGGGAAAGGTGAATGCCTTCGGTGGTCCGACTGGGCCGACTATCTCCACATTGCCTTGGATGTTCAAGGCTTCCTGATTAGCGGAGATGTCCTCGGAAGGCACAAAGGTGAAGGGAATGCCCGCAGCCGCCAGGCTGCTCCCCACAATGAGTGCAAGCGCAACAGTCAGCACCGCCCAGCGGCGTTGTACGTAGCGGCGAGCCCGATCCGTCCACTTGCGGGGCTTGGTGCGCAGCGGTTGATCGTTGAGCCAGCGTTCCAACTCCTCGGCCAGTTCGCGGGCTGAGGCGAAACGGTCCGCGGGGTTTTTCTCCAGGCACTTCATCACCACCGCTTCCAGACCCGGGTCGATCCGCGGATTGAGTTTGCGCAAGCGTCGCGGCTCGTCATAAAGCACCGCATTACGAACCGCTGGGGTCGTCGCTCCCCGGAACGGCCGAACCCCGCCCAGAAGCTCGTACAGAATAATCCCCAATGCCCAGACATCGCAGGCCGGGCCAAGCTTTGCGCTCCGTTCCTTGAACTGTTCCGGAGCCATGTACGCCGGAGTGCCTACGACCTGACCGGCTTGGCTGATTTCGGGAGCGTGATTCAGCAACTTGGAAGACCGGCTCGATTCGTAAACTCCCTGCGGCTGGTCGAAGAACTTGGCCAGGCCGAAGTCGGCCACGCGCGGTTCACCCGTGGCATCGACGAGAATATTGGAGGGTTTCAGATCACGGTGCAGGATTCCCTGTTCATGGGCGTAGGCGACAGCCAACGCGGCCTTGCGAACCAGATCGACGGCAGCACGGATGTCCCTCGTGTATCGGTCACGGCACGAAGACAGGGTCCGCCCGTCAATCAAAGCCATTGTGTAGAAGAGAAAACTGCCTTCCCGGCCGAAGTCGTGGATCGGCACGATGTGCGGGTGATTAAGCCGGGCAGCGGCCTGGGCCTCACGCTGAAAGCGCAACACCCCTTCGTCGGTGGCACTCAGGGAAGTCCGCAATACTTTCAGGGCGACCAGCCGGTTGAGCTTTTGGTCCCGTGCCTCGTAGACAACTCCCATGCCGCCCCGGGCGATTTCGGACACGATCTCGTAATGAGCGAGCCGCGTCGGAATCGCCTGAGTGTCCTTGGAGTCCCCTTTGCGAACGGTCGGTTCTTCGTCGCTGCGGGCCGCAGCGAGGCTGACGGTGGCGTGATCTTCAGGCGTCTCAGCGGCGGTACCGCTTTTGGGCTGGCCATAGAACCTTTGCCATAGGGTGGTGGCCTGACGGGACAATGACTTTTCGTCGTCGTTCGGCAGATCGGGCGGTTGGGCGTTCATGATCGGCACCTTGGGCTGGGAAACCTGAATCATGGTTAGCGTACCCTAAGTCGCTTCGCTTCGCTAGGCAGAACTTTTTTTGGGGCAGGGGAGCGGGGGCGCGGGGGGCAGATCGGAAGGGACGAACCGGGGTGTGGCTCGCCTGCATCGGCATCCGTGGCGGATGCTCTCGCATTGGCTATGATCTACGACATGCGGGAAATCCTCGTCGAGCTAATGCGTCTGATCGAAAACGGGATCGGCTGCGTGCTGTGCGTCCTGGTCGAGACTCGCGGCTCGACGCCGCAGAAAGCGGGAGCGGCGATGCTCGTGCTGGCGGACGGAAGCCAGCGGGGTACGCTGGGCGGCGGCTGTGTCGAAGCCGAGGTCAAGCAAAAGTCACTTCGTCTCCTGGACGCCACGCGACCAGAACTCCTGGTTTTTCACCTGGACGACACCTACGGATGGGATGACGGCCTCATTTGCGGCGGCCGCATGTCCATACTCGCCACGCCATTTCCCGGTGGCACTGTCGAACCGATGCTCCGGGCCTTTTACCGTCGCTACCGAGATGCCGCCCAAGCCGGCACTGGTTGCACCGAAGCCATCGTCTTTCAAACGCAACCGCACGCTTGCCTGCCGATTGGCTCTCGGTTCCTTTTTGATGGGAATCGTTCCCTCCTTGCTGCCTGGCCTGTTGCCGAAGCACCGGTGAGCGTGACATCCGCTGTGATTCCCTTGGAAGAGCGGCCCCGGCCCTATGTTCGGCAAGGCGTCGCGTTTTTGCCGTTGTTGCCGCGCATCCGCCTGCTGATCGTGGGAGCGGGACATGTCGGCCAGGCGGTCGCTCACTTGGCTTCCCAAGCGGATTTCGATGTCTGGGTGCTCGACGACCGGGCCGCCTACGCCAATGCCGAGCGGTTTCCCGAAGCACAGCGACTCATCGTCGGCGACATCGGGCGTGAATTGCAACGGCTGCGTGAGGATGGCATCGACCCCATGACGTATGCCTTGATCGTGACACGTGGCCACCGTCATGATGAGGAGGCGCTCTATCATCTGGCCGAGTCCCGGGCAGGATACGTCGGGATGATCGGGAGCCGCCGAAAGATTCGGCTTATTTTTGACGACCTGGTTGCTCGGGGAATTCGCCGGGAAAGCCTGGCGCGGGTCTATGCCCCGTTGGGAGTGCCCATCGGTTCCCAGACCGTGCCGGAAATCGCCGTCAGTATCGTGGCCGAATTGATCGCTCACCGCAACCTCGGCGGCGTTCCTGCACAGCTGCGACCGCCCAGCGTTCTCCACGAGACCCCGCCATGATCCATGCTTTGCTTGCCGCCGCTGGACGCAGCGAACGCATGGGACGGCCCAAGCTGCTGTTGCTTTTCAAAGGCAAGACCGTCCTCGAATGCTGCATTGCCGCGTTCCGTCAGGCCGGAATCGAGCGGATTCTGGTGGTTGCACCACCGCATCCGCAAGCCATCGCCGACACGGCCCGACGCGCAGGAGCCGATGTGCTGCATCTGAGGGAACCGACCCCGGACATGCAGGCCACCGTGCAAGCCGGTCTGCGGTGGATGGCAGCACACTGGCAGCCGAAGCCTGCCGACCGCTGGCTTCTGTCCCCAGCCGACCATCCGGTTCTGGACGCGGACGCGATCCGATGCCTTTGTGCCGCCTCCGCGTCCTCGTCGGCCTCGATCCTGGTGCCGACGTACTTAAGGCGCCGTGGCCATCCGGTGCTCCTATCTTGGGAGCACGCCGAAGCCGTGGCTGATCTGCCCCCCGGCACGGGAATTAACCGCTACATCCGAAGCCAAGGCAGCAATGTTCAGGAGATCGAGGTCGGCACTCCGCAAATCCTGAGCGACCTGGACACCCCAGAGGACTACGAGCGATTGCTCCGTCTGGGTCACGACCAGGTCCAGGCGAACATTGCCCAGCCCTCCGAGCTGCCCCGCGCGTCTAAGACGGATTCAGGAGCGGATGGACATCGCGGCTGATCTGAGTCGAACCCGCTCGGACCATGCCTTGACCCTCCGGGTCAACGAAGAACTCCGGCAGAATGGTCCGGCTGTCGTACAGGGCATTGGCCACCACGGTTTTTTCCAAGGAAACATTGGTCAGGTTGGCCTCCCGTAGGTTGGCCCCCTGAAGATTCGCCCCGACGAGGCTGGCCCCGGTCAGGTCCGCCCTGCAAAGGTAGGCCCCGATCAGGTTGGCGTCGCCGAGGCTGGCCCCGTTAAGGACCGCCCCGCGAAGAATGGTGTTTTCCAGGTTGGCGGTGATGAGGTCGGCTCCGGTGAGGTTGGCTCCTGAGAGGTCGGCTCCGGCCAACTGCGCTCCTCGAAGGTCAGCCACAGCCAGGTTGGCCCCGCGCAGGTTCGCCCCGGACAAATCCTGTCCTCGCAGATCCGCCACGGCCAGGTTGGCCCCGCTCAGGTCTGCTCCACGCAAGGAACCGGCATCGACCTGAGCGAGGACTTCGCCCGTCAATTTGTGCTTGATCTCGATCACGATCTTCTCCCTCTCCGCTCCGCGAAGCAGCGACCTTCCTTACGCTATCTCCCCCTTCTTCCAGGTGCAAATGGTTTCAATTGGAAACCCTTGCGAAGCGTTGGCTTTTCTCCCCTCCGCGTAAAGCCGGATTAACCGAGGTGTTAACGGTTGCTTTCGGGCCTTAACAAGTCGGACGCCGCAAGGACTGCCGGTTGGCGAGGCCAGTTCATGCCTACTCACCTGAATTTGCTTGGAAAACACGCCAATTCCTCAAGCCCAGAGAAAGGGCAGGTCATTGTCAACCGCACGAATTTTACCGCTGGTACGAATCTTGCTACGACACTAGACACCAACCAAGGACGTCTTCCTTCCTCCCCGTTCGCCGTTGCAGTAAGTCTCCCCCCAACGGGCAGTGCAGCGGCGAACTTGCTGTCCGGTGATGACGCCGTGACAGCCTGTCAGCCGACGCTCTCCCCTCACGAACTACCCCGGTTCTATCCGTCGGCATTCATCCCCTCAGATGTGATCCCCTCAAAACACCTCCCCAACCAGGCCAAGCCGAATTTCGGCACGGATGAAAACCCTGTGCTAAGTTGCAACGTGAGCACGCTAGGATTCGATCCCTCCCCTGCCGATTGGCCTACTCGGCGGATCTCCCCTCGATTCCGCTGCGTCGCTTGGTGACGGAGTGGATTTCAGCCCCAGCATTCCGGCTCGGAAACCCAGACTGCGGACGCCGCATCGCCATTGCATCGAGGCTAAGTCATCGTGAACGCCCTGGTCCCCCTTACCTTGAGTCCTGCGAGTTTTCCCGGCCTGCCCGCGCCTTCTCGGGACCGTCTGGCAGAGCGACGTTCGAATGGTGAAGAGACGGTAGGAAGGAAGACCATTGCCGTGGTGTTCGGAACCCGGCCGGAAGCCATCAAACTCGCCCCGGTGATTCGGGCTTTGAACAAATGGAGCGAATCGTTCCGGTGCGTCGTGATCGCCACCGGACAACACACCGACCTCGTCGAGCCGCTCATCAAATTGTTCGGGTTCCGGGTTGATCACAATCTCGCCCTCATGCAGCCCGGACAAAGCCCCAACACGCTCAGTGCGCGGGCCATGCTCGGCCTGGAAACGGTGTTGACCCAAGAAAAGCCCGACGTGGTCCTAGTCCAAGGTGATACCAGCTCTGCCTTGGCTGCTGCCCTGGCTGCCTTTCATCTCCGCATACCGGTCGGCCATATCGAGGCAGGACTGCGAACCGGCGAGCCGAACAACCCGTTCCCCGAGGAAATGAACCGTCGGCTCATCACCCAACTGGCAACCTGGCATTTCGCCCCGACTAGCTCCAACCGTCGCACGCTTCTGGGCGAGGGTGTTCCCAATTCGGCCGTTTTTGTCACTGGCAACACCGTGGTAGATGCTTTGCTGACCATCCGGCGTCACGTTCCGCCTTCCATGAAACTGACGGCGATTCTGCAACGAGCAGAACGTCGCCGCTTGCTGGTCGTCACCATGCATCGCCGGGAGAACCTCGGAGCGGTCATGGTGGGGTGCTTGGAAGCGTTGCATGAGTTCGTGGAGCGTCACGGTGATGTGGAATTGGTCTTCCCCGTGCATCCCAATCCGGCGGTGAGGTCCGCTGCTCAAAGCGTCCTGGGCGAGACGCCTCGGGTGCAGCTTGTGGAGCCGCTCGACTACGCCGATTTTCTGGCTCTGGTCAGCCAAGCCTGGCTTATCGCTTCCGATTCTGGGGGCATCCAAGAGGAAGCCCCGACTTTGCGAAAACCCCTCTTGATTCTGCGGGAAACGACAGAACGGCCTGAGGCGGTTCGTGTCGGAGCGGCACGGCTCATTGGCACATCGCCCCGCAAACTGGCAGCGTCCCTGGAGGCAGCATACGCCGACGATTCCTGGCACCGGCATCTCAGAACCGTGGTCAACCCGTTCGGACGCGGCGACAGTGCGGTGCGCATCATCACCGCCTTGGCACAGGCCCTCGGCGTTCCCCTGCGGAAGGAGGCAGCATGAACGGGACTGTTTCCTGCAATATGGAACGCTGGCCCATACCGGTGACCGTCGTAGTCCCCTTGTACAACGAAGCCGAAGGCATCGGCCACCTGGCGACGTCCTTGAGGCGTCTGGAAAAGAGCCTTCGGTCCCGATACGTGATGCACGTCCTCCTCGTGGACGACGGTAGCCAGGATGACACGATAGCGGCCGTGAATAGGCACTTTGCCTCGTGGCCCAACGTCGAGGTGATCCAGCACCCGACCAACTACGGCGTCGCACGAGCGATTCTCACTGGCCTGCGTGCTGCCTCCACCGAGTTCGTCTGCTCCCTGGATGCCGACTGCACCTATGATCCCGCGATTCTCGAGCCGATGCTGCACTTCCTGGAACAGGGAGCCGACTTGGTCACCGCCTCGCCCTACCATCCGGAAGGCCAGGTTGGTCAGGTTCCGCCTTGGCGACTGGCCTTGTCTCGGGGAGCATCGGCGCTGTACCGCGGGGTTCTCGGCGTCGGCATCCACACGTTCACCAGTTGTTGCCGGGCTTATCGGCGATCCGCCATCCTCGAACTGCCCCTGCGCCGAGACGGCTTCGAAGGCATCGCCGAACTGCTGGCCAGAGTTGTCCTGGAAGGCGGCAAGGTCGTGGAACAGCCCGCAGTACTCGACGTACGCCGACATGGCCAATCCAAGCTGCGGCTTCTTCGCACCATCGGCAGACATTGCGGTCTTTTGGCGGAACTCGCCGCCATCCGCTTGCTGCGGGCAGCGGACCCGATCAAACGTCCCAAGCGGCTGATTCGTCACACTGGACACCCGCTCGCTCCACGCCGCCACGGTCACTGCTTCCAAACGCGAAACTTCCTGGAGAACCACAGTCCATGACTCCGTCAACCGCCCCGCTTGCCACGCCTTTGACCCTGCCCTCGGACCAGGACGCTTCCGGCCGCTCATTCGGTACCGAGGAGCTGGAATTGCTGGAGGAAGCCCTGGCATCTGGCGTTCTGACCAGCACCAAAGGGAGATTTGTTCGCCTGTTGGAGCAGCGCTTCGCCGGTCTCCTCGGCGTCCCCCACGCCACGGCTTGTTCCTCGGGAACCGCTGCCATCCATGCCGCCGTGGCCGCGCTCGACCCCGAACCCGGTGATGAAATCGTCACCAGCCCCATCACCGACATGGGAGCGATCACACCGATTCTCTATCAAGGAGCAATTCCCGTCTTTGCCGACGTCGATCCCCGCACCTGCAATGTAACGGCTGAAACCATCGAACGCGTTTTAAGCCCACGGACAAAAGCGATCATCGTAACGCATCTGTTCGGCAACCCCTGTTCAATGGCAGAAATCCTCAATTTAGCCCAACGCACAGGCATACCCATTATCGAGGATTGCGCGCAAGCCTACTTGGCTCAGGTCAACGGCAAATATGTTGGAACGCTCGGCACGCTCGGCTGTTTCAGCTTGCAGCAGGGCAAGCACATCACCTGCGGCGAGGGTGGGCTGGTCGTCACAAACGACGACAAGCTGGCCCGCCACGTCTATCTGTTTGTGAACAAAGCCTGGGGCTATGGCGATCCTCAGCCCGATCATTATTTCCTGGCGTTAAATTACCGCATGAGCGAATTGCAGGGGGCGGTCGCAGTAGCTCAATTGGCCAAATTGCCCGACTCTGTCCGCCACCGTATCCGTATGGCTGAGCGCCTCACTAAACAGTTAAAGGAGTTAGACGGCATAACAAGCCCATTCGTCGAGCCGGGTCGCATTCACGTTTACTGGCGCTACTGTCTGCTGGTGGATAGCCGAATCATTCCGGGTGGCGTAGTCGCCCTCGGACAACTGCTGCGAGATCGTGGCATAGCCTGCCTGCCGCGCTATATCCAGAAACCAGCATTTCAGTGCAAGGTTATC
>JANWWR010000136.1 GCA_025055835.1 Gemmatales bacterium | reverse complement strand
CACAGCAGCTGATAGCTGCAACGGTCGCAGGTGTCTTTGTCTGGTTTCGCCTCGAACTTGCCGGAACGAATAGCCTGGGCGATTTCCTGGATTCGCTGTTTCAACGCCTCCAAACGAGCCGGTGACAGATGCTTTTCCGTTCCGTTCTCATTCCACTGAAGGATTTTGCGTTCGATCCTCCCGTTGTCGTTGAGCTTTCTCAGTCCAACCACTTCAATGCGGTTGATCGGCCGTTGATAGCTTTCTTGAATGGCGAGGGCATAGCAGGGCATTTGGAAACGGCGGAGGTATTCGGGACCGCTTTCGATCCTTCCGGTCTTGTAGTCGAGGATGCGAATGCTGCCGTCGCTGAGCGCATCGACACGGTCGATGCGCATGCTCAACACCACGTCGTTCTCCAGGTACAGCCGCATGTCTTTTTCCACTTCCGTGTTCTGAATCTCCTGGGATACGTGCTGCTCCTCCTCCAGGAAGCAGGTCAGGACTTCCTTACCCTGTTCAATGGCCTGACGCCGTTCCAGTTCGCTGGAAAACGTAACGGACCGTAGCTCTTCCTCGAAAAACCGGAGCAATTCAGGAACCAGTTCCAGCGACAGTCGCGGATACTTCTGGTGCAGACGTTCAAGGGCCTTATGGACGGCGGTGCCAAAGCGGGCAGCACGCCGCTCTGGCTCAGGGATCTCAGCGACATGCCTGTAGTAGTATTGGCGGGGACATTTGTCATAGAGTTCCAAGGCCGTCGGCATCAGACGCAGCGTGCCTTTCGGGGCGACGGGCCTGTCGGCTAGCGGCAGCCGGATCGGCAGATTCGACGGTAGCCCCAGCTGGGAGAAAGCCGCGCGGACCTTTTCTTCGCCAACCGTGTCGGCCATCATTCCGCCCAGCAGGCCAAGGACCTCGCAGAAATATTCGTGTAAATCACTCTCCCCAAGCTGTCGTCCGACCCAACTAACGCGGTGGAACAGGGCATCTTCGATGGTACTGAGCCGTTCCGGCTGGTTGCCGACTTTCTCGGAATGTGCTTTTTCAATGCCGGAATGCGGGGGTTTTATGACCGATGAAGATTTTTCGATCTCCGAAAGAAACACTCCCGTTTTCTGTCTGCGCGAGTCGCCGCGGTTGTCGTAATAGGAAAGGATTAACTCCTCTTTGGCGCGGCTCAAGGCCACGTAGAGAACGCGCCGTTCTTCCTCCAGATGGACCGCGTCAGGGTCTTCACCCTGAAGCGTGAGGTAGTCCAGGAACTTGCGGTGCTTTGGACGGCGGTTTGGCGAAGGGAAGCGGTCGGACAGACCCCCGACGAAGACGACCGGAAACTCACGACCCTTGGCTTGATGCACGGTCATGACCTTGATCGAGTCTTCGTCGTCGCTGGGTTCACCGATTGTCTCGTCGTGTCCCAGGTCTTCCACCAGCTTCAGGAAGTTCACGAAGCCGTGCAGGTTCGGATGGGGATAATGCTCCTGATACTGCTGGGCCAGCGCGAGCAGGCCGCGAAAGGCGTTAAGGTGGCGGCGGCCTTGCGGCGTTTCGGGGTTGAGATGGGCATGAAGCCCGGCACAGCCCGCAATCCGATGAATGATCTCGACAATGTCTGGCGACGACTGAGCCTGCGTCTCGATCTGAAACCGCCTGTGCAGGTCGGCGAATCTCCGCAGAAGCTTTTCTCCCTCCGGGGACAGGTCGGGAATCCTGGCGTCGGAGTTCTTGGTCAGGTTCTCAATGACTTCCATAAGCGGCTTTCCGGATTTTCTCGCCGCTTGGCTGATGACGTGTTGATCCGCATAGGACAGCCCGAAGCCGTGGAAGCGTAGCACACGGTGCAAGGCGACTTCCTCTTCGATCGGGTTGTCCAGGGCGAAAAGCCAAGCTAGGGTCTCCCGGACCACAGCATCCGCGAACAACCCCGCCTCCCCGACAACCTCCACGGCAAAGCCGGCCGCCCGCAATTCGCTGACCAGGCTGACAACGTGGTTGAGGCTGCGGCACAGGATGGCGATGTCCCCCGGTTTGCGGACTGATCTTGTCCCCTGCGGATCGCTTGACGGCTGGAGCATTTCCCGGATTTTCTCGACGATCCAGGCCCGCTCATCGTCGTCGTTCGGAAAATGCATGAGGACCACGTGTCCCGGCCCGCAGGAGGCACTGAGCTGAGCCCGTCTGAGCACTTTCTTCCCCAGCCGCCTCTGGTTGTGCTCGATCAACGTGGTGAACACGTCGATGATGGCTTCGGTGGAACGGTAGTTTTCCTGCAAGGTGACGGTTTCAAGATTGCCAGCCGGCTTGGCAGCAACCCGGACCGACCTGCCCTTTTTCCCGCCCTGGTTCGCACGCAGCTGAATAACGTGTGCTGCTGAGCCCCAGTGGTCGCGAAACCGTTTGACCAGATCTAGCCCGGCTCCCCGGAAGCGGTAGATGCACTGGTCTTCGTCGCCGACCACCAGAACCCGGCGATGCTTCTCCGCGAGGAGATTCACCAGCTCAAATTGGGCAGTGTTGTTGTCCTGAAACTCATCCACGAGGATGTACTGGTAGCGATCCTGTAACTGGGTCCGGATCGTTGAATTCTTCTTGAGCAGTTGCACGGCTCCGGTCAGCAGATCGCCAAAGGTGACGACGCCGAGTTGTTTTTGCCGCTCGCGCACCTTGGGTATGGCCCGGATCATGTCCAGAACTTCAAGGTATTCGTCCGGATCCCCATCGAACTCAGGACTTTTGATCCACGCTTGAAACCGCCGTTCCAGGTCTTCTTCCAGGAGGCCCTCGTCGTGGCAGCGACTGAGGAAATCAGCCAGCCCTTCGCACCAGAAACGCGAGCTTTCAACCAGATTCGTGTGCTCGATCGGAAGCTCATCCAGAAGATCGTGGAGAAACTGCACGAAGAAAGCTCCGGTCAGCAAACGCAGCCGCTGGCTGAAGCCCAGTTCGTCCCCATGCTCCTGAATCAGATCGAAGCAGAAGCTGTGAAAGGTGCCGATGTACGGTTGGCTGAAGATGCGGGCCTGGGCAAGTCGCTTCTGAATCCGCTCCGCCATCTCGCCCGTGGCCTTTTTGGTGAAGGTCAGGGCGAGGATGGAACGCGGGTCGAAGCCGTGTTGGGCGATGAGGTAAAGGACCTTTTCGGTGATGACCCGAGTCTTGCCAGTGCCGGGGCCAGCGATGACCAGCAAGGGGCCATCGCAGTATTGCACCGCTCGCCTCTGTTGTTCGTTGAGACCCTCGAGTATCTCCTCAGGAGTCAAGGACGATACGGGGGCGCTCATGGGCGCGGCTCCTTGCCGGGTAGACCTGGCTGGCAAACCTGGAGGAGAGCAGGTTACTCAGTCGAAGATGATACCGCCGCGAATCGCCGGCACAGCCGGGCCGGCGGGTTCTTCGGCCCGCAGTTCGGCTGCGCTCTCTTTGGTAGTGACGAACAAGACATTGGCGAGACGAACGGAACGCAGCCCGGCCAGCTCAGCCATGAGACGGACGGCGACTTCCAGCGGCACATCCTCCAGCGTCAACGTGATCGGCTCCTTGGCCTTGGACGCCTGGCGAGGGTCGAGGACGATATTGCAGGCTGTCTCGCGGCTCAGCTGCCGCAGGGCCTTGTCCAACGGCAATTGATCAAAGTCCACACTAACCCGCTGACGCACTTGGCGTTCCACGGCGGTCATTTCATCGGTCAAGACGATCAGATCCTGCTCGATGACGAAACTCAGGTTGAATTGCCCACACAGGGCCAACAGGATGCTTCGCAATTTGACATTGCTGAGTTTGAGGGTCACTGGCTGCTGCTCCGGATCGATGCCGTGACCGGCGACGGCCGTTCGGTCCAGAAGCAATTGCACCTTGGCCATCTCACTCAACGCATTGATGGCAGCGGAAAGCGTTAGACCCTCCAGATTCACGGAGTGGACCTGTTCCAGGGCCTTGCGGGTTTTCTCGGCAGGGGATTCGCCCGGAGAGCGAGCTTCCGGCTTGGGGACAGCTTGTGCTGAAAGCGTCGTGATGGAGAGGAACACGAAGAACCCAATGACGGTGCGCGGCATGATCTCGCATCTCCTGAGAAAAGTAACCCAGTCCATTTTCACCCACGTTGCAGTGAATCACAAGCCCCCCCCTTTCCAAGGCGACATTTTGCCGTTACGAGCTTATGCTTGGTGGGTCGCGGGGATGGGCAACCTGTGACGCCCTCCGGTCACGCTTGGGGTTGTCTTATGCCTAGGCGCCAACGGTGAGAAAGGAGCTTCCGATTGTACAGCCGAGTCATAATACGCTGGCTTCTCGGCAGACTTTCGTGACTAGTGCCCTTGCGACGCAGTTTGTGGTATTCTGGGTTGATCGGCGGGCCAAAGCGGTCGCAATGTGTCCTGGGCCGATAACGGATCGCCCAACGGCTGCACGGTCCATTGACTAGCTCGATTCTCCAGTGAGGTTCCAGATGCCAGCCAAGATTCACCTCGAACGGATGATGCACCGCAACAGCATCGCGGTAAAAGGCGAATCAGCCGCCAGCTACGCCCTCATCAAGCTGATCCCGACGGGCGAAGGGCCGGTCAAGCCGCTCGGCCTCAACCTGGCGCTGGTGCTCGACGTGAGCGGTTCGATGTACGAAGAAGACGGCACAGGCGTCAGCCGTTTGAAGCGGATTCAAGACGCGGCCCGTCACGCCCTGAGCACCTTGAAACCGGAAGACCGGTTGTGCATCGTCGCATTCGCCCAAGGTGCCCAGGTTGTCTTGCCATCCACGCCTTGTGCCGAGCGTGACCGTATCGAGGATGTCATTCAGCGGATCGACTTGTTCGACGTGGATCCGGGCGGCACAACGATGGACGAGGGCATCCGTCTCGCTCTGGATGAACTGGCCCGCAACGCCACGGACGGAAAAATCTCGCAGATGGTTGTGTTGACCGACGGCGAGACTTCCGGCGAGGAGCAGTGTCGCCAGCTGGCTCGCCAGGCCGCGGAGCGAAAAATCACGCTGACGCTCATGGGAGTCGGCACAGAATGGAAGGAAGCCCTCATCAAGGAACTGGCTGGCATCGGTGGCGGGAAGTGGTATTACATTGATGCCGAGCAGAGCCAATCCGCCGAGCGGGTCTTCGTGGAAGAATTCGAGCATCTCGCTTCAGCGATGTTTGCCAATGTTCAGATGCACATTCGACCGGTCAAGGATGTGCGGCTCAAGCGGTGCCGTCAGGTCGTGCCGGAAATCAAGGAACTGCCCCTGCGCTCCGAGGAGGAACGGCACTTTGTGGCCGACCTGGGCACGCTGGAGCGAG
Source organism: Gemmatales bacterium (assembly GCA_025055835.1). GTDB lineage: Bacteria > Planctomycetota > Planctomycetia > Gemmatales > HRBIN36 > JANWWR01. Next base: position 23,960 of record JANWWR010000136.1, on the reverse strand, counting down.
ACAAATCCACGCGTTACATCCTCGACCTGAGCCTGCCGCCGCGTCCCGACGGCAACTACGTCATTGCCCAGGTTGAAGTGACCTATGAGGTCGGCGGCAAGCCCGACACAACCGGCATGGTGCCGTTACAAATTCAGTACACCCAGGCGGGCATGGGCTACGTCAATGCCGAGGTAGCCAAGCACATCGACGAAGTGCAAATCTATGAACTGAACAAGAACCTACAGGATGCGATTGCGGCTAGCAACCAACAGGAAATCAAGCGGACCGCGGAAGAGATCGAGAAAAAGGGCAAACTCATGGGGCCGAGGGCAGCCAAGAAAACCATGTTGGCCCGCAAGGCCTTGGACGAACTGAACACCGGAGGCCGTGTCTCCCGCAAGACCCAGTTGGCAATCGATGATGCCGCCCGATTGGCCGAGGAAATGCCCTTGCCCGAGAAGCAGCCCTGAAGGCGAAAGTCAACCAGCCGACGCCACGAGTATATCGAAGCACCTTTGATGGAGGATCGTCGCAAACATGGTCAAGTGTCCCTACTGCTCATTCATGAACGAAGACGGGGCTTTGTACTGCGACCAGTGCAAGTCGGACCTTGCTGTCCCGGCCGACCTGCCGCAGGCATCTCCTTTGACTGAGCCGATAGCAGTCGCTGCTCCGATCAGTGGATCGGGAGCCTCAACCGCTCCAGCTACTTCTCCTGAGCCGGTCGCTGCCACCGAGCCGATTATTCCGCTCGCCGAGCCTTTTGCTCCTCCGCCCCCTGCGGCACCCGCCGAGGCTCCAGCCCCTGCTGCCGAGGCTAAGCCCGGGGCCTTGCCGCCCGACGCCAAGCCGAAACTGGTCGTCATCCGCGGACTGAAGATCGGGGCCGAGTACCCGATCTACGAAGGGGAGAACTTCATCGGGCGAGCCGACGAAAAGCCAGTGGATATCGACCTGGAAGAGCAGGAATCGCCGGACCGCATCTGGTCCAGCCGTCAACATGCCTGCATCATCTTCCAGGAGGGCGTGTTGACCATCGAGGACTTGAACAGTTCCAACGGCACGTTCGTGAACCGGCAGCGGGTTTATCCGGGGCAGAAACGACAACTGAACCCTAATGACGTGATCCAGATTGGCACCGTGCAATTGAAAGTGCGAGTCTGAGCCGAAGGCGTTGATGGCGACGTTGACCTGCAACCGCTGCCGCCGAGTCAACCCGGCGGAGGCTTCGTACTGCTACTTTGACGGCGTTCCGCTAACTCCAGGGCCAGCGGATCGTGCCGCCACGGTCGGCAGCAAGGCCACCTTTTCGCGGGAGTTCGTTTTTCCATCGGGCAAGCGGTCTCGCTCGTTCGATGAATTAGCCGTGGGGCTGGTCGAGGACCTGAGCGTCGCTTCCGACCTCCTGCGAGGTGGCTGGCTGGAAAACTTCTTCCGCCATTTGGGTCGGCTTGATCTCGCGGAGGCAGCCCGCCAAGCAGCCCAGTTTCCCGATCCGATTCGAGCAGTGGATCTGCTGCTGGATCGTCTGCCGACTCAGGTGTTGGCCCCGGCACGGTTGCAGGTCGAGCCGCTGAACGTCCATCTTGGCCAGCTACCGGCGGGCAAGGATCACCGAACCAGCATACACCTTGTCAATCAGGGCGTCCGTTTGCTTTACGGATCGCTGGTGGTGGTGGATACGCCGTGGCTGCTGCTAGGGGACCCGCCCGGCGTTCCTGTCAAGGCGTTTGACTGCCCCCATGAGATCGACATCCCGGTTCTAATCTGCGGAGAAAAGCTGCGAGCCGCCAAGGATACCCAGACGGGTCGCATTGTCGTCGAATCCAATGGGGGCAGCGTGGAAATCGTTCTCCGCGTGGAGGTGCCGATCAAGCCGTTCCCGCACGGCGTCCTGGCCGGTGCCCGATCTCAGCGACAACTTGCCGAACAAGCTTACAAACAGCCTAAGGAAGCCGCTCCCCTTTTTGAATCCGGAGCGGTGGCCCGTTGGTATGCCGAAAACAATTGGGTCTATCCGGTGCAGGGTCCGACCGCCAGCGGCCTCGGCGGGGTGCAACAATTCTTCGAGGCCTGCGGGTTGGCCAAACCGCCGCGGGTGGAACTCAAGACCAAGGAGATCAAGGTTCGCGGAGGCATCGGGGCGAGGTTGGCGGGACAGGTTCGGCTCCAGGCGGTGGACAAGCGGCCAATTTTTGCGTACGCCTTCTGCGATCAGTCCTGGGTCAAGATCGACCGGGCCGAACTGAGCGGCACCCGCGCCACAATCCCTGTGGTGATCCAAGTGCCCTCCGCTCCACCGAATGTGCAGCCGACAGCCCGCCTCGTCGTCATCTCGAACGGCAGACAACGGTTCGAGGTACCGATTACGGTGACCATAGACCGCACCAAACCACCCATCGTGGTTCCAGCCGACGAGACGCCGAAGCCATCTGATTTACCGCCATTGGCCAGTGTGGTCCCGCCTCAGGCCCAGTCGATCGAGTCTGAGGAAGGAGATTATTCACAACGGCAGCCGGGACGCACGCCGCCCTGGATGCATGGTCTTCCTGCGTTGTTGCTTCTTTGCGTGCTGACAGGTATTGGCTTCGCCGATTTGCTCCGTCCCTCGGCCTCCTCGGCTCGGAACGGTCTTTCCGCACCGGCAAATTACTCGGAAAACGACCCGACCGTTTACCTGTTGGTCCAATCCACGGACTTCGATGCCCATCGCTTCGGCATCAGTCTGCGCGGCGAGAAACGCGGCACGATCAAGCAGTTAACCTTCGATCCCTTCGGAAGGACGAACAACACCATCGTCCGCATCGACGGAAGCGAGCTGTTTTTCGGGCTGCAAGGGCGGCCGGGCAGCGGACAGCGAAACCCGCAGCGACCGGACGAGGTCGAACCCGGCAAGCGGTGGCGATCGGTCTGGCTGTTTCCCGGCTCCATCGAGGCGATTCAGGATGTGGCCGTCCATCGCAGCGACCTGACCGGCCGCTACGAAGTCTGCCTGATCCGCTACACGGTGACGAACCGCGACGACGGGCCGCACTCCGTCGGCTTGCGTTTCATGCTGGACACACTGATCGGAAACAACGACGGAGTGCCGTTCACCATCCCAGGCGAGAGCGGGCTATGTGACACGATGCGGTACTTTGGCAGGCCGGAAGACATTCCCGACTTCATTCAGGCACTGGAAAACGGCGACCTGAAGAACCCCGGTACCGTGGCCAACGTCATTTTCCGCGTGGTGGATGCGGAGAAGCAGATCGAGCCGCCGACGCGGGTAATGCTCTGCGCCTGGCCCAATCAGGCCCTCGGCGTGCCGGGTGCGTTGGGCAGCCTGACCCGCTGGGACGTGCCCATGCTGCCGATCCGAGCCTTGCCCGATCGCCCGGATTCCGCGGTGATTTTGTATTGGGACGAGCGGCCGCTTGAGCCGGGGCAGTCGCGGGTCATGGCTTTCGCCTATGGCCTGGGGCGCGTCGCAAGCACCGGGCTGAGCGCGGGACAACTAGCCCTCACCGCCAACGGCGTGTTCCGACCCGGCGGCGAGATCACCATCACCGCCTACGTCGCTGATCCGCAGCCCAACCAGACGATCCGCTTGAAACTGCCTCCCGGCCTGCGTCTCGTCGAAGGCCAGCAAGAGACCAAGCCGGTCATTCGCAGTCAGGTCGGATCCTACAGTCCAGTGACGTGGCGCATCCGTGCGGAGCGCACTGGCACCTTCCGCGTCAGTGTCGAGACTGGCAACCTGTCCCAGAGCGAGGACATCGTCATCCGCGCCAAGAGCTTCCTCGATTGACCAGTGCAGGCGAGTACCTCAGCAGGTTGAACGGTTGCCTTCTTTCTCGCTGACAGATCGTTGGCCCCATGGCATCGGCATCGTCGGCGGCTGGGCATGGTGATCCCGACGTGGATCACGAGGTCGGTCTTTGAACCAGTTGACGAAGCGGACAAGCTGCCGGACCGCTTCCTCGTACACCAGTCGGCCTTTTTCCGCAGAAGCCTTTTCGGGTTCCCCCTGCACGCCGGATTCAGTGTAAGTGCTGGTCCAGGAAATGACGGTGGCCGGCCCGGCGGCGAACAGGTCGATCCACATGAACGGATTGGTTTCCTCGTTGAACCGGATTGGCTCGTCCCGGATCGAGTCGTTTCGCACCTGGTCGCCGTCGAGGTACAAGTAGAGCGATGTTTCCAATTCGCAAGCATGGGCGCACCCCCCGGGAAACTTACTCTGCCGCCATCGTGGGAGAAACTCCTTGTCCACGGTGAGCAGATTCCACCAGGCGATCAGGACGCATTCGGCATCGGTTTCCAGATTGGTCCGGCGAGCCACGAGGTCGAGATTGGGCATGTTCGAGCCGTGGCCATTGAGCAGAATGATTTTCTTGAAACCGTGGTACGCCAGTGATTTCGTCACGTCGAGTACGCTGTGGATGAAATGCTCGTAGTGCCCGTTGATGGTGCCCGGAAAGTCCATGACGTGGCCGCAGTAGCCGTACCAGTACGGCGGCAGGACAAGAAGCTTATCCGGAATGGCCCGGCCAGCCCCGTAGGCGATGCCCAGCGGGCAGACGATGTCCACGTCAAGCGGCAGATGCGGACCATGCTGTTCCACCGACCCGCACGGAAGGATACACACCTTACCCATCCCGATGGCGTCGTTGATTTCCGGCCAGGTCAGCTTTTCGTAGCGGTACTCCGAGGCGGCGCGGGACGGCATGGAAGAATCCCCCCTTGTTGCCGGTTCCAATGGCGATGCTGGAGCAATGCAGCTGTAAAACAAAATGCCCGAGACGCTGAACCATGGCAAGTCCGCGTCTCGGGCTTTGGAGGCTTTTTGGAGAGCGTTATTTCTTGGCGTCAGCTTCAGCTTCGGCGACGAGCTTCTCGATGGCCTCGTCGAGGGCTTTCATGTTCGCCGGTCCGCCGCCGACGATCTTCTGCCGCATGACGCCCTTGTGGTCGATGAGCAGCATGGTCGGAAACGCCTTGATCCGCCAGGCCCCGACGATCTTGCCGTCGCCGTCGTAGAAGGACCGGTAGTTCATCTTCTTGTCGGATTCGGCCTTCTTGAAGGCATCCTTGTCCTGATCAGCGTTGACACCGATGAGGGCGAACGGACGGCCTTTCATCTTCGTGACCAGTTCCCGATTGTGCGGTACCATTGCCATGCACGGCCCGCACCAGCTGGCCCAGAAGTCGAGCATGACGACTTTGCCGCGATAGTCGCTGAGCTTGAACTCCTTGTCTTCCGAATCGGCTCCGACGATATCGGGCACCTCTCGACCGACCGCCAGGCTCAGGGCGGCCTTGGCCTCTTCGCCTACGGTGCCGTCGGCGGTCTTAACGTCCGCATACTTGGCGAGGGCGACTTCCAGAACCTTCTCCGCTTCCTTGGTGAGTTTCTCAGCCTCGGCCCCACGGGCATCCTCCGCGCGGGATTGGAGATGGGTCGCCAACGCCAGGGTAGCCAGCCCCTGAGCGTTCCGATCGGGATTCTTTTCCATCACGGTCCGCAGCAGCTTTTCGACCACGGGATTCGGCAACTCAGCGAGCATCGTGCAAATCTGTCCGATGGCCTTGCTTTCGGCGTGGTCCTTGATGAGGACGAGCACCGCCCGATCGCGGGTGGCCTCATCGCGCGCCCATTGCAGCGACATGATCAAGGCCTGTGGTGCATCCTCGCTCTTGGGGTTCTTCTCAGCGTAGTCGATAGCCCGGTTCGCGAATTTGCCCAGCATCTCGATGGCCTGATCACGAATCTTCGTCTTGGCCTCGATCTCTTGGGCCGCCTGGAACTCTTTCTGAAGTTTGCTCAGAGCCTGCTGGAACTCCTCGGTCAGGCTCTTGAGATTGGCCGGTGGAGCGTCTTTCTGTGCGGGTTTGGCAGGCTCATCCGCCCACCCGAAGCCGACTACCAGCACGGCAGCCAGCAGACTGCAGATGACCGTTCGCATTCTCTTCTCCCTTGCAAATCCCAGCTTGAGGCGGAAGGCCCAAACACATTCGCGTCATTATAAGCAACCGCAGAGCGTTTGCCAGCACAACGTTCCGTGCAAGCACGTTGGCACGGCAACTTGCCCGGGGCTCGATGCTGGTCGGGCTTCCGGCTTCGGCTGCAATCCGCTATATTCGGAGATGAAGTCCGTAGGGTGCTCTCTCAGGGTGGGGAAAGGGTGAGATGGCGGCGGTTCGCGTCCTGATTCTGCGTGCTCCGGGAGCCAATTGCGACCTGGAAACCGCATTCGCCTTTGAGAAGGCCGGGGCGATTCCGGAGCGTATCCACATCCACCAAATCAAGCAGGACCCAAAACTGCTCGACGCTTTTCAGGTGCTGACGATCCCTGGCGGGTTCACCTACGGCGACGACGTGGCGGCAGGGAAAATCCTTGCCGTTCAAATGCGGACCTTTCTCAACGACGCTCTCCAGCAGTTTCGGAATCAAGGAAAGCTGATTCTTGGCATCTGCAATGGCTTTCAGGCGTTACTGAAGGCGGGGCTGCTGGTGCCGCCGATCGAACGGGGTGTGCCCGCCACGTTGACTGCCAATGAGCCGCCAGGATTCGTCGATCGCTGGGTGCATCTGCGGGCAGAGCCGGGCAAATGCCCCTTTCTCCAAGGTTACTCGGTCTGGGAAGCGCCCATCGCCCACGGTGAAGGCCGGTTTGTTTGCGATAAGCCGGAAACCTATCGACGGCTTGAGGAGGGCGGGCAGATTGTGCTTCGTTATGTCGATGCCGCTGGTCAGCCCGGCCCTTACCCAGCCAACCCGAATGGTTCTCAAGGCAGCGTAGCCGGGTTGTGCGACATCACAGGTCAAGTTCTCGGGATGATGCCGCATCCGGAACGGCACGTTCTTCCAACGCAGCATCCGCAATGGACACGTCGGGGCTTGACGGAAGAAGGCGACGGACTGCGGCTGTTTCGTAACGCGGTGCAATTCTTTCAGAAGTGGTAGAGGGCGGCGGGCGAATTTCCCAAGGCACTTCTCCTTCTGATTCCGACCGGCCCTCGACCTAGCGGGAGCAAACCGCCATGCGGTACTCTTCGCACCTCAGCCTGTCCCAGGCGATCGTGCTGGCGATCCTGCTGCCTTTGTGCTGGCTCGCCGATCTGTGGGGCGTGTCCCTCTACGCGCGATCGATGCCCCACGAGTTCTGTTGTCTGATCATCCTCTGGAAAGACGAAGTGGTGCATGTCCAAGGCTTCTGGTTAGAACTATTACGCTTGGCCATCTTTCTGGCGCCCGTCCTGCTGCTGTGCCTTGCTTCACCGAGATGGCGGACCGAGTTCGGGTTGACCCTTGGTCAACGCCGGGCGACATTCTTGTGGACCGTGGCAGCCACGTTATTCAGTGTCGTCGTGGTGCTTATCGGCCTTCTTCTTCCGATTCCGCTCGACAGCCACATGGGATTCACAGTCACTGATCTGGTCCTGGGATGGCAGCCCACGTTGCTTTACACGGCTCTGTCAGAAAAGCTCTGGCGGGGGTCGGTGATGGCACCCTTGATCGAAGAACTGGGCTATCGAGCCATGATCGTGCCGGTGATGGTGCGTTTGGGAGGTCGGTACCTGGCATTGGTGGGTTCCGGAGTTATCTGGGCAATGCTCCATTGGTTTTACCAGGCGCCCTTGGTCTTGCTGCCGTTTTATTTCGTCAGCGGTGTCTTCGTCACCTGGGTATTCCTGGCGACCCGCAGCGTCTTGCCGGGGCTGGTGATTCACTCCGCGTTCAACGCCACCTTTGAGATCGTGATGCACACGCGGTTCGTGGCTTGAACCGCTGTGGTAGCTTTGGATTTCGCCAGACGACTTCCTCAGCCGAGCCAGACCACGAACAAGATCAGCAGTGATAAGGCGAGCACTCCTAGTACGGCGAACAAGACCCAACCGGCGGCCACGGTCGGCAGAAAATCCTCTTCCGATTCGACGACGATGACCGGATGCTGGAACGGCAGCTTGCGCGGGTGATCGGGAGTGTCTCCGTTGGTTGAAGCAAACAATTCGAGCAACCCGCCCGCCTTGCCGGTCAGCTTTTCGTGCAACTTCTCCAAGTCAGCCAGCAACTCCTCTGTGGACTGATAGCGGTCCTCCGGACGCTTCTCCATCATCCGGCCCAGGATCGTGATGAGGTCATCAGGAATGTCCGGATTCAACTCCCGGGGATCAGGCGGGTATTCGTGGACATGCTTGTAGAGCTTCTCCGGGACCGAGCCTTCGGGGAACGGGGCTTGTCCGGTAAGCATGAAGTAGGCGGTGCAGCCAAGAGCGTAGATATCGCTGCGGCTGTCGGTCAGGTTCCGACCGCGGGCTTGCTCTGGAGCCATGAAATCCACGGTGCCGACGGTTGTGCCTGGTTTGGTCAGGTGGCTCTCGTTGGGATCGCTGCGGTCCACAGCCAAGCCGAAGTCCGTCAGCTTGACGATGCGTCGGCCATTGTGGTTGGTGAGGATGAAATTGGACGGCTTGATGTCCCGATGAACAATATCCCGAGCATGGGCATGGGCCAGGGCACGGGCTGCCTGGATGAGGATTTCGACAACCTCGACCGGCTTCATCGGTCCAGTCGCGGTGACATAGCGGTGCAGGTCGATGCCGTCCACGTATTCCATCACAATGTAATGCATGCCATCCTTTTTGCCTCGCTTGAAGACGGAGACGATGTTGGGATGGCGGAGCCGGGCGGCGGCGTCGGCTTCCCGAGCAAAACGCTCCAGCAGCGTCGGATTTTCTGCCAATTCAGCGGAAAGTACCTTGAGGGCGATCTCGCGGCCGGTCTGACTGTCGATCCCGCGATAGATCGTCCCCATGCCGCCGGAAGCCACGCGGATCAGGTTTTCGTACTTCCCCAGCCGCATCGACCGACGTCTCGTTTGGGCGTGTGCCTGCGAAGACATGGCCGCCTCCCTGTTCCTGCTGTTCGCGTTCCGACTTCCTTGCCGGGCAGTTACTCCATTCTACCACCTCTACGGCTTAATACGTGGCAGAGTTCTGCGGCTTGCGCACGGAAGGCCGATTTCGACGAACCGTTAACAATCGGCTACAATCGCAAAGCGAGGCAGTCATCGGCAGGCGACATCGGGGAGAAAACGATGAATCCAGGCAGTATGAAGAACATCCTGTGCATGATCTTGGGCGGGGGGCGAGGCACCCGGCTGTATCCACTTACGGCCCACCGCAGCAAACCGGCCGTGCCGCTGGCGGGCAAGTACCGTTTGATTGACATCCCCATCAGCAACTGCCTCAACAGTGGAATCAACAAAATCTACGTGCTCACCCAATTTCTCAGCGTCAGCCTGCATCGTCACATTTCGCACAGCTATCGGCTCGACCACTTCGGCGGTGGCTTTGTGGAAATCCTCGCCGCTCAGCAGACAATTGAATCGAGTGAATGGTATCAGGGCACAGCCGACGCCGTTCGCCAGAACGTCCGTTACCTGCAGGAACCCTGGATCCATCAAGTCCTGATCCTTTCCGGCGACCAGTTGTACCGCATGGACTTTCACGCCCTGGTCGAAACGCATCATAACAACCGTGCCGACATCACTATCGCGGTCATCCCCGTGGCCCGTGGGGATGCTCCCTCGCTGGGAATCGTCCGCCTCGACGACAGCGGTCGGGTGATTCACTTTGTCGAGAAACCGCAGACCGAGGAAGCCTTGGATTCCGTCCGCACCCCGGTCGAGTGGATTGAACGCCGCGGCATCACCGCCCGCAATCGTCAGTATCTCGCCAGCATGGGTATCTATTTGTTCAACAAGGATGTGCTCTTGACGCTGCTGGATCACAAACCGCCCTACGCCGATTTCGGCAAGGAAGTCTTTCCCAACAGCTACCGACGGTATCGGGTGCAGGCGCATCTTTTCGACGGCTACTGGGAAGACCTGGGCACGGTCAAGGCGTACCATCAAGCCAGCCTGGCTCTGACGCAGGACAATCCGCCGTTCTTTTTCCACGCTCCGGAAGGCGTCATCTACACCCGTATGCGGTTCTTGCCGGCTTCCCGGATTTCCGGAGCGACGATCCAGAACTGCCTCGTCAGCGACGGCTGCATCGTGATGCAGGGAGCCGACCTGAAGCGCTCGATTATCGGCGTCCGCAGCCGGATCTGTCCCAATGTCACCATGCGTGACACGATCATGATCGGGGCCGACCGCTATGAGACCGACGAAGAACGCCGCCGCAATCGGCTCGAGGGCCGTCCCGACATCGGCATCGGCGAAGGCTCCGTCATTGAACGGGCCATCCTCGACAAAGACTGCCGCATCGGCCGCAACGTCCGCATCACCAACCAGCGCAATCTGGAAAATGCCGACGGCCCCAACTACGCCATCCGCGACGGCATCGTGGTCATTCCGAAGGAAGTGATCGTTCCCGACGGCACGGTGATTTGATTGGTGACCGGTCCTGAGCTTGAAGTGACAGGAATATGTCAACCGGTGCGAGCGAATCGCTTTCTGATGCTCATCACGGCTCCGAGAAGGACGCCCACCGCCGTCAAGATACCGCAGGCCATCGGCAGCACGTCGCCCCACCAGGCGTAGAGGCTGAAGCGGCGGTCTATGGGAATAGAGGAGGTCAAGACGGCGGCGAAGCCCTTGGATTCCCGCAGGGACGGCCCTGGCAGAGCGACGATTTTCCCATTGCCGTCGATCACAGCGCTAATCCCCATGTTGACCGCTCGTGCCAAGGAACGGCGTGTTTCCACGGCTCGAAAGCGAGCGGCCACCAGATGCTGTTCGTGTTCTTCGGAGCAGCGAAACCAGCCGTCGTTGGAAATGTTCAGGAAGAAATGCGGCGGGCTGTCGGGGGACTTTCGCATGAACTGGCGAGCCAGGTGCGGAACGGAATCCTCATAGCAGATCAACACGGCAAAGCGATACGCCTTGGGCCCGGGAAGCTCAAAGAGCGTCAACTCCCAGCCTGGATCGATGCCGTAGTCGAAGTCGTAGGGCGACAGCACCTTGATGAACGGCAGCGTCTCGCGGAATGGCAAATACTCGCCGAACGGTACCCGGCAACACTTGTGGTAGGTGCCCAACACCACGCCTTCGCGGCTCAGCAGGATGGCCGAGTTGAACGGACGAAACTCTTCGCCCCGAACGATCAGCGAATTGATTCCCAAAAGTAGCGAGGCGTTCCAGGCTTTTGGCTTCGTGGCGGCAAAGCGCTGGCTGGTTTCCAACAATTCTTTACCCAGTTCCGTGAGTTCGACCGAATCGGTTTCCGGCGGGAAAAGCCATTCAAAGGTGAAGCTCGTCTCGGGGAATACGATCAGATCCGCTTCGCTTTGTTTGGCCTGTTCCCCGAGTTCCTCGAAATGGGTGTTCTGCAACGCTCCTTGGGACGGGTCATTTCGGATTTCCTGGGGCACATTGCCCTGGACCAGGGCCACGACAGGTCCAGCTTCAAATTCGTCCTGACTGAGTCTCCACGCACCATAACCGAGCGATGCTGCGACGAGAACGAAGCACACCGTCAAACTTAAACGAACTTGTCCGCCGCCGGGTGGGAGGATGCCGAGGCGACCTGCCGACCACTCCGGCCACGCACGGTGCAACACCCAGACGATCCCCTGATAGAGGGCGACATTGGCCAGCATCAACAGGAAACTCAGGCCGTAGGCTCCGAACAGGTCCGCAATCTGGATCACGGGAAGATAGTCATGTTGCGTGTGTCCCAGGAGATACCAGGCGAAGCCGATGTCTATGTGGGCCCGGGCGTATTCCAGAAGCGTCCAGGTGATTGGTGCGGCCAACAAAAGCGGCCATCTGGCCGAATGCACAAGCCAACGGGAAAGGGCGACGAACAGCAAAAAGTGAGTCGTCAGCAGCAGGGCCAAGCCGATCCAGGCGAGGATCATGGTCGGGGCAGCGAAACGGACCCAATGGACCGCCGCCAGCCCGAACAGCAACCCGCCCAGGATTGTGCCCAGATATACGCCGCGAGCATTGGGCCGAGCGACAAGATACACAAGCGGCACGAGGCAAAACCATCCAACAAAGCCAAGGTTGGCCGGGAAGAAGCCCAAGTAGGTCAGGCCGCCGCCGAGGATCCCCGCAGCCACCGGGATCCACCGCAAGTTCGGCACAGCACGGCTGTCGGTTTCAAGGGATACGCTCGCGCTCACCGGGGCACATCCTGCGCACAAAGGCCCTGACACATCGGAGAGGAACACTCCTTACTGATGAAACCCGACATCGCAATTGTATTCCCGATTGGTGGGGAAGTTCTTATCGGTCGGGAAGAAGGACGGGCACCAATTCCCCGGCTTCGTAGTTGCGCGTCCCAGCGTCAAAGACACAAAAGCCATCAGCCTCGCAGACCGTCCGCAGATCCGGCGAGCCGAACCAGGGCAACGGTTGAACGAACTGCCCACCCGGCGTCTGCCGCACCCGGCAGGGATGATAGGTCGGTCGGTCGCTTGAGTGCCGCCAGCTGGTTTCGAGCCGCGCCAGTTCCATGCGTGGCATCACATCGGCAATCCCACGCTGCACCTGCAAAGCGATGCGGACGAACAACTCGAAGCCGACCAAGGCACTGACTGGATTCCCAGGCAGCCCGAAGACCAGGCAGGTTGGCGTCTTGCCGAAAAACAGCGGCTTGCCCGGTTTCATGGCAACCCTATGAAAGATCGGTTCGACGCCCAGTTCGCCCAGGACCCCCGGCACAAGGTCCAGTTTTCCGACGGAAACACCGCCGGTCAAAAGGAGCACGTCATGTTCAAGCCCATCGCGGACCATTTTCCGCAAGGCGTCAACATCATCCCGGCAAATGCCGAGGAGAAGGGGGACGCCGCCGGCTCGGACGATCTGCCCCGCCAGCATGACGGCGTTGCTGTTGCGAATCTGGGCTCCGACGGGATGTTGGTCTGGTTCCACCAATTCATCGCCGGTGGAGAGGATGGCCACGCGAGGTTGCCGCACCACAGCGACATGGCTTTTGCCGACGGTGGCCAAAATGCCCAGATGCTGGGGTCCTAAAACACGGCCCCGCTGAAGGACCGTCTCTCCGGTACGCATCTCCTGGCCACGGGGCATGACGTTCTGACCCGGCCGTACCGCCTCAAATATGCGGATGTGTCCGCCATCGAGAGCCTGGACGCGCTCCTGCATCACCACGGCATCCGCCTCCGGAGGGAGCGGTGCACCAGTCATGATGCGAACGGCCTCGCCGACCGCTAGCGGCTTGAGGCTTTGCACCCCGGCCGTGATTTCGCCGACGACTCGACGTGCACCAACATCCCCACTGCGGACCGCATAGCCGTCCACCATCGCCTTGTCGAACGGCGGCGAGTCGAGATCACTGACGACATCTTCGGCGAGGACCCGGTCCAGCAGGTCAGCGTTCAATGCAACGACTTCGGACGGCAAAATGCGACTGTGCCGCAGCACCAACGCCTGAGCCGCTTGAACGGTCAGCATGTCCGCCTCAAGTTCCCCAAACGAAGTTCTTCAGCAGCTTGGGACCTTCCAGAGTGAGAAAGCTTTCGGGATGAAACTGTACGCCATGCAGCGGCCAAGTCTTGTGCCGAACGCCCATGATTTCATTCTCGGCCGTCCAAGCGCACACCTCGAAATCGGGATGGTTCCAGCTTTCCCGCTCGATCACGAGGCTGTGATACCGTGTGGCGTCGAAGGGATTGCTCAAGCCGCGGAACACTCCCTTGTTGTCGTGGTATATCGCCGACACCTTGCCGTGCATCACCCGGTAGTTCCTTACGACCCGACCGCCGAAGACGTGCCCGATGCACTGATGGCCCAAACACACGCCTAGAATCGGAATCGTGGGAGCGAAGCGGCGAATGATCTCGTTGGACACTCCAGCTTCGAGAGGGGTGCAGGGACCGGGCGAGATGATGATGTGCGTCGGCTTCAACTCAGCGACTTCGTCCGGCGTGATCTGGTCGTTGCGGAAGACGCGCAAATCGACGGTCGGATCGAGTTCGCCGATCCGCTGCACGAGGTTGTAGGTAAAACTGTCATAATTGTCGATCAGCAGGATCATTGTCTGAGCCGTCTGCCCTTGTAATCCCCCCTAGCGTTCATCATAGTTAGCGAAAGCGGACGGGAAACGCGGAGTCCGCGGGCCTTTCGACGATTCCGCGAATCGCTCCAATCGTTGCTCGCTGGTAGCTCGTCTGAACCTACGAGAGTTCGCAAGGTCGGATCATCTGGTTTGGGAGGTGGAACATGCGTCGCATCGCCTTGGGTATCGTCGCTGCGGGAATCCTGGCCGCAGCGGTGTTTCTGGCTGTTCGACCCGGCGAATCACCGGCTCAGCCGGGGCGAAACGACTCGCCCAGCCCCGCGTTCAAGCCCCCGGGACCGCAGTTGCCGATCACTAAGGTGGTCCTGTTCTCCAGCGGCGTCGGCTTCTTCGAGCGGGAAGGCGAGGTCGAGGGCAATACCCGCATTGACCTGACCTTCCCTGTGGACAACATCAACGACCTGCTCAAGAGCATGGTCCTTCAGGACCTTGGCGGCGGACACATCAGCGCCGTCAGCTACGACAGCCGCGACCCCATCGAAAAGACGCTCCGCAGCTTCGCCATCAATTTGACTGACAACCCCAGCTTCGGCGCGATCTTGCAGCAGGCCCGCGGCGAGAAAGTGGAAGTGGTCCTTCAGCAGACCGCCGTGACTCAGCCGGGCATCCTTACCGGCGTCATCATGGGTACCGAGAAGCAGCGACAAGCAGCCGGGAAAGAAGCCGTTGTCGAGGTCGAACTGGTCAATCTTTGGTGTGCCGACGGCATGAGGAGCGTCAAACTCGCCGACATCCAGCGGGTCCGCTTCCTCAATCCGATCATTGACAACGAATTGAAACGGGCCTTGGAAACGCTGGCACTTTCGCATGACACGCAGAAGAAGGCGGTCAGTCTCAATTTCAGCGGCGAAGGCAAGCGACCGGTCCGAGTCAGCTATGTCGTCGAAAGCCCGATCTGGAAGACCAGTTATCGCATGGTCATCGACAAGGAAGGCAAGAAAGCCTTTTTGCAAGGCTGGGCCGTGGTCGAAAACACGAGCGATGAGGACTGGAACAACGTCCGCATGGCTTTGGTCTCCGGCAGGCCGATCAGCTTCCAGATGGATCTCTATCAGCCGCTCTATGTTCCGCGGCCCGTTGTCGAACCGGAGTTGTTCGCGTCGCTGCGACCCCCGACCTATGGCGGAGCTATGGAGAAGAAGGACGCAGCCTTTGGCCTGCAAGCCCCACCTGCTCCCGGAGCGGCAGCTGGTCTTGCCGGAGCAGGTGCGCCCCAGGATGCAGGCAAGGCCGCGGCCGCCATGCGACGAGCCGGGGAAGCCTTGGAGCGTCAGGGAGCGGGTCAGGCGATGCGGGGCCGCAATGCCACGGCTGTTGCTGACAAGGAAATGCAACTGGACGCCGGAGTCGCCTCTGCCGCCACTGCCATGGAGATGGGCGACTTCTTCCAATACTTCATTGACACGCCGGTGTCGCTACCGCGCCAGAAGTCGGCCATGCTGCCGATCGTCAATCAGACCATCGAGGGCATCAAGGTCAGCATCTACAATCAAGGCGTGCATCCGAAATTCCCGTTGCACGGACTGAAGTTCAAGAACACGACCGGCCTGCACCTGATGCAGGGGCCGATCACAGTCTTCGACGGCAACAGCTACGCCGGAGATGCCCGCATCCAGGACCTCCAGCCGAATGAAGAGCGCTTGCTGAGTTACGCCATTGATCTCGGCGTTGAGGTCGAGCCGGTTGTCAAGCATGAGCCGCAGCGGCTCACAGCCGTCAAGGTCTTCAAGGGCATTCTCCATGCCACCAACAAGATCCGCGAAGCCAAGACCTACAACATCAAGAACCGCACCAATCAAGAGCGCCGATTAATCCTTGAACACCCCTACCGGCCGGAATTCAAGCTGGTCACGCCGGAAAAGTATGCAGAGCGGAGCCGGGACGTGTACCGCTTCGAGATGCTGGTGGCGGGTGAGAAGTCGGCCTCCACGGAAATCGTGGAAGAGCGCGACGTCGTCCAGCAGATCGCCCTCACGAACGCCGACGATCAGACCATCCGCTTCTTCCTCAACAGCACCGTGGCCAGCGACAAGGTGAAGGAAGCCTTGGCCAAGGCCCTGGAGCTGAAGGCCAAGTGGGCCGCCACGCAGCGGGAGATTGCCGAGATCAACCGGCAGTACAACGAGATCAGCCAGGATCAGCAGCGGCTGCGGGCCAACCTCAAGGAACTGCCGCCGACAGCCGCGGCGTACAAGCGGTACCTGGAGAAGTTTGACCAGCAGGAAACCGAAATCGAGAAGCTCCAGGCCACGCTCAAGGAACTGCGAGCCAAGGAAGACAAGGAACGTCGGGAATATGAGCAGTACCTCTTCGCTCTGAACGTCGAGTAGCAGCGTCTCTCCATGCGGCACTCGGCGTCAGCGGAGGAATCTTCCGCCGTTGATGTCGAGCAGCGCCCCGGTGATGAACGACGCCTCATCAGTGACCAGGAAACGGACCGCGGCAGCAACCTCCTCCGCGGTCCCGTTTCTTTCCAGCGGCGTTTGTCGGCGATATTCCTCCATCTTCGCTGGTGTACTGAACTGCTCGTGGTGCCGGGTGGCGATCACGCCGGGCATGACAGCGTTGACCCGCACCTGAGGAGCCAGTTCCCGGGCCAGGGTCCGGGTGAAGACCTGGAGCGCTCCCTTGGCGGCCGCGTAGGGCCCGGTTCCGCTTCCGCCGGTCTGCACGGACAGCGACAGGATGTTGACGATGCTGCCGTGGCCGGACTGGCGAAGATGTGGAATCGCTGTCCGCGTGACTAGAAAGGCACTGGTCATGTTCACATCAAAAACCTGCCGCCACAACTCCAGCGAGCAGTCCTCAATGTTCGTCCTGGCCACCGGCGAACCCGCATTGTTGACAACAATGTCCAGCCGTTTCGTTTGCTCGACGAGGCGCTGAACGACGCCGACCGCCTGCTCCTCGCCAGTCAGGTCGGCTTGGAGGAGCAAGCCATCTCCACCGCGTTGCCTGATCCTTGTCAACGTTTCGGCTGCTTCCTCCGCACTGCGATGGTAATGGACACCGACGAACGCTCCGGCATCAGCGAGAGACAAAGCAATCGCGCGACCAATGCCGACCCCGGCCCCGGTCACCAAAGCCACCCGCCCGGATAATGTTCGGTTCATGGAACGCTCAGTGGACATCGCACAACAACAACGGCGGCCAGTGGAAGCAGGTGACAGACGGACTCGGCCCGACGATATCCTTGGCCTGCTCGATGGCTTCACCGACTGATTTGGCCGTTCCGAAGCCGAGTCGGTTGGCGACAAAGGGATCGCCACCAACGCAGATTACCTTTCCCACCCACGCCGCCCCGTAGATGCCCCAGTACCACATGTAGAACGGATGCACGCCGTGATAGGCATGACCCTCCCGGTACATCCGCCGGTAGCGCTCATTCTCGGCAAATTCCTGCTCGTATTTTCTCTCCATCACGGCCGGATCCCGCGTGTCGGCAAGCACCCGGTCGAAGAACTCGATGTAGCTGGGATGATGCTCGGCATGGAATCGCTTGTAGAGCGGATGGGTGATGATAAGCACCCCGCCTTTACGCACCAGGGGCTGACCACGATAGAGGTTGAATCCGTAACCGACGGAATTGACCCACTGGAGCAGCGGGTTCATGATCGAATTCACGTTGTAGGGGCAGAGATACGGGATGCCCATGACCACGATGTCGCTGGGGCCGTTGACCGGCACAGCCTGCTGCCGGATGACGTTAGCCACGGTGCGGTCGTGGACGAGATCAGTCTGCCCGGCTTGTACGCTGGTCATGCCGTAAGGCGCCCGCTGGCTCATCCAGATGCGGCGACGGATTTCATACGGCAGAATGTCGAGGCCGATCCGGCTGGCGTGAAAGTTCATAGCGTCGAAGGCATTCCAGTTTCGCTCCGGTTTTTGCAGATAGGTGAACAGGCCAGGAAACGCGGCACTATTGACCGTGGTTTCAATGTGGAAGCTCCGGACGTGCCGGGCCACCACCGCCCCCATGCGTTCACAGGTCCGCTGCAACATGCTGTTGGCCGGATCCATGTAGCTTTTGCAATGCATCAGCGTGTGGACGTTGTGGTGGTGGCGGATGGTGCGGTAGGTCGTCAGACCCGTGTTGATCGACTTGTGGCCGCCGTCCATCGTGACCAGATTGATGTTGACGTAGATGAGCAGATCGGACTCCGCCACGCGACGATTGATCCAGACCTCCTCGCCGCGATCCGTGGTGCCAAGCAGGACATTCCCTTGGGGATCCTCGGCGTCGTGATTGTAAAGCCGTTTAGGCCAGAAAGCGTCGAACACCTTTGGACCGAGGATTTCCCGAAGTTCCGCGGCGGTCATTTTGCGGTGGAGAGCGATGGCGACGACGAGATGGACGTCGTCCACGCCGGCCCGGCCGAGGCGGTCTAGAAGTTTTTCAATGATTCGGCGGCGAATGTCCGGCGGACGCATGGGCGGCAACGGCAGCGAGATGTCGTCGAAGGCGATGGTCACTTTCATGCCCGGGCGCAACAGGGCTGACAACGGTTCGCTGCCCAGCGGATTGTTGAGCGCGTCTTCAATCGCCTGGTCGGGGTCGGGAAGCGAAGGCAACGGCGGAGGCGGATAGATGACCCGGGTTCCCCGGGGCAATGGCTCCCAGCGGAACTGTTCCCCGCTGTGGAACACGAAATGTTCGCCCTCCTTTTCCACAGTGTAAATGCAACTCGAGCGGTCGATGTCGGGAGCGGGAGCGATCACGGAGGCGTCCCTCGCTAGGATGCAGCGGCGTCGATGGTGAACACGGTTTTGATGGAACGGAAACGACCAGTCAAGAGGGCGGTGCGAATGGCCTGGCGGTACTGCGTCAAAGGAAAGCGGTGCGTCACGAGCGGTTTCAGGTCCACGCGGCGGCTGACGAGCAGATCCAAGGCCAGATCGAAGGTGCTGATCCGCTTTCCACTCATGTCTTCCAGACCATAGGCGTAGGCCCCGCAGACGTTCAGCTCCTTGAACCAGATGGTGGTCCAGTCCACACCCCAAGGCAGCCCCGGCATTCCCACGACGACCGTGGTTCCTCGGGCTCGGGTCAGCCGCAGGGACTCATCCAGTGACCTGTCAGAGCCGACGCAGTCGAAGACCACGTCCACGCCGCCGAGGATGGTCGGCGGTCCGATCTCAGCATAGTGTTGCGTGGCTCCGACCAGTTCGCAAACGCGGTCCCTTCCGTTTCGTCCCGGCGGTAGCACAAAGTCAGCTCCGAGCCGGGCGGCTTGTTCCTGCTGGTGTGGGTGCTTTGCCAGGGCAATCAGTTGTTCGCAACGGTCCAGGATCTTCGCGGCAGTAATGGTCAGTAAACCCATGGTGCCGCAACCGACCACCAGCCCGATTCGGTGCCGGGGCGCTCGCAAAACGGCGTGAAGAGCGCAAGCAAATGGTTCCAGCAAAACGGCTTCTTCGTCGGACAGTGTATCGGGAACACGGTGCAACTGGACTTCGTGAGCCACCAGCGAGCTGGACCATCCGCCCCCCGTATCGCGGCAGAAGCCCGTCTGAACGCCGGGACCAATCACACCGCGAACGATGTTGACGCAGTTGCCGTGTGCTCCGTCGCGGCAAGCGGGACAAAGCGGCTCGATCTGGCGGACTTCGCATCCCAGGGCCGGTTCCAGAACCACGCGATCCCCTGGCCGGACGTGACGCACCTCGGGTCCCACTTCAACGACCCGCCCCACCACCTCATGGCCGAAGGTGAAGGGGAAGGAAGTCACGGGACCGAAATAGACGCTGCCGGCGGCCGTGATCGAACCCAGATCGCTGCCACAGATGCCGCTCAGAATAGGACGGACGCGACACCAGCGTGGACCGGGAAGACGAGGTTCCGGCACCTCCCGTAAACGGACAAGCCCCAGCGGTGATGTCGCCAGCCCCGACCAGAGCCGACCCAGCGACTTCAGCAACAGCCAGTTCGGAATGCTCTTCACGTACTGGACGGCCAGCATGGAACCCTCGACAGGTCGTACGACTCAGGCAGCATGCCACTGGTATATCGGCCAGCGCTCGCGCTCGGCCACCTTTCGCAGTCGTCCGTCGGGATTGACAGCCACGGGATTGCCCGCTGCTCTGAGCATAGGCAAATCGCTGATGCTGTCCGCGTAGGCATACGATTGGCTCAGGTTGATTCCTTCACAGCGTCTCATGGCCTGAGCCTTCTCTTCATCCACCATCGGAGGGCCATCCAGTTCTCCCGTCAGTCGGCCATCCCGTTGCTGAAGTCGCGTGCAGAGAAGTTCGTCAGCATTCAGGTACTCGGCCAACGGCTGCAAGGTCAAGTCCAGGCCGCCGCTGACAAGAATAATCCGGTGCCCTTGCTGCCTGTGCCAAGTGATGCGATCCGGAGCTTCGCGATAGAGGCGGGGTAGAAAAGTCGTGTGCAGTGTCTCCCGGTGAAAGCGGGTAATGTCTTCGGCAAGCAAACCGGCGTATCGGCGATAGAAACGGCGAGTGAAATCAGTACGGTTCCGGCGGTCAGTCAAAACGTAGCCGGGAAGGTCAAGGCACAGTCCAGCGAACCACCAGGCGAACCGCCAACGGGACAAGCGATGTTTCTGATACCAAATGAGGGGATGCAGAACTGTGGTTCGGGTCAGGGTGCCGTCTACGTCGAAAAATGCAGCCGTAGCCCGAGCATCACTCATCCCTGGCGATTCCCGCTAGGAGCTGTGGACACTTGTACACATTGCCACTAAAAGCACAATTCTGCAAAAAACTCGGCGAATTCTCAAGGCCGCCCGAACTAGCGCTTCCTTCTGTTGCCGCTTGTTTTCGCTGTTTCGTGTAGCGCCTTTTCGGCGCTTCAACAGTTTTCCGGTCCTGATCCCCTGCGCGAGCGGGAAGCTCTTTCTGTAAAACACGGCGAGCGGGAAGAGTCAGCTTCCCGGTTGCCTGATGTTTTCCTGAGCCGCCACGGAGGGCTGACGCCCTCCGCTCGGATCACTTTTGTAACCCGAAGCGTCAGCGAGGCCATCACTTGCCCATCGAAAAAAAATTTTCCATTTTTCTTGACACCCTCTTTCGACCGAGTTACTCTGACGCTCAGTTTCTGACTCATCTCCTTCAGACTCGCGGCGGGGTTGCCGGTCATGGCCGCCGAAGTGCAGATCACCGGAACCGATACCCGGCTCGGAGCCGAGCGGGCCCTTAGTACGCGCAACGGGGGGGGGGCGCGGCTTCCTCGCCGTAAGATGCTGTGCAGTTCCACCGGGGCACTCACGTGCCCCGCTCGCCGTGAAAGCTGTAAGCCGAAGCGTCAGCGAGGAACACATCAACTTCTGCACGAAGTGTGATCTGTACGTCATGGCGAGCGGGAAGCGTCAGCTTCCCGGTCTGGGGCAGCGAAAAGCATTCGCCCGCGGGTGCTTGACCGCAGCATTGAGCCGCGGTAGCCTCAAGGTCGACATCAGAAGCGGTCTGGCTCAGCGGTGGGCACGCTACGCCGCCTTGGTCTTTTTCGCGCTGTTGGCCGCGGCGTCGCTGTTCATGGCCCTGGAGGGCCGTAGCCACTGCGGTTGCTTTGGCCGGGTCGAGATCAACCCCTGGTGGACGTTCGGATTGGACGTGCTGTGTTTTGTAGGCCTTGTGGTTTTCGGCAGGCGGACAGGAAGAATGGCCTGCGATTCTGCCTCGACACTGAATGCAAAGCAAAGGGTTTTTTCGGGAAAGATGATGGCCTGGGCAGCGCTGTGTCTGGCAGTCGTCGGACTTGGTTTGCAATTCGTGGCTTCGTCGCTTATCGCCTCCCTTAATCCGGTCGTACCGGAACTTCCGGTTGTCGACCTAGGAATCGTGCCGGCCTATTCGACCCGCTTGCACGAGGTCCGCTTCCGCAACACGGCCTCACGCCCGGTCGAGATCCTCCAAGTCTGCGTTACTTGTCGCTGTTCTAAGGAATTGCTGCCCCCAAATGGCGTTTTATTTCCCGGAGCAACATTCGCCGTTCCGGTGAGGGTGCATGCGGGGCCTGCGTTCGACCTGCAACACTCGTTGCTGATACGGTTTGTGTATAAGTAGCCGCATAGCGGCCATTATCGTCTGGCAATCGCTGTAGTAACCTGGCGTGCTGTGGAGCCGAAGAAACAGGGGGATGAATAAGGAAAGGCAGACCGGCCATGTCAATTTACAATGGACTTCTGCGCTGCGGAGTGAGCATCCTTGCTGTCGCGGGATTTCTGCTTTGTTTGGACGGTATCTTGGTCCTTGTCCTGGCGTACCCCGAGGAAAACAATCAGGGGCTTCCGCCGCCCTGTGACTACGAACGGGCCACTACCGCGATTGCCCCGTGCAGCGACACCATGCTGCTATGCGAAGAACAAAACATGATTACCTGCCCATTCATAGTAGGTGATGTTTTTGTTCAGGCCGAGCCCGACAATTATTGGCCCCGAGGCTGCACGCGAGCAAATGAACGCACGCTCTGCGTAGGTATCCTACAGCCGTGTTATAAAAAATGTTGGTGTGTCTGGAACTTCGCAACCGGCCTTTGTGAGCCGGATTTAAGTACCTGTTGGCAAATCGTTAGCAGAACCAAGCTTGGCACAGTACCTTGTCCACCGCCCAATCATGGAGGTGGCTCATGAAAACGCCAATCCTTCCATTTGTTTCAGTTTTCTTCCTTTTGCTGTGCCCCTCATTCCTAGTAGCTGCTGAGCAAGTTTCTGACAGCTCCGAGGCCAAACAGTTGTTACAGGAGGCCATGAAGCAGCGCACAGGTGTTACCCGTGGTCGATTCGAGTACGAAGTGATAGGAACGTCTCCCGCCGGTCGGGGCAGCACGACCTGGTACCGTGTCTGGTCAGAGTACACGATCATCATTGACGGTGAGAAAATCTGGTGCGACAGTCACTTGTCTTACCGAAGGCAATTAAAACAGGTTTCTCCTACGTCCGGGCAGGCCCCACTTGGGGAATTGCCTGACTTTCCGTCCCTTGATGAGAGCAGCATGCCTCCGGAGGAGATCGGGATACGAGAGCGATTTGCTTATGACGGACAGCATCTTTACTATTCCCCTGACCGTAATAAGGGGCGCCTGCTAAATCCTAAAACGACATTCTCACCTCGTGGAGAAGTCCCTGCGAGTCGTGCCTACTTCCATCCTGGGGTCCTAGGTCTAACGCCCTTACTTAGTTCCGCGAACACCCTTGACGTGGTTATACCATTTCACCGAAGCATCGGCTTTTCTGTTTTGAAGGAAGAGAATTTTAAGGGACAATCAGTTAGGCTTGTCAGTCTAACTATAAGAGAAGAGAGCGGCAGCGATGTTTCGTTTTTATATTATATAACATCGCAGCCTCCCAATCTAATTCTTAAACATCGACTGGTGTATAATAATGCCGTTTATTATGACATTGACTCTGAATTTTGGAGCGAGGCCGACCGCAAGCCCTTTCCGCGCAGGGTCACAATTCGTCGATATGATTGGCATGGAACGCCTTCTGCCCTCACTGAAATCATAGAGAAGAAGGCCGACTACGATTACCAACCCCCTCAGGAATTGTTCTCGTTCGCAGGTTTGGACTTAAATGTCGGTGCCGAGCTGTTGGACGCTCGTACTGCCAACCCAGTTCCCTTAGGTCGATGGGAGGGTCAAAAGGGTGCCGGCGTGGTGCTGGTCCCGTTAGATAAGTCAGGCTCTGTCTGGCTCCTCTTGCTCGGCATGATATTAATTTCTCTGCTAGGCACTGCTACACTTCTATTCGTGTTGTATCGCCGTCGTGTCCTGCTTCGAAAGAATATGTGATCTCGCACTTGTAGGTTTAAGGAGGGACAATGAATTTTCGAAGGGCTTTTACGCTGACCGAATTGCTAGTGGTCATAGGAATTGTAGCAGTTCTTATCGCCCTGATACTGCCCGCCGTGCAGAAGGTGCGCGAGACGGCAAACAAGATGGTTTGCGCGAATAACTTGCGGCAGCTGGGTTTGGC
>JANWWR010000092.1 GCA_025055835.1 Gemmatales bacterium | reverse complement strand
CTTGCCGCTGCCAGGGGGGCCGAGAAAGATCAGACGCATGGACGCCTCACGAATCTTCGGCCGCGCTCGCGCCGCTGGTGAGGAAAGCGCGAAGCTATTGTAGGAGGCATCTTCACGAATGGTGAGGGAAGAGCGCGAGCGAAGCAGCGAGCGGGCAGCTTACGCTGCCCGCTCGCCTTGGCTCTCGATTCCTCGTGCAGAAAAAGGCGACTAAGAAAATGGCGAGCGGAGGGCGTAAGCCCTCCGGTGCTCTGCCTTGACCCTCGCTGACGCTTCGGGCTACAAGGCGAGCGGAGGGCGTCAGGCCTCCGGTGCCAACGACAAAACAGCGTCAATCTTCCGTAAGCCCGGGGTAATTCCGCATGACCAGGTGACTGTTGATCTTCTGCACCAGGTCGAGGGCCACGCTGACAACGATCAACAAGCCCGTGCCGCCGTAGAATTGAGCCACCAACGGGTCAACGCCCAAGGTCGAGGAAACCAGCGTCGGAATGATGGCGACGACCGCCAGGAAAGCCGAGCCGACGTAGGTGATCCGCATCATCACCCGTTCCAGGTATTCCGCCGTGGTCTTGCCGGGTCGGTAGCCGGGGATGAAGCTGCCATAGTCCTTCAGGTTGTTGGCCATGTCCTTGGGATTGAAGGTGATGGCCGTCCAGAAGTAGCAGAAGAAGAAGATCAGGGCGATGTAAAACACGTTGTAGAGGTAGCCCTGCCGGATGAACTGCATGGCGAGGAGATCGGCCCAGGCCCACTGGTGCTCGGAAAGTCGGCCCAGCGTGCTGAACAGGAAGTAGGGCAGCATCAGCAGGCTGCTGGCGAAGATGACGGGCATGACGCCCGCTTGATTGACCCGCAGCGGCAGATACTGCCGGGTGCCGCCGTACACCCGCCGACCCCGCATGTGCCGGGCTGACTGGGTCGGAATCCGCCGCTGGGCCTTGGTGATGGCGATCACGCCGACCACGACGCCGATGAACAGCAGGACCAGGACAATCAGCACTTCCAGGCTGGTGTCCTGCCCCGCACCGCCGCCCAACTCGAAGACCGACCGCTTCAGTTGAATCGCTCCGCCCTCGGCAGTCTGCTCGAACAGCAGCCGTTTGGTCGCCTCCGGAATACGAGCCACGATGCCCGCCATGATGATGAGGCTGATGCCGTTGCCGATGCCGTACTCGTCGATCTGTTCGCCGATCCACATGAGGAAGATCGTGCCGGCGGTCATGGTCACGACCGCGGTGAGGATCGAGAAGAAGCCCGAGTATTCCGTCAGCAGGTTCGCTCCGGTGGCATTGATGTACACGTAGCTTTGGATGATGCAGATGAGGACGGTGGCGTAGCGGGTGTACTCGTTGATCTTCTTCCGGCCGGATTCGCCTTCCTTCTGCAACTTCTCCAGGGGCGGATAGACGCTGGCGAGCAGTTGAAAGATGATCGAAGCGGAGATGTACGGCATGATGCCCAGGCCGAAGATGGTCATCTGGCCCAGGTTCGATCCGCTGAACATCGTGGCATAGGTGAACAGCTGCCCGAAGGTTCCCGAGGCGATTCCCTGGGCCCACTCCAGCATCTTCTCCTGGTCCACGATCGGCAGGGGGATGTGGTAGCCGATGCGGTACACGGCCAGGAAGATCAGCGTGATGACGATCTTCTGGGCCAGTTCGGGAATCTTGAAAATGCTGAGGAATCGGTTCACGTTCGCCTCGCGTCTGGCAAATAGGTCAGGCCCCGGCGACCTTGGCGAAGATCATACCCAAAGACCGGAGTGGAGGAAAACAGCAACTCGCCGCGAGGAACAGCAAAACCCCGTCGGGGAGGATTCAGCTTCCCTGCTTCGGCGGACGCGGACGCATCTTGTTTTTGACCGGAGGCTTAGGACCGGGGAGGACTTCCACCGTGCCCTTGGCCTCCTCGATTTTTTTCCTGGCCGTGGCCGAGAATCCGTGGGCGATCACCTTGAGCCGCTTGGTCAATTCGCCGTCCCCGAGGATGCGAACGCCGTCGACCGCCCCGCGGGCCAGTCCGGCCTTCTTGAGGGCCTCCGGGTCCACCGTGTCGCCGTCGTTGAAGCGTTCGTTGAGATCGCCGACGTTGACGACGGCATAGACCTTCCGCCAGGTGTTGTGACTGAAGCCGCGTTTGGGAATGCGGCGAATGAACGGCATCTGACCGCCTTCGGTGAGGGCGCGCGGCATGGTGGCTCCCGCCCGGCCCCATTGGCCTTTGCCGCCGTGCGTGGCCGTCTTGCCGTGGCCGCTGCCGATGCCTCGGCCAATCCGCTTCTTCCGTTTCAGGCGATGAACGCCTTGATGCACCGTGGAAAGATCCATGTCGCTAACCCCGTGGCCCGGGGGATTGCCGGGCTTCTGTTACGATGACAGGCTGACGCCCCGCAGTTGTTCGACCTCTTCCTTGCTCCGCAGGCTTTGGAGGCCGCGGATGGTTGCCTTGACGAGATTGATCGGGTTGGTGCTGCCGTGGACCTTGGTCAGGATGTTGTGCACGCCGCAGGCCACCAGCACGTCGCGGACGCCGGGACCAGCCTTGACGCCCGTTCCCGGACCCGCCGGAACGAGAATCACCGTGGACGCTCCGAACTTGCCGATGACGCGGTGCGGAATGGTTTCGCCCTTGAGCCGGACGCGAATCATGTTCCGCTCGGCGTCCTTGATCGCTTTCTCGACGGCGGGGGGCACCTCATTGGCCTTTCCATAGCCCCAGCCGACCCGTCCCTGGCGGTCGCCGACGACGACCAGGGCGTTGAAACTGAAGCGTCGTCCGCCCTTGACCACGGCGGCGCAGCGGCGAATCTTGACCACCCGCTCTTCCAGGCCGTCCTGTCGGATGTTCGATGACATCGTGGCTGTTCTCCCATGCTCCGCCGGATCAGAATTCCAGACCGGCCTTGCGAGCCGCTTCCGCCAGAGCCTTCACTCGGCCGTGATACTTGTAATGGCCACGGTCGAAGGCGACCTTGGTGATCCCCTTGGCCTTGGCCGCCTCGGCGATCCGCTGGCCGATCAGTTCCGCCGCCTTCTTGTTGCCTCCGTAGGCGATGCCCGATTGCTTGCCCACGGTCGAGGCCGAGGCCAGCGTCCGCCCGGCCACGTCGTCAATGATCTGGGCGTAAATGTGCTTGCTGCTGCGGAAGACGGACAAACGCGGCCGCTCCGGGGTTCCCCGAATTCGTTTGCGAACGCGAAACCGTCTCCGCTGTTGCTGTCGCCGTTTGGCCTTTTGGTGATCCATGTCTGCCTAGCCCTTTACAGGTTCCCGATTGCCGACCGGGAAGCCAAAGAGGCACCAAGTTCCATGCCGAGCCTGCAAGCCGCGTCAGCCGCCGCTGGCGAAGGTCTTGCCTTCCTTCATGCGGACGACTTCGCCCTCGTAGCGGATGCCCTTGCCTTTGTACGGTTCCGGCGGTCGGACGCGCCGCACCTCGGCAGCGAACTGGCCGACCTTCTGCTTGTCCACACCCTTGATGATGATCGTGTTCGGGTCGGGCACCTCGACGAGAATGCCTTCCGGCGGCTTGATCGAGATCGGATTGGCGAAGCCGACGGTCAACACGATGTTGCCTTTCTCGTACTTGGCCTGGTAGCCGATGCCCTCGATCTTCAGCCGCTTCTCGTAGCCGTTGACCACGCCCTTGACCATGTTGTTGATCAGGCTGCGCGTCAGACCGTGCAAGGCCCGATTGAGGCGTTCATCGTTGGGCCGCTCCACGGTGATGACCCGCTTGCCTTCGTCGTACTTCACCCGCATGTTGGGGTGGTAAGCGAGTTCGAGTTTGCCCCGTGGGCCTTCGACCTTGATGGTGCCATTGACCAACTGCACTTTCACGTTGGCAGGCACGCTCACCGGCTGCTTACCGATACGGGACATGGAAGCACCTCAATCTCTCTGCGTCACCACACCCGACACAGCAATTCTCCGCCGAGCTTCTCCCGACGGGCCTGACGGTCGCTGACCACGCCCTTGTTGGTGCTCAGGACCGAAATGCCCAGGCCGTCCAGCACCGGCTCCAGTTCCTTGTAACCGCGATAAATGCGGCAGCCGGGCTTGCTGACCCGCTCGATGTGCTGGATGACCCGTTCCCCCTGGGGACCGTACTTCAGGTAGATGCGGAGCACGGGCTTTTTGAGGTCCTTCAGGCTGGTTCCTTCCGCGGCCTGGAAGACGCGCTGTCCGATCTCGTCGCGCGTCATGATGCCGATCTGGTAGCCGAGGATATATCCCTCGTTCTTGAGCACCTCGGCAACGCCGATCTTGAGGCGGCTGGCGGGCATGTCCACGACGGGAGACTCGATGCGGCTGGCATTGCGGATGCGGGTCAGCATGTCGGCCAGGGTGTCGGTCATCATGGCTGTCGCTCTCCTCGTCGGGTCACCAGCTGGCTTTGCGGACGCCGGGGATCAAACCCTGGCTGGCCATGGTCCGGAAGCAGATGCGGCAGATGCCGAACTTGCGGTAATTCCCGCGTGGTCGGCCACACAGGCGGCACCGCAACCGAATGCGGATGAGGTCTCGAGGCCGCACCTTCTTCGTTCCCTGCCGGACCTGTTCCAGCAGTTGCAGCTCTTTTTGGAATTTTGCTAGCTTCGCCGTCGTGGACATGAGGTTCTAGTGCCTCGATTTAACCCGGGGACTGACGTCCCCGGCTCGCCTGACTCTCTTGCACTTCACCGGGGACTGACGTCCCCGGCTCGGATTCCCAGTTACGCTTCGCGGAAGGGCATGCCGAACATCCGCAGCAATTCCCGCGATTCCTCATCGCTGCCTCGCTTGTTGCGGATGACGAAGGCGATGTCCATTCCCTGGGTGAACGTCACCTTGTCCGGGTCGATTTCGGGAAAAACCATCTGCTCCGTCAACCCGAGATTGTAATTCCCATGGCCGTCGAAGCTCCGCGGATTGACCCCGCGGAAGTCGCGGATACGGGGCAGGGCGATGGAGATGAGCCGATCCAGAAACTCGTACATCCGCCGTCCCCGCAGCGTCACCTTGCAGCCGATCTCGTTCCCCTTGCGGAGTCGGAAACCGCTGACGGCCTTTTTGGCCTTGGTGACAAGGGCCTTCTGGCCGGTGATCTGAGCCAGCATGGCGGCGGCCTGTTCCATCTTGGCCTTGTCGAGCAGGGCCTTGCCGACGCCCATGTTGACGACGATCTTCTCCAATCGCGGCAGGCTGAGCTTGTTGCTTCGTCCGAGCTTCTTGGCCAGCTCCGGCACGATTTCCTTGTAATAGCGTTCCATGAGCCGAGCCATGGGTCAGCTTCTCCTCATGCGATGCCCTTGATCTCGCGGCCGATCACGAGCGGTCAGCCCCTCTCAGCCCTTCTTGGCGGCATAGGCCCGACGCGGCTTGCCCAGTGTCCCCAGGCTTCCGCTGCACTTCTTGCAGTACCGTTCCTTGGTGCCGTCGTCCTTGTAGCGGTGGCCGATCCGCACGCCTCGACGGCAATTCGGGCAGTACAGCAGCACGTTGGAAACGTCGATGGGCATTTCCTTGGACAAGCGGCCACCCTGGGGATTGCGGCGGCTTGGCTTGAGGTGCTTGTACACCCGGTTAACGCCCTCGACGACGATCTTGTTCTTCTTCGGGATGACCCGAAGGACGCGGCGGGGCACCGGCTGCTTGGGATCGCTGGCGTCATCGCCGGCGATCACGACCACTTCATCGTCCTTCCGAATGTGCATGGTTTCACACCACCTCAGCCGCCAGGCTGATGATCTTCAGAAACTTCTTGTCCCGCAGTTCCCGGGCCACCGCCCCGAAGATGCGGGTGCCTCGCGGGTTCATTTCGTTGTCGATCAGGACCATGGCGTTGCGGTCGAAGCGGACGTAGCTGCCGTCCTCGCGACGGGTCGGCTGTTTGCAGCGGACGATGACGCCGCGGACGATGTCGCCCTGCTTGACTTCGCCGCCGGGCATGGCCTTTTTCACGCTGGCGATGATGATGTCGCCCAAACCGGCATAACGCCGCCGCGTCCCTCCCAGGACCTTGATGCACATGCATTCCTTGGCCCCGGTGTTGTCGGCGACGTCCAAATAAGTCGTCATCTGGATCATGGTTGGTCCCGCTTTCCGTTCTCAGGCGGTGGTCGGCTCAGCCAGTTCTTCACCCGTCTCGGCCGACTTGGCCCGCGAAACGATCCGCACCAGCCGCCAATGCTTGAGCTTGGACAGCGGCCGGGTTTCCATCAGTTCCACGGTGTCGCCACGGCGGGATTCGTTGTTCTCGTCGTGCATGTAGCAGACGGTCCGCCGCTTGATGTACTTGTTGTAGCGCGGATGCCGGACCAGCCGGGGGATTTCGACCCGCCGGGTCTTGTTCATCTTGTCGCTGGTGACGACGCCGACGACGGTTTTGCGTTTGCCTCGCGTCGGCCGTCCCGATTTTTCAGGTGTACTCGACATCGCTGGCGCTCTGGGTTATGGCTTGGCCTGGCGTTCCTTCTGAAGTTCCCGTTCCCGCATGATGGTCTTGATGCGGGCGATGTCGCGGCGGAGCTTGCGCATCTCGCTGGGCGTCTCGACCCGCTCCGTGGTGGCCTGGAAGCGAAGCGAGAACAGTTGCTTGACGGTATCCTTGAGCGTCAACGCCAACTGTTCCGGCGACATCTGCCGCAATTCCGCGGGCTTGAGCGGCTTGGTGGCCATGTCCGATCATCCTCCCACGCTGGGCCGTCGGGCCACAAAGCGGCACTTGAACGGCATCTTGTAGGCGACTCGGGCCAGGCATTCCCGGGCGGCGTTTTCCGGCAGTCCGGCGATTTCGTAGAGAATCTGTCCCGGACGAATGACGGCAGCCCAGTATTCCGGCTCACCCTTGCCTTTGCCCATGCGGGTTTCCGCCGGGATGGCCGTCACCGACTTGTGCGGGAAGACGCGGATGTACAACCGGCCTTCGCCGCGGACAAAGTGGGTGGCGGCGATGCGGCCCGCCTCGATGCACTCGGCACTGAGCCATCCACCTTCCAGGCTCTGGAGTCCGTAGTCGCCGAAGGCCACCGTATTACCCCGGTGAGCCAGCCCGCGCACCCGCCCCCGCTGGCTTTTTCGGTACTTTACGCGCTTTGGCATGAGCGGCATCTTCGGACTCCTTGCTCAAATAGTCGCCCTGATTGATCCAGACCTTGATGCCGATGTGGCCCTGAGCGGTCTTGGCCTCGGCGAATCCGTAATCGATGATCGCCCGCAAGGTTTGCAGGGGAATGCGGCCGGCGCTGGCAGTCTCCTGCCGGGCCATTTCCGCCCCGCCGAGCCGACCCGACAACTGCACCCGAATCCCCTGCGCGCCGGCTTCCATCGTCTCGTCAATGGCCTTCTTCATGGTGCGGCGGAAGCTGGCCCGCTTGGACAACTGCTCGGCGATCTCCTCGGCCACGAACTGGGCGTTCAGCTGTGGCCGGGACAATTCGTTGATCTTGAGATTGATCTTGCGGCCGGTCAGTTTTTCGAGGGCGTGGGTCAACTCCTCGGCCGTCTTGCCGTCCCGTCCGATGACCACGCCGGGCCGGGCGGCGTAGAGAATCACCTTGACCTCATCGCGGGTCCGCTCGATGTCGATGCGGGCGATGCCGGCCTTGGACGCCTCGCCTTTGCCGGAGCCGCGACTGGTGAACTTCTTGACGAATTCCCGGATCTTCTGGTCCTCGACCAGGAGATTGGCGAATTCGCGTTTGTCGCAGTACCAACGGCTTCGCCACGGTTCCATGATGCCGATGCGGAAGCCCGTCGGTCGAACCTTCTGTCCCATGCGAACCTCGTCTCGCTTTCCCCGCGGCCCGCCCCTTCGAGGCGTCCCCGCTTCCGCTTCGCCGTCGCTATTCCTCTTCGTCCGCCAGGGTCACGTGGATATGCGACAAACGCCGCTTGATCGGATAGGCGATCCCCCGCGCCCTCGGCATGATCCGCTTCAAGAACGGACCGTCATCCACGCGGGCTTCGACGATCATCAGTTCCTCGACCCGGCGGGCCCCGCGGTCCTCGGCATTGCCCATCGCGCTTTTGACGACGTTTTCCAAAAGCCGGGCGCCGCGGTTCGGGAAATACCGCAGCGCTTCGAGGGCCTCATCCGCCCGCTTCCCACGGATCAATTGAGCGAACGGCCGGATCTTCCGGGCGCCCATGTCCGCGAAGTAGTGATGAGCCGCGTACCGCATGATCCGCTCCCCAATAACGCCGGTCGTGGCCTGCTTCCCGAGGAAAGCCTGCCACGACCGTGGCGAGTTCCGGGGGCAGGATTTGAACCTGCGACCTCCAGGTTATGAGCCTGGCGAGCTACCACTGCTCCACCCCGGGATCCATCTTGTGCGTCGGCCGTGTTCGTTCGGCCTACTTGGCTGCCGCCTTCTTGCCTCCACTGTGCCCCTTGAAGATCCGCGTCGGGGCGAATTCTCCCAGTTTATGGCCAACCATGTCTTCCGTCACGAAGACTTTCATATGCTGCTTGCCGTTGTGCACCAGAAACGTGTGCCCGACGAACTCGGGAACGATGGTGCAATCCCGCGACCAGGTCTTGATCGGCTCCTTGCGGCCGCCGAGTTTTTCCACCTTGGCCAGCAGGCGCGGATCGACGTAGGGACCCTTTTTCAACGACCGGCTCATGCCTGACTCACTCCCTCATCCCCGTCAAACCGCCCTAACTCCAGCGTCTAGTTCCTACTCCTACTTCTGAGCATAGTGCGGTCCCGGCGGGCGGCGTCGGATGATCGCCGCCGTGGACGGTTTCCTCCGTTTGCGGGTCTTTCCCCCCTTGGACAGAACACCGGTCGGGGAACACGGCCCTTTACGGCGTCCGCCCTTGGTCCGGCCCTCGCCGCCTCCCATCGGGTGCGCGACCGGGTTCATCGAAGTGCCGCGATTGTGCGGCCGACGCCCCAGCCACCGCTTTCGACCCGCTTTGCCCAGCGAGATGTTCATGTGATCGGCGTTGCTCAGCGTGCCGATAGTGGCCCGACACTCGGAGTTGATCCGACGCACCTCGCCGCTGGGCAAAGTGATCTGGGCCCACCGACCTTCGCGGGCAGTCAGCGTCGCCTTGGTCCCGGCACTGCGGCACAGTTGACCGCCGTGGCCCGGCTGCATCTCGATGTTATGGATCGTCATCCCAAGCGGGATGCGGCGCAAAGGGAGGCAGTTTCCGACTCGCGGCTCCGCCTGCTCGCCGCTCATCACCTTGTCGCCGGCCTTCAGCCCCTCCGGCGCCAGGATATAGCGGCGCTCACCATCAGTATATTCAACCAGGGCAATACGGGTCGTCCGATTCGGATCGTATTCGATGGACAACACCGACGCCCACATGTCATCCTTATTCCGCTTGAAGTCGATCAATCGATAGCGGCGTTTGTGTCCGCCGCCGCGGAAGCGGGCCGTGGTGAAGCCCTGATTGTTCCGCCCTCCGGTCCGCTTATAGGGAACCAAAAGCGACTTTTCGGGCAGGTTCTTCTTGCCGTGCGTCAGGTCGGCGAAATCGCTGACGCTGCCATGTCGGCGACCCGGCGTGACCGGCTTGTAACGACGAATGCCCATGTCTGCTCCCTGCCCGATTAGAAGAATTCCAGCCTGTCTTCCTCATGCAACGTCACCAGGGCCTTCTTCCAATTGGAGAGTCGGCCCGGACGGTTGCGGAACCGCTTCCGCTTTCCGACCCGCGTCTGCGTCCGCACCTTGGCAACCCGGACGTTGAACAACTCCTCGACGGCGGCCTTGATCTGCTCCTTGGTCGCCAGCAGATTCACCTCGAAGGGATAGGTATTATGCCGCGTCGATTGATGGGTGCCTTTTTCCGTCACCAGGGGCCGCAGAATGATCTGGTGCGGCTCCAGTTGCGGACCTTTCATTTGCCGTTGTTTGCCGCCCCCGACCATGATCGCCTTCCTTCTTTCCTTCCCCGAGCCGTTTCGTCAGCCCGCTTGGATTTCCGATTCAGCTCCGCGTCCGCTTCCTCACGCCGAGGCCCCGACCGGCTCCGCCTCGGCTCGGGCAGCCTTGGCCCGGGCCTTCAGGTCTTCCAGGGCCGCCTTGGTCAGCAGCAACCGCTTCTGGCGGAGAACGATATAGGTATTGAAATCCGAGGTCGGCAGCACCTCGACGCCATCAATGTTGCGTGCCGCCTTGAACACGGACGCATCCAGACCCGCCGTTCCGATCAGACAGCTTGTCCCGTTGAGCTTGAGGGCCTTGAGGATGCCCGCCATCTCTTTGGTCTTGGGGGCCGACAAGTTCAAATCTTCGACGATGACGGCCTCGTTGTCCTGAAATTTGCTCAGAATGGCCATGCGGGTGGCTGCCCGGACGGCTTTCTTGGGCAGATGATACTCGTAGTCCCGGGGCTTAGGCCCCTTGGCCGTACCGCCGCCACGGCGCTTGTTTGTCCGTCGGCTGCCGACGCGGGCGCGCCCCGTGCCTTTCTGCCGATACAGCTTGCGTGTGCTGCCTGCCACTTCGCCGCGCCGCAAGGTCGAATGCGTGCCCCGGCGGCGGTTGGCCAGGTGCATCAAGACCACGTCGTGCAGCAGTTGGCGGTTGATTTCTCCGCCGAAGTCTTCGGGATCGATTTCCACCGTCCCGACGGCGTCGCCCCGCTTGTTGTACACGTTCAGCGTAATCATCGTCTCAGCTCCTTCAGTCGCCGCTCAGCCCCGCCAAGGTGCCGAGTCAGCCGACTGAAGAAAAGGCCCCACGGCGGCCCCGACCATCACGGGACCGAGCCGCAAAGGGGTTTCCTTCCTACTAGCCCGATCAGGCAGGCTTCCGGAGCGATCCTGCTTGAGGACCGACGGCAGCCCGGGAGGTTGCTCTGGCCCCGTGACGGGACCGCCCTGCCATCCTTCCGACCCGCGCTACGTCGAGATCACATCCCGCCGGCTTTGATTTTGATCTCCACACCGGCCGGCAGCGACAGCTTGTTGAGCGCCTCGATGGTTCGGCTGGTTGGCCGAACGATGTCGATCAGCCGCTTGTGCGTGCGGATCTCGAACTGCTCGCGGGACTTCTTGTCGATGTGCGGACTGCGCAAGACGGTGTAGCGTTCGATCCGCGTCGGCAGCGGGATTGGACCGTGGACGATGGCCTCGGTTCGTTTCGCCGTGTCCACGATTTCCTTCGCCGAAGCGTCGAGGATGGAATGATCGTAGGCTTCCATCCGGATGCGGATGCGTTCGCTGTTAGCCGCCACTTCGCCACCTCATGCACCAACTCCGCACTCATTGGGCGAAAGTTCATCAATATGAACAACGCCGCCCGGCGTCAAGCCGCCCCGGTGGGACTTACCAGGAAAATCGGCTCCTCGTGCTTGCCCGTGGCCTGCTCCATATTCTTGGCGGAAAAGGGGCATAAAGAAGCCCGCGGAAGATTCAGAGATCGTGTAGCCGCTTGACGCTGCCGGGTCCCCTCGCCAAACTACACCCGCTGAGGTGGCATATACCAGCCCCAAGGAAAGGAGCATCCCCGATGAAGCCCCGGTTTCTGCCTGGAATCGTGTCTGTTCTGGCTTGGACGTGGCTGCTGGCAAGTGTCTCCGCCCAGCAGCCCCCGGCAGGCAACCCCGCCGCGACTCCCGGACCCCGGTTGTCCCTTCAGCCCGATCCCAATTGGCTCAAGCGGCACGAAGGCTTCGTCGAAATCGCCAAGAAAGGCGGCGTCGATGTGCTTTTCCTGGGCGACTCGATCACCGATGCCTGGCGGTTCTACGATGAGCAGAACGGCCGTGGCGGCAAGCGGATCTTTGACCGGGAGTTTGCCCCGATGAAGGCGGCCAATTTCGGCATCGGCGGCGATCAGACGCA
Source organism: Gemmatales bacterium (assembly GCA_025055835.1). Classification (GTDB taxonomy): domain Bacteria; phylum Planctomycetota; class Planctomycetia; order Gemmatales; family HRBIN36; genus JANWWR01. The sequence goes on along the minus strand of JANWWR010000092.1, from coordinate 13,223 downwards.
GCACGTCCTGTGGCGGATTCAAAACGGCGAACTGGACGGCATCCAGCCCAAGGTGGTCATGCTGATGATTGGCACCAACAACATGTTCGCCCACTCCGCCGAGCAGATCGCCGAGGGCATCACCGCCATCGTCCGGGAGATTCACAAACGCTCGCCCAAGACCAAGGTGCTGCTGCTGGGGATTTTCCCCCGCGGCGAAAAGCCCTCGCCGATCCGCGACAAGATCAAGCAGACGAATCAGATCATTGCCAAGCTCGACGACGGCGGCAAGACGGTCAAGTATCTCGACATCGGCGACAAGTTCCTGGAGCCGGACGGCACCCTGCCCAAGGAGATCATGTACGACTATCTGCACCTGACGGAAAAGGGTTACCAGATCTGGGCCGACGCCGTCAAAGGCGAGATCGAGAAGCTGATGCGGGAGTGATTCGGCGAAGGCTTAACCGATCTCGGCCAGTTCCAGGGTCTGACCATAACGTTCCAGGACGGCCCGACGCAGGGCCTGGTGTTGCGGCTGAGCCAGACCCGGGTCGGCGGAAACCAGGGCGAAAGCATCCTCGCGGGCCATCTGAAGCAGATCGGCGTCCCGGACGATGTTGCCCAGCCGGAGTTCGCCCAGACCGTGCTGACGGGTGCCGAAAAACTCCCCCAAGCCGCGTTGCTGAGCGTCGGCCTCGGCCAGGGCGAAACCGTCCCGAGTGCGGACGAACAGTTTGAGCCGGGCGCGGGCTTCCTCGCTGGCTCCGTGAGCGAAGAGGTAGCACTCCCCGGCCACGGTGCCTCGGCTGATGCGGCCCCGGAGCTGATGCAGCTGGGACAGGCCGAAGCGGTCCGCCTGTTCGATCACCATGAGCGTCGCGTTGGGCACGTCGACGCCGACCTCGACCACCGTCGTTGTCACCAGCACCTGGACTTCGCCGGCGCGGAAGCGGTTCATGACCGCGTCCTTGGCCTGATCATCCATGCGGCCATGCAGCAGGCCGAGGCGAAGTCCCTGGAGCGGGCCGGTTCGCAGTTCCTCATAGGTCTGTTCAGCGGCCTTGGCGTCCTGGCCTTCAGTCCCTTCGACGAGCGGACAGACGATGTATGCCTGACGGCCCTTGCCGACTTGCTTGACCAGGTATTCCCAGAGTTTGGCCCGTTTTTCCTCGGGAACCAGGCGGGTGACGACGGGCAGTCGGCCGGGGGGCATTTCCTTAATGACCGAAACGTCGAGGTCGCCGAAGACCGTCAGGGCGACGGTGCGGGGAATCGGCGTGGCGGTCATGACCAGGTAGTGCGGGTCTTCGCCGAGTCGCCGGAAGCGTTCCCGCTGGGCGACGCCAAAGCGATGCTGCTCGTCGATGACCACCAGGCCCAGTTTGGCGAATTCCACGTCCTCCTGGATCAAGGCCTGAGTGCCGACGACGAGATCGACCTGCCCCATGCGGATTTCGCCCAGGGCCGCCTTCCGCTCTCGCGGTTTCAATCCACCGGTCAGAAGCAACCGTCGTACCCGGCTGTGGGCCAGGTAGTGGCTCAAGGTCCGCCAGTGCTGTCGGGCCAGCACTTCCGTCGGAGCCATGAGAGCAGCCTGGTAACCGTGGGCGACAGTCAGCAGCAGAGCGTAGACGGCCACGGCGGTTTTGCCCGCTCCGACGTCGGCCTGGAGCAGCCGTTGCATGGGCTTGTCGGAAGCCATGTCCCGGCAGATCTGCACAATGGCCCGGTTCTGGTCACGCGTCAGCTGGAAGGGAAACAGTCGGCGGATACGTTCGTCGATGGTGCGGGTGATCGGAAACCGGGGGGCCTTGCGAATGTCCCGCACGTCCCGCCGACGCAGGGCCAGACCGACCTGGAGAATCAGGAACTCCTCGTAGACCAGTCGCCGTCGGGCCTGCTCAACTGCCGCCATACTTTCCGGTAAGTGCATGGTGCGGATAGCCGTCGGAGCATCCAGGAAACCATGCCGCCGACGCAGTTCCTCGGGCAGAATCTCCGGGACGAATTGCACATAGGTTTCCACCGCGAACCGTTGAATCCGCCGCATCTGATCCGCATGAAGGCCCTCGGTCAGCGAATAGACGGGCAAAACACCGCGGGGATCGTCTTCGTAATCGGAATCCAGGAGCTGGACGCGGGGATTGGCAATCTGCCAGTAGCCGTTCTGACGCCGCGGCTTGCCGCTGAAGGCGACCCGCATGCCGTAGCGGAATCGCCGGGCCATGAACGGCTGATTGAACCAGACTCCCTCGACGACGCCGCTGCCGTCGCTGAGGACGACGCTCAGCACTTGCTTGCCGGTGCGCGTGGTGCGGCCCTCGATCTCGACCACTTCCCCGGCGACCGTTTGGACCACGTCGGCGGTCAGATCGGCGATGCGGCGACAGTCGGTAAGGTCCTCGTAGGCCCGGGGAAAGTTGAAAAGCAGATCGCCGATGGTCTCGATACCCAGTCTGCGCAACAGCTCGAAGCGGGCTGGACCGACGCCCTTGACGTACTGGGCCGAATCCCGAAGCGGATTATCGCGATTGGAAGCGACCGACGAATTCATGGAGGTATTCTACCCGGGGTCCGTGCATATCATCTGAGTGAAGGCGATGGCCGGGCAGCTCGTGCTCCCGCTCGCTTGCTGTCTCCGTCCGCGGAGCCATTTGCCATGCCGATACGCTATCAGACCAGCCGACGGGTCGAATTCGCCGACACCGACATGGCCGGCATCATGCACTTCGCTCGGTTCTTCGCCTTCATGGAGGAGGCCGAGCATGAGTTCCTTCGCTCACGCGGTCTGTCCGTGGTCATGGTCCACGAGGGCAAACGGCTCGGCTTTCCCCGCGTCTCCGCCCAATGTGACTTCTTCAAACCGCTCCGTTTCGAGGAAGTAGTTGACATCCATGTGACACTCAGCCGCATCGGCGACAAGTCGCTGAGCTATGTCGTCGAGTTTCAGCGCAACGGCGAATTGATCGCCCGCGGGTCGCTGACCACCTGCTGCTGTCTGGTCGGGCCGGAAGGAATGCAGCCACTCAGCATTCCCGACGCCATCAAGGCCCGGCTCGGCGAAGGCCATGCCGAATGAAAGGCCGTTCCTGCCGCTTCGGCAATTTCTCACCGCTGGTCCTGCAACGCAGCGATGAAGGCGGGAACGGTCTCGAACAAGTCGCCGACGACGCCGAACACCCGCGGCCGGGTCTGCCGACGGTTCAACGTCATGATGGGCGCCTCCGGATCGCGGTTGAAGGCGATGATCGTGGCCCGCGGGTCGATGTAGCTGAGGTGCTGCGGCGCGCCGCTGATGCCGATGGCCAGGAGGATCCGAGGCCGGACACTGACGCCCGACTGACCGATCTGCCGATCCACGGGCAACAGCCGAAGCTCCTCCGTGACCTTGCGGGAACCGCCAATCGCGAAGTTGGCGACTCCCAGCGAACGCAGAGCTTTTTCCAAAGGCGGAACGATCGCTTCGTAGCCGTCCCGGTTGCCGATGCCGAAGCCGACGTCGATGATGAATTCCGCGTCCTTCAACTGCGGCGTGCCGACTTCCTCCCGCACCTGGGCCAGCATCGAGGTCAGCGTTTCCTTGGTAAACAGCGTGGTTGAACTTGGAGTCCAGCGCTGGACCTGCACGGTTCCAGTTTCAATGGCCTGCCCTTCGACCTCGGCTTCCGGCAGGAGCGTGAGCCAGAATGTCTGGCCCCGGGCGATGGCGAGCCTGTAGCCGACAGCCAATTTGCCCCGGCGGCAAACGGCCAGACAGCCGTCCGGAACCCGTTTCAATCGAGACACCCGCAGAAGCATAGAACCTTGACGTCGTTCCTGACCCCACAGCCGAGGCCAGACCGGCTCCAGCCAATTTTCGCCGACCACCAACTGTGGTTGCAGTTGTAAAGCGTGCCAGACCTCCTCGGCAATCCGCTGTTTCCAGGCAGCGATGACGACCGCTTCCTTGGGCACCTCTACAAGCACGATGCGCCGTGCTCCGAAACGAGCCGCTTGTCCGGCAGCGGACTGCTGAGCGGCAATGTCTGGCGAAACGAGGATCAAGGCCGTGGCTCGCGGATCGGCCTGGAGAACAGCCCGGGCACCTTCTGCCAATCGGCCCTGCGAATCTGCGGCGAGGACCGCAACGCTTGGAGAATTGCGAAGGAGACTGGGATCGGAAACGGACACGATCTGCTCCGCGGGGAACGGCTCCAGCGTCGCCGCCTCGCCGCCCAGCCCCAACTCCTCACGAAGCAGATTCGCGGCTTCGTCGGCCAGCAAGATCGGTTTGGACAGCGTATCCGTACCGGCCCGCTGATCGGAGTCCGCCTCGACGAGCCAAGCGGCCTCGGTGACAGGTACGTTCTTGGGCCAGGGCACCAGGTCGAGCCTGGCCGACAACCCGGCGAGATAGCCCTGCGTGGTAAAGTCCCGCAATGCGACTCCAGCCGGCACGGTCAGGACCGTCGGCAGGGCGTGACGTCGGATCCGCTTGGCCTCGACCATACGCAATTCCGAAGCCACGGCGTCATGCTGGACCTCCAAATTGCCATTCCACGATACGCAGTCCCGATCCCAGATGCCGGCGAGGTGCTGGCCAAGCAGTCCTTCCTCCGAGCGGCCATCGCCTTGAGGAGCCAGGACCAGATCAAACTCTCGGCCCTTGCTTCCAGCCTGCTCCTGAAAATGCCGGACCAACGCGGAGGCTGCCTCATCCACCGTCGCAAGCGTAGAGACGCTGCCGTCCGAAGTCGCAATCAGCGTCGCTGACTCGACCCCGTGTGCCAACACTTCCCGCAACTGCGCGGCAAGGCGCGCTTCGCCGACGGCGGCGGCGTGCAGGCGGACCAGCGATGGGGCCGCATCCCGCAAACGCAGGGCAGATTCCAGGGCGGAGCGCGAGGCGGCTGTTGGTTGCCAGGTCGCTTCCAGGAGTCGTTCTTCGTGGAAGAGCGGTTGAGACGAAGTGACCGGCTCGAATTCCACAAGCACGAGGACATCAAGAGGCCGGGCGATCCGGGCCGTGATCTGCGGTTGCCCAACCGGCTCACTTTCGCGATAGCGATTCAGGACCAGACTCGCTGCCCGGATCGACGGCGCGTATTGTCCCTTGCGATGGCGTTCCATCTCCGTGTCGAAGTGCGTCAGGCGAGCCGCCGTCTCCGATCGGCAGCGATGAAAGGCATCACAGGCTGCCGAAGTGTCCCCCAGGCCGAAGCGATGCTGCCAAATCCAGCGGCCCAGCACGCATTCCATCGCCTTGAGCCACGCCGCCGCCTCGGCCAACTCGAAACAGCTGGCCTGGAAGCTCGGATTGTGGACGACATTGGCTCCGAAGAGACCCACGACTTCCCGGAGCCGCTGGCGAAACTCGGCGCGCCAGCGGAGGTACTCGGCGATGTGCGGCTGAAACGCCTCCGGCTGCCCGGCGGCGATCCCGGCATCTTCCTTCCAACGGGGCAGGACTTCGTTGACCAGATGAGTCCAGATCAAGGACCGCTGGATTTCGTTGGTGCCTTCGTAGATGTTGAGAACGCGAGCATCCCGTTTCCGCTTCTCGATGATGAACTCCTGCGTCTGGCCCGGCAGTCCGTGCAAGTCTTCGGCCAATTCGATGGTTTCGTGGTACAGCTCCGTGACCATGAACTTGGCAATGGATGCTTCGATCCGCAGGGAGCGGGTCTGGGGATGTTCGAGCCGCCCGACGAGATCGAACGCCAGCGACTCGGCAAGGTACTGGTTGACTTCCAAGGGCCGCAGATGTTCCGTGGAACTCTCGCGGACGGCCTGGGCGAGATGGTCACGGCACGCCCCGACCACGGTTTGCAGGCTGGCCAGCGTACTCATGGCAATGCCGGCCCGGCCGAGGTTGAGCGTTTCCAGCGCGTTGACCTGACCCCGGCCTTCGAGACCCAGCACGTTCTCTCGCGAAACCCGCAGCGAGATTAAGGACAGCTCGTTGGTCGGACTGCCGCATTGACCCAGCTTGCGTTCGTCCTTGCCGACAATCAGGCCCTCGGCGTGGCGATCCACGAGGAAGCCGGTTACGCCTTCCTCGGTCCGAGCATAGAGCGCCAGCACGCCCATGATCCGGCCATTGGTGATCCACATCTTGCTGCCGTTGATCTCCCAGTAGTCGTACCACAACTTGCCCCCGCGCTCCCGAATCTGGCCGATGTCACTGAAGTACACCTTGCGGGAACCATGCAGATAGTAACGGCGGCATTGGGGATTGTCGGTTTCGTAGTCGTATTCCTCGGTCTGGATGCGGCTGGCGGGGGCCTCGTCGGACCAGCGGTAGTACAGGCCGTCGGATCGGACTTCGATTCGCCGAGCGTCAAGAAGCACGCGGCGTTCCCGGACGCCATGCGGGACGAATTCCAGCACGCCGTCCGGTGCCCGTTCGATGGGCACGGAATGGAGCACGGCGCGACTGGCAAGCCGGGCGGTATCGGAACCGGCGCTGGGCTCCGTCAGGGCGAACGCTGAGATCTGGCCGGAGGCGATCAGCCGCAAGAAGAAATCACAGGCCTCGGCCCGACGATCCAGTTCGGCGAGCAGATCGGGAGCAACAGCGCAGGCATGATGCCAACCCTCGGCGGCATGACGCAGTTCGGCCCGGCAGCCGGTCACATCGTATTCCCGCATCGCCCGGCCCAGGTTGGTCCAGGCGGTGACAAAGCGGTGACACACGACCCGCACCGCCGTCACGCCGAGGATCCGCTTCTCGACGGTTTCTCGCAGGCCCTCGAAGCCCCGACGCACCTCGGCGATGTTGTTGCAAGCCTGGATTTTTTGAAGTTCGGCCTCAATGTGTTGATGAAAAGCGTGATCGGCGACAAAGGCGGCCAGTTCTTTCTTGGCCTTGGGAATGTCCTTGAAGCGGGCCAGGAAAATCGGCGTGGTGCCGAGGCTGGCGTTGACCTGGATTGTCAGGGCGGTGGCGACGTCGGCCTCCCGCTGGGCGTTCTGAACCATCAAGTAGTAATCGGCCTTGCGCAGGCCCTCGCCGCCAAGGTCCTTGGGGATCAGAAAACGGAAGCAACCGTGCTGCCGTAAAAAGTCGAGGTCTTCGTTGGCCGGGCAATGACGATCTTCCAGCCAGCGTTCAAACGGCTTGCCGTCCCGAGGCCTGCCGAACTGTTCGTGGAAAAGCTGGCGATAGCGATCATCGAGTTCTTTCAGTCCGACGTCGCAGGCGGCGAGTTCCGGCGTCAGTCGTGGAGCAGTGAAATCCGCAGGTTTGACCAAATAATCGCCGGTGTCGTAGGGCAACGGTGTGGCCAGGAGCAGCTCATATTCCCGGGTGGTCGGCTTTTCGACCTGGCGATCCCGCGTATCGGAGATGAGCGGCACGGCCTGAGCCGTCCGCAGCCGCTCCTCGAGCTGGCACAGTTGGCCGATCACTTCGTCCACCCAGCATTGCAGCAGAGCGGTTTCGACCTCCACCGGCTCAGCCCGTTCCAGACGCCGATGCAGATCAAGCAGCAATCCCTTAGCCGCCAGCAGCCCGACATCGAGCCGAGCCAGGGCCATGAGAAGTTGGTCATCCCGGGACGCGGAAGCCTGGTGCCGCAGGCAGTTCACGGCGGCCCGCAGCCGGTTGCGGCACAACCGCATTTGCTCCAGTTCGACCAGCAGAGCTTTGCGCTGGGCGATCCGGTCGAACAGGTGAACCTCGTCCGGCCACTCGGAAAGGTGGCCGTTTTCGATCAACTGCCGACCGTGCCGAAGCCAGAGCGACGGATTGGAAGGTCCGAGATAGCGGAAGGCCGCGGCATCCCGATAGAACTTGGCGAGGATGTCATCTTCCGAATATCCGGTTCCGCCGAAAATCTGACCGGCGTTGTAGGACAAACTGCCCGGCGCGGTGCCGAGCAGATCGGCAGAGAGAGCCTTCAACAGCATCAGCCGCGATTCTGGCGAACCATCCGACGAATTCTCTGGGGACAGACCGTCGAACAGATCGAGCAGTTGGCGACGGCAGGCCATCTGTGCGAGCAGCTTTTTGACCGCGCCGAACTTGGCGATGGTGTCTCGGGCTTCGTCGTCGCTGTAGAGTCCAGGGAATTGCACGCGGGTCGAGGCGTGCTCCGTGGCTCGGCGGACGAGGGTGTCGGCCATGCCGTGGGCCATCGCGATCAGGTCGGCGGAGGCCAGCAGTTGCCAGGCGTGTCGCAGTCCCGGTTGCGGTGCAGGCAGCGGCTTGGCGGCATCAAGCACGATCTTCTGCAAACCGGCTCCCCGCAGACCCAGCGGTGCGAGAGGCTGGTGTTGAATGCGCGGTGCATCCGGAGAGGCTTCAATGAGATGATCGCCCACCAGAAGGAATGTCCGCTCCGCTTCCGGAACGAACCAGGCGGTGACGGAGCTGGACTCGCGTCGGTTTTCTTCCTCGGAAACGACGCCAAGCGCCAGCCAGACCGAATCCGCGGGGACACCGGCGAGGTCTCGCGCCAGCAGATGGGAGGAAACGCGGTAGGCCAGCGAGGGGTCCCGAGCGGCCAGTTCCGCCAGGAGCGCCTTTCGGCGGGGGTGAGGTGACACCTTTTCGCCGGGCTGCCATCTCGGGACTGAGGCGGCGAGATCGAGTAACGCCTGCTCCTGATGCGGAGCCAATCGCGGGGTGATGCCCTCGTGTCGGGTGCCTTCCGGTTCCAAGCTTCGCCATATGGCGTCTGGTAGGATTTCGTCGAGGCTGTGGCGGATTACCTCCCGTTGGTCTTCAAGCTCCCGGCGAGCGGACGGCGTCAGCCTTCGGCTATGCCCAAGCAGTCGCCGAAGCCCATCAAGATGGTGCTGGCGAATCTGACGTGCCTCGGCGACGGCCCAGGCATATTTTCGATTCCGAAGCCAGTGGGTGACTCGTCCGGTCCGCGCCGCAATGTCGCGGATGATTCCGAAAGGCAAAGTATCGGTCCCGCGCTGGCTTTTTTGTTCTGGATGCTCGGTGAAAGAGGAAGGGGGAGGGGGCAAGAGCACGGCCAGTTCCTGAGCGACTTGCTCGGCATAGTGGCCGAGGCGGATCAAGTAATCCGCCCGTGCGGCATCCACGGTGCGCGGCTCTTCGTACAGGGCCTCAGCCAGCGCCTGAAACTGGCGGTCGAGAACTTCGATGAGGCTGCCGATTTTGGAAGGGACGGCGGGATTTGCCTGCTCCGGCCAAGGCCCCGACTGACTGGGAAGCGATGGCGACGTGGAAGCGGCTCGGTCGGCTGCCTGCTGAACGCGGAGCGAAGCGGGAGAGGCCACCGGGTAGATGAAGCGATGTCGGCCATCTCGGCCCCAGTCCACGGCGTCCGTGGTCCGCCAGCAGGTTTCGCATTTGATGCAGTTTTCGTGGTTGACGATGATCTGAAGCTGGTTCTGCGGTCCCGGTCGGGCCTCATAAACATGAGCGGGGCAGACGTGCCATAAGCCGTCTTGGACGATCTCGAAGCGTTTGTCGAGCCGGGTCGGCCAGTGGACGTGAATGTGCGACCGGGCCGGGGCATCGTAGTGCAATTCGCCGAGACGCTGTTCCCAGTTCGCTGCCGCCGTCTCTCGAAGCCGGGTCAAATCGCCGACGCCGCTTCTCGCTTTTTCGTAATCGCCGAGGTGCCCGACCCCCGCGAAGTTCGTGGCCAGACCGAGCCGACTTTTAACAAACCGCAGACCGGCAAGGATTAAGGCCAACAGGGCGATTCCGACTCCGGCGAAAGCAGCGATGAGGAAGTCGAGGAGATTGACCTGCCGAAACAGGAGAGCCAGAGCGTTGCGGAGCTTGCTTTCGAGTGGCTCGTCATCGTTGGTGTAAACGCGGCGGGCCGAGGCGGCCAGCACAGGCAAAAACCGTCGCACCCAGCGGCGCACAAACCACGGCACATTCTCCCCGGCGAGCGGAGCCCGTAAGGGCTCCGGTGTTGCCTGTGCGAGCGGAGCCCGCAAAGGCTCCGGTCCCCGATTCTCCGCGCCAACCCAATACTCGAAGCGAATCTCCCCCGCCGCGGGCACCCCGACTCGCGGCAGGCCGACCAAGTCCCGGAAGGCGTTCAGCCAGCCGTGCAGGAGCAGGCGTCCCACCGCGGGTCGTCCGGTGATGTGCTTGAAACGAAGGGCCTTCCGGAGGGCCGTCCAGTCCTCCCTGAGTTTCAACCACCGTTCGGGGCCGAACTGTTCCACCAGCAGTCGTGCAAAATCCAGAACGCGGCTGCGGTTCCAGCGACGGGGCCGGGTCCAGACGTAAGCGGTCTTCAGCGTCGTCTCCACGTTGCCGTCGAAGAACCACTGGGTCCGTTCGACGTAGCTCGGCCAGCGGCGGAGGAACTCGACGTCCTTCCAGGCGCGAGTCTGCTGGAGCGGCTGAACGTAATGCCGCTGCAATTCGGCCTCGGTGAAGCTGCCTCCTTCGGCTCGGATGGCCTTGGCGGCCTCGACGAGCAGAAGCCCCATCCGCGTCGCCGGGCCGGTGTAGTTCGGATAAGGGAAATCCGTGCCGATGGCGGTCGCCGCTCCACCAACGGCCAAGCCGTCGCTGACCAGATGGGGAATGTCCTTCGCTCCGCCGCCGCGGATCAGTTTCGCTCCGTAGACGCTGCGGCGTCCTCCTCGGCACCAGCGTTGCACTGGCGGCAGACTCTCAAACCATTCCAGCAGCAGATGCGGATCGCCATCGAAATTGCGGGCCAGATGTTCGGCCGGCAGCACCAGGCCAATGGACAGACTTTGCCGATTCGTGTAGAGGAAGCCGCCCATGTTCAGATGCAGCCGTCGCCCCTTGAGCGTGCCGTTGCGGAGGACGATTTCGTAGGCCGCTCCTTCGTCTGGACCGAGGCCGAAATTCGCCTCGACGGCTTCGGGCGGCAGTTCGATCACCTGTTTGATGCCGTGCAGAAAACTCGGTTTGCCGTCGGTCGGCACTGGACGTTCCAGCCCCTCTCGCGTGACCAGATGCGAGGCGTCGCCCTCGGCCAGAAACGTCAGGTCGGCATAGATCGGTCCCCGATGGGTGGCTGCGCCGATGACTCGTTCGCCGTCGCGGATCAGACTTTCCGCGGTGGTGTTGTTCAGGACGACGACACCCTGTTGGACAGCCAAGTGGGCGAGGTGCTGGTCGAAGATCGGCCGCAAGACCGTGTAGCAATGGCGAAACGCCTCGGAATCACGGTAACGTATGCCGAAGAGACTGTAACCGTCTGAAAGGAAAAAGCCACGCTCCACCAGACGGCGTTCCCAGGCGAGTTCTTCAACCGCCTCCGGACCCAAGAGCGATGGATGGGCCAGGTTCTCGGTGAAATACACGCAGCCGGACCAGTTCTCCGCGCCGGGAAACGGGGCTGCCTCGACGACGGCGACGTGAAACCCGGCCTTGGCCAGTCCGATGCTCGCGCTCAGTCCCGCGCACCCGCCGCCGATGACAAGCACATCGAACTGACCGGCCCCCATGCCATGCCCTTTCCCATGCGGTCCTGCTCCGTGGCTCTCGCGTCTGAGGGCCAAGGAGCATCAGGTCTTGGGAGTGTCCGTGCCTTTTCCCCACCAGTCTTTCAACTGTTCGAGGAAACTTTTCTGCTGCGGTGTGACGTTTTTCTGTTCGATCTGAGCCAATTCCCGCAGCAATTCTTCCTGGCGCTTCGTGAGCTTGCGGGGCACCTCGATGACGATCTGCACGATGAGGTCGCCGCTTCCCCGGCCGCGCAAGTCCGGCATGCCCTTGCCCCGCAGGCGAATCTGATGGCCGTACTGCGTTCCTCTCGGCAAGGAGATCTTTTCGCGGCCCTGAAGCGTCGGCACTTCGATTTCCGCGCCCAAAGCGGCCTGGGTGAAACTGACCGGTACGGTGCAGATAAGATGCGGCCCTTCGCGGCGGAAGAGCGGATGCTCCCGGACCCGGATCTGAACGAACAGGTCGCCCCGCCGTGCCCCGGCCTCGCCGGCATCACCTTCACCCCGCACCCGGACCCGAGTGCCGGTATCGACGCCGGGCGGAATCTGCACCTCGATTCGCCGGCGCACCTCGACCATGCCGGAGCCGCGGCACCGGTCACAGGGATCGCGGATGACCGTGCCTTTGCCATCGCAGGCCCGGCAGGTCGTCTGCATCTGGAAGAAGCCGGCCTGCTGGATGAACACTCCCATGCCGCGACAACGGGGGCAGGTCACGGGCCGGGAGCCGGGACGCACTCCGCTGCCCTGACATTCGCCGCAGCGTTCCGCCCGGTCCACTTCCACGGTCCGCGTGGTTCCCGTGGCGGCTTCGAGCAGGTCGATTTCGACCTCGACGAGAATATCCTGACCGGCCTGCGGGCCGCGTCGCCCCAGACCCGCCATGCCAAACATTTGGGCGAACAGATCGAAAGGATCGACGCTCGGTCCGTGGAATCCGCCCGGCCCATCGCCCTCCATGCCGGCATGACCGTAGCGGTCGTAGCGGGCGCGTTTCTCCGGGTCGCTGAGCACTTCGTAGGCTTCGGTCACTTCCTTGAACTTGGCCTCGGCGGTTTCATCCCCGGGGTTAAAGTCGGGATGATACTTCCGGGCCAGACGCACGTAGGCGGATTTGATCTGGTCCTGGTCGGCGTCGCGGCTCAGTTCGAGGACTTCGTAGTAATCCCGTTTCCGGGTCATAGGTCATTCGAGCAGGTTTTAGGTGTACGCGTGTAAAACGAGCAGGCAGCGTGTAAAGCGAGCGGGCAGCGTGAGCTGCCTGGTGCACCCAGGTGCACCCGACGGCTTACGCCGTCGGCTCGCCGAGTCTATAAGGCTCACGCCGTCGGCGCCCCTGAAACCCGAAGCGTCAGCGAGGGTGAACCTAGAGCGAGCGGGCAGCGTGAGCTGCCTGGTGTACCCAGGTGCACCCGACGGCTTACGCCGTCGGCTCGCCAAGTCTATAAGGCTCACGCCGTCGGCTCGCTCTGCCTTCAGCGCTCACGCCGTCGGCGCGCCGAGTCTTGAACGCTCACGCCGTCGGGTCGCTCTGCCTTCAGCGCTCACGCCCTCGGCTCATAGAGAACGCTCGCCTAGAGATTTTACGTTCCGATCCGAATATGGGCGACGCTGCTTGAAACCTGGTGAAGTCCTCCCAGGTACTTTATGCTAAGTTCCAATGCCGGTTTTTCAGTCTCCACGCATTCCCGACGATTTTTCGAGGTCTGCTATGACGGCACGCATGAGGCTCCGGCTCTTCCGTTTGGTGGCGTGGTTGTCGGTGGCGGGACTGGTTCTTCTCGGCTCCGCTTCGCCGAGTCTGTCCAGCACGCCGGGTCAGGTCATCGAAGATTTCA
>JANWWR010000191.1 GCA_025055835.1 Gemmatales bacterium | reverse complement strand
CGGCAAACGCTCGGTGCAGTTGTACATTCGCCAGATCAAAAAGCGCTGGGCGGACGAAGCCAGCCGGGAGGATTATCTTGCCGCCTTATGGAAATCGCACAAACAGCATGAAGCCGTGCTGTTTAAGGCGTTTCAACTCATCGACAAAGTGGACGATCAGCGTTTGCTTGTCCATTTGTTGCGCACCGTGGAGCGGTTGTTAAAGGCACGGGATGAGAACCTGGCGACGATTGCCGAGCATCGCCGGGCGACGCACCGGGATAAATCGCTGGATGGCATCGAGGCCGCATGTTTGCGTGGCAAGCGAATCACGATGCCGGTTGAGGAATTGATTCAGCGATTAAACTATCTGCTTAAGGATCGGCAGCAGGCGGAGAGGCCGGAGGCAGATGAGGAGCGGCAGGACGAACCGGACTCCGAGCGGTCTGCGGAGCCGAGCGACCCGGTGGAGGCGAACTGGCACGCTGAGATGGCCTCGGCCGAGGAGTTCTACGGCAACACGGTGAAGGCCGGCGAAGGCTTTCCGCTGTCAGCCTTCGACCTCTTCCGGCCTTTCGAGGGGAAAGAAACGTGACACCGATTTTGTCAGGAATCGGACACCGTGGCTTTGAGATCGACGAGCGGGGCCGTGGCGGTCTGGGGTCCGTCGGTCGGTTCGCTGCTGGACGGCGTGGCTGGAATCGTGACGGCCTTGCGGCACCTGGGACACGTCACCTTCGTGCCGGCGAAGGCCTCCGAGGCCCGCAGAACCTGTCCACAGGGGCATGTGACGACGATCATGCCGCGAGTTCCTCGAGGGGCGAGAAACTTCCAAGTCATTTCCAGTCTAGGCAGCCAAGGCAAGGAATGGAAGAGGCCGGTCGCCGGAAGCTGCTGGCTCCAAGGAGGTTGCGAAGGCGGAAAGGACCGGCGACTGCTAATCCAGAGCGTGGCCGAGAAACAGGCCGACGTAGCTTTCGTAGCGCTGCGCGGCCATGCGATGGAGTCGGACGGCTTCTCGGACGGCGCAGCCCTCGGCGGTTTCCAGATGGTTGCAATCGGGAAAGCGGCAGAAGCGGACGTAGGGCCGCATCTCGGCGAACAGCCCTTCCACTTCCTCAGGCAGAATGTTCCACAGGGAGAATTGCCGGATGCCGGGCGTGTCCACCACCCAGCCGCCGATGTCCAGTTGGATCAGTTGCGTGGTCGTGGTGGTGTGTCGGCCTTTTTCGGTGGCTTCGCTCACCTCGGCGACCCGCAGACCCAGTTCCGGTTGGATGGCGTTCAGCAGGGACGACTTGCCGACGCCGCTTTGTCCGGCGAACACCGTCTGCTTGCCGATCAACAAATCCTTCAGCCAGGCGATTCCCTGTCCGGTCGTGGCACTGGTCAGCAGCACGGGCACGCCGAGTTGGCTGTACATGCCGATGAGCCATTGGAATTCGACCGGATCGGCCAGGTCGATTTTGTTGAGGCAGAGGATGGGGCGGATGCCGCCCTGTTCGGCGCTGGCGAGGTAGCGGTCGATGAGGTGGGGCTTGAGTTCCGGTTGCCGAACCGAGGCGACGATGACGAGTTGGTCCACGTTGGCGACGATGACGTGTTCCTTGCCGCGGGACTCACGGGTGAGCAGCCCATGCCGCGGCCCGATACGTTCGATCATGCCCTCGTCCTTGCTGACGGGGCGGAACCAGACCTGGTCGCCGGGGGCGATGATGTTGCGTTCGTCAATGGTCAGGCTGCGGAGCAGTCCCCGGACGACGCAGCGGTATTCTCGGCCGTCCTCCGCGGCGACGACGCTTTGCAGTCCAAGGACGCGAAGCACCCGGCCGGGAAGACATTGCTCCGGATCGACGGCGGGCATGACGGCGGGGATTTCGCCGTCGGGTGGCTCGGCGGCGGTGTCCTCCTCGGTTACAATGGTCCGTTTGCGGGACAGTTCGCCGCGAGGCCGGACCCGCTCCTCGCTGGGAACGGTATCCCCCTCGGCGAAACCGTGCTGGTGGTATTGCCGGGTCCAGCCGTGTTCGCGGGGCGGCTTGTAGTGCTTTTTCCGCAGGTTGACGCGGGTTTTCTTCTTCTTGGCCATGCTCGATTTCCTCGTGATCGCCGCTCATCCTGACGATGCCGAGATCGGCGTCGGCGGTACGCTGGCCCTGCTGAAGTCGCAGGGGTTCCGTGTCGGCGTGCTCGACCTGACCGACGGGGAACCGACGCCGTTCGGCTCGCCGGAGGTGCGTCGTCGGGAGACGGCAGCGGCGACGGCGGTGCTGCGGCTCGACTGGCGGGACAACCTCGGCCTGACCAATCGCCGACTCGTCCACGATCTCGAAGCCCGGGCGAAACTGGCCGGGGTGATCCGGCTGACGCGGCCCCGCGTTTTGTTCGCACCGTACTGGGAAGACAGCCATCCCGATCACGTCGCCGCCAGTTCGCTCGTCGAGGCCGCCCGCTTCTGGGCCAAGCTGACCAAGACCGATCTGCCCGGCGAACCGCATCTGCCTTCCCGGATTTTGTATTACTTCAGCGTGCATCTGCGCATCCATCCGCAGCCCAGTGTCGTCGTGGACATCAGCGAGCATCTGGAGACGAAACTGCAAGCGCTGCGGTGCTACCCATCGCAATTCCTGGAGGGCCGACCGGACGGCCAGCCGACGGTGATCGACAAGGTGCGCGACCAGGCCCGCTACTGGGGCTGGGCCATCGGCACCGCCGCCGGCGAACCGCTGCTGAGCCGGGAGCCGCTCGGCCTGCGCAGTCTCCGCGATCTGACTTGAGACAATTTTCCCGAAAAATCCAGCATTTCGAGCACATCCGTGGGCACGTTCAACCAAGTCTGCCCGCTTGGCGAGGTCCCTGGGAAACTGTAACGGCCCTGCGTTGTCCGGGGAAAAGTTCCGGGCCGAGTCGGAACGGCAAGACGAAGGAGTCGGCAGTGCGTGGACGATACTACAACGCGGGACCGAGGAATTCTCGGACATCGGGCCAGGGAGGAATGCCGCGTGCGCCGCGAACTCAACGTGCTGGCCTTGCTCAAGGCGGACCATCGCTATGTGTTCGTGTACGACGACGGAAGCGGGGCCGAGTTGATCGAGGCATTCCGGTGCTGGGCGGCGGACCCGGCCCTCAATTTCAACTGGTTCGACGCGGCCGTGCTGACGGAAAAAGCCCGGCAGCAGATTGCCGAGCAGAAACAAGGCGATCCGAGCCGCGACCGCCAGGGAACGGACGAAGGCCATTCGAGCCGCGACCGCCAGGGAACGGACGAGGACCGTTCGAGCCGCGACCGCCAGGGAGCGGATCCCCGCATCACGGAATGGTAATGCCGATGCAGCAGGCTCTCGCCGATTTTCTGCGGTATCTCAGCGTGGAACGCAACGCCTCGGCGTTGACCGTGAAATCGTACCGCGAAGACCTGACCCAGGCGTTGGACTTCTTCCGCCAGCAGGGAGCGGGCGAGGTGGATCGTGTGTCCACGCGCATGGTACGGGCCTATCTGGCCTGGCTGCACGAACAGGGTTACGCCAAGACGACGACGGCCCGGCGTCTGGCGGCGATCCGCTCGTTCTTCCGCTATCTGCTGCGGAACGGTCAGGTGCGGGAGAACCCGGCGGAGACGCTGCGAGGTCCGCGCCAGGAGCGCAAGCTGCCCAATTTCCTGACCGAAGCCGACCTGACCGCCCTGCTCGAAACCCCGCCGCGACATACGCCCTTGGGTGTGCGGGATCGAGCCATCCTCGAAGCGCTCTACTCGGCGGGACTGCGGGTCAGCGAGCTGGTCGGTTTGAATGTTCAAGATGTGGACCTCGATGCCGCCGTGGCCACGGTGCGCGGCAAAGGGAAGCGGGAACGCCTCGCCCTGCTGGGCCGACCCGCCCTCAAGGCCCTGCAAGCCTGGCTGCAAACGCGGGAGCAATTGCTGGCTTCGCTCAATCGGCAGACCGAGGCGGTATTTGTCAATCTGCGGGGTACCCGGCTGACGGTGCGGAGCGTCGGCCGATTGCTCCGCAAGTATCTGCTCCAGGCCGGGCTGAATGTCCGAGCCACGCCGCACACCCTGCGCCACAGCTTCGCCACGCATCTGCTGGACCGCGGCGCGGACATTCGCAGCGTGCAGGAACTGCTCGGCCATCGCAATCTGAGCACGACCCAGGTGTACACCCATCTGACGACCTCGCGATTGCACGACAGCTATCGCCGTGCTCATCCGCGGGCTTGACTCGAAAAAGGACGGGTGGACCATGTTCGCTTCTGCCCTTCGTCTGGCGTTCGTCGGCGTGCTGATGATCGGCGTCTCCGCTCCGATCTCGGCCCAGGAAATCCGCTGGCGGTATGAGTACGGCTCGGCCCGATCCGAGGCCCAGCGAGCCGGTCTGCCCCTGTTCCTCGATTTCTCCACGGAATGGTGTACCTACTGCAAGAAGCTGGACGTGACCACCTTTCGCGATCCGGAAATCGTCCGGCTGCTCAACGAACGCTTCGTGCCGGTCAAACTCGACGGCAATCGCGAGAAACGGCTCGTCGAGGTGCTGCAACTCCAGGGTTATCCCACGCTCATCGTCGCCGGTCCCGATGGCCGCATCCTCAAAACCCTCGAAGGCTACGTCGATGCCGCCCGCCTGCGGGAACAACTCGGCGACGCCCTGGCCGCCCTCGACAATCCGCAATGGATGGTCAACGCCCAGCAGGAAGCGGTCCGACTCGTGCAGACCGGGGAGTATCCCAAGGCCGTCGTGCTGCTGAAGTCAGTGTTGGAGGACGACCGACAGCGGCCCGTGCAGGTGCTGGCGAAGCGGCAGCTCCAGGAGATCGAGAACCACGCCCGCAGGGAACTGGCTCAGATTCACAGCCAGGCGGAACGCGTGGATCCGCTCCAGACCGTGGATCGGCTGGAAGCGCTCATGGCCCGATACGCCGGAACGCAGGCAGCCCTGGATGCTTCCGCCTGGCATGCCAAGCTCATTGAGCGGCCGGAGGTGAAGACGGCTCGGCGTCGGCGGGAAGCTGCGGAGATGCTGGCCCAGGCTCGACGGGACTTCGACGCCCAGCACCATCTATGCTGTCTGGACCGCTGCGCCGTGCTGGCCACCCAGTATGGCGATCTGCCCGAAGGAGCCGAGGCGTATCGGCTTCTGGAAGCGATCAAAGCCAATCCGCAATGGCTCAAAGCGGCCTCGGAACGCCTGGCTGATCGACTCTGCGAAACGTATCTCGCGCTGGCCGAGGTCTGGATTGAACGCGGCGAACTGAGCCTGGCCGCCGAGACGCTTCAGCGGGCCGTCGCGGTTCAGGGTTCCCGCCATGTCGAAGCAGCCCGCCAGCGACTCGATCAACTCCAGGGCCGCCTGCAAGCCGCTCCGTAG
>JANWWR010000115.1 GCA_025055835.1 Gemmatales bacterium | reverse complement strand
CAGCCGTTCCCGGAAGATGCTGAGCGCCAACCCCACGAGGAACAGCAGCGCGCCTCCGATGATCATGAGGATGGCCAGGAAACTCATCCGACTCCACGGCACGAAGATCAGCAGCGTCAGAAAGTAGAGCACGGTCAGCGTATGGCCATGGTGGCGGCGCTCCATTGCTTGGCCAAGGCATCGGCCGCAGAGCCAGCAGCCTTGCGATGCGGCACGCCATAGCCAGCCTGACAACCTGCATTTGGCTTCGCTACTGATTTCGTTTAGTATTTGCCTTTGGACCTGAGGGCTTGCACGGCACTCGACTACATTGGGTGACTTTGGTCAGAGCAGCTGAGCCGTCGGCACCAAGCTAGCCGTTAGTTGCGGTTCGAATATCTCCAGGTTATGCTCATGGAAAGTCACTGTTTCGGTTGCGTCGCATGGGTTTGATGACAGGCTTGAGGCTAATGCACATCGCGTGGACAAGGTTCTATCCCAGATGAATCCGCGGTCACACTCGTGGCGTGGTTCCACACAATTAGACGGGTGCTCCAGGAACTTGACTGCCAGCGTTAGGGAAAGTTGTTCCGCCTAAGCGGCGCAGCCAGACCGCGGCTCAACGCCAGGAGAGACAACCATGAGCGGCCGGCCCGTGGCAATGGCAGTTTTGGCTAGCGAGCAACTCTGGCCCAACATTCAAGGGCTCGTGTACTGGCACAAGCACCGGGGAGGAGTGAACCACCTGTGTATTTACCACACCAGCGACGAGAAGCGATCACTGGCCCCTGCCATGGGCCTAGCGCGCTTGTGCTACGATCTATATCCACACGTCCAAGTGCACCTCTCTGGCCAGCAGCAACCTGCTGCCGTACTCGCAGGGGACCGGGACCCGTTGATTCAGCCTCAGGCCGTGCGGGCACAATTGCGTGCCTGGCGGGCTAAGTTTCCCGGACAGCGGCTCATAGTAAACGCCACGGGAGGACTTAAGTTGATGTTCGCGGGTGTGCTTGATTGCCTTGATCTGCCAGAAACCGAAGTCGTTTATCGAGAGTTGCGGGGAGATGAGTGGTATCGACTCACGCGCGGTCCTGATGGAGTGCAAACCGAGCCTTTCGATGTGCCGCTTGATGTGACGGACGACATACCGGTCGAAGCGCTCGTCGGCTGCCAATGGAAGCCAGCCAATGGAACATGGACAACCGAGAAACCTCACCACTTGCGCGTAGCTGACTTGGTCAGACAAGCTCGCGCACATAACTGGAACTGGCAAGAAGCCTTCAAAGCTTGCAACTTACCCAGTCAAGACCAACTTGGAGTGCTCTTTGAGCGGTTTGTCGCAGCTTCGCTCCTAGCGTTAGGAATCAAGCAGGTAGCGAGGAACTGCCGGTTGTGGGTCGGAGATAAGACACTTCTAGAAGTGGATTTAGTGGCAAACCATGGCGGGCGATTACTAATCATTGATTGCAAGCTTCGGCGGCGCGAGGACAAGCGGGTTGAGGGAATTACCTCCCAAATTCGGCAGGCGGCGGAAATTCGGAGGCGGTTGGGCGGGCTGGCAGCAGAACTCCTTCTTTTGCGTCCAGGCATGACGCTCTCTGAAGAAGAGCGCCAAATTGCCGAGTCCCACGGCTTAAAGGTACTCGATGCCAGCTGCACGTTGCAGTTCTTTCAGCATTTATGGACATTCGTAGGAGGCACAGGCGGGTTGCCCAAAGAAGCGGCCGAGGCCCAAGCTTATCTTGATGTGGCGGCAAAAGAAGGCGATCTCGAGGCCCTGGCAGGAAGCATCCGAGGGCCTCTCGGCGACAGCCCTGTACCAATAAGAACCATCCTGGATTTTGATGCAATCCTCAATGACGTACGGAATTTTGTGGCGTTGCAGGGCCAGGACTGGGTGGTATATAAACTGCAAGGCGCATACGTGCTGTGCGGCTACACCGAGGAAAAACTATCCCCCCAAGACCTTAAGGCCATGGTTTCTAAGCATTTCGCCATTGCTAAGATTAAACAGATCCAGCGAAGCAATACCGGCTTGAGCTTCTGGACTACGCTTGAGATCCCCACTAAGGACGATATCGAGAAACTCCATGATTTACTTAGAAGTTATACCGGCAAAAGACTCTTCAGGACGTAATGAACTAATGGCGGTGGTGCTGACTCCGTTTTGGTGTTATGCTGCGGGGCGTGCAGGGTAGCTTGCTTTGGCCAAGCAAGTCCGCGATGGCATACTACCGCCTTGACCGCCTCGCCTAGCCGACGGCTTCCCGGCCCGCAAGATAACGCTGATGCCCAGCCGACGCAGAAACGACGTCCATTCGCCGCCGATCCTCACCGCCAATCAAGGACACGGAACCGGCTTTTGCATTGAACTTCAGGTTGCACTTCGGGCAGGCAAAGTGAATGGACATGGGACGCACCTCGGGCCAAGGGCTACTGAAACGGTGAAAATGATCCTTCTCGGGTTCCGGTTTAAAATGAGACCCTTCGGGTCGGAATCTCGCCAACGGAAAAGTGTTTTTCTGAAACGCCGAGGCGATTCGCCTTAGGGTCGCAGGTCCCGTTGCCGATTCCGAGAGCAAAAGATGATCGCGGGGGGAACCGACCAAATTCAGGACGCCAGCTCGGCCAACAACGCGGGATGTAACGGCCCGTTGGAGGAAACGATCTCGCAGCGGTGAAGATCGTAAGGGGTGCCGTCGAGATGGCTGACGACGCCCCCGGCTTCGCGGACGAGCAAGGCCCCGGCAGCGCAGTCCCAGGCAAAGGCGTGATGGGTCCAGAAACCGTCGTTGCGACCGGCGGCGACATAGGCCAGGTTCAGGGCCGTCGAACCTGTCCGCCGCAGGGAGCGGGCCTTCAGCGACAGCTTCCGCCAGCTTTCCAGCACGTATTCCTTGCCCCGCAGATCGGGCGGAAAGCCGGTGGAAATCAAGGCTTCTTCCAGCGAATCGGCGTTGGTGGTCCGCAGCGGGTCGCTTCCCAGCCACGCTCCCATCCCCCGCGCGCCGTGAAACATCTCGTTGCGACAGGGATCGAGAATCACGCCGACCAGGATTTCGCCCTCGACAGCCAGGGCAATCGACACGGCATAAAACGGCACCTGATGGACGTAGTTGGTCGTGCCGTCGAGCGGATCGACGATCCAGGTCGGCTGCCCGGCCTGGCCGACGCTGCCGCCTTCCTCGCCCAGAAAGGCAAAATCGGGGAATTCCCGGGCCAGCGTCTGGCGAATGGCTTCCTGAGAGGCGAGGTCGGCTTCGGTCACAAGGTCGAAGCGGCCTTTTTCCCGGACACTGATCCGCCGTCGCCAGGCGTCCAGCACTTCCGCTCCCCGCCGGGCGGCCTGCTGGGCCGTGTGCAAACACTTCTGGAGGAAGACCTGATCCATCATCCGTTCACTAGGACCGATCCCGTTGTCCCATCGAGCCGAAAGATCCGCCGGGCGTTGTCCCGCAGCAGCAGTCGGGCCAGCTCCACCGCCTCCGCCACCGACCAGCCGCGTTCCACGACGAAGTCCCGGGCCAGGCAGCGCGCCAGCACCCGCCGATACATGGCGTACTTCGGCAGGATGAACTCCAGCTTATAGGCGTCGCTGTAATATCCCAGCTGTTTCGTCTTGGGCACGGCCTGAAGGCGGGCGCGGAGGTCGGTTTCGATGAACGCCGGGATGTTGGCGTACCACCAGTGCCCGCTGGTCACGACGTTGGGGAAAATCCAGGTGTATGCCACGAGTTCCTGACTCTGCCCGCTGTTGAGGATCGAAACGCAGAAAGTCACGTCCGGGAAGGCGTTGAACAGGTCGGCGTAGAGGATGAGCGAGGTCCGCTGGTCGAACAGGTCCTGCCCCTGGTAGACGCCGTGCTGGTAGACGCCGCGATTGACGCCGATCATGAGGTCGAACGGCAGGCGGAAATCACGGCAGAACTCGGCCAGCATCCAGAAGACGCCCATGGCCCGCACCGCCGACTGGTCCGGGTCGCGCAGGGCGGAAGACAAGGCGTCGCTGGAAACGGGCATGGGAGAGAAGCGCGGCGGCAAGGAAATGGCACAGGCCCTCGCATCGTGGCGGACGAAATGCTCGAAGAGCTTGCCGATAGCCCGGCGAAGCCCGTAGGCGTCGCCAACCTCGATGCCGGTCGCCTCAGCCAGCCGACTGCGGACGGTCGGCTTGTCGAGATGGAAAACCAGATCATCGGTCCGCAGGCAGGGCACATAGCGCTGGGTGTCGAAGCCGGTGAGCGGGTCGTCAAAATCGTTGGTCAGGAAAATCTTCTCGACGTTGCTTCTCCGCAGCACTTCGGCTTCCCAGTCAGGTCGGGAAAACACTTTCTCGGCGGCATCCCAAAGAGCGTCGCAATCCCGTTCGCCGACCCGTGAGCCGTCGAACCCGAGAAACTCCCGGGCGATGTGCAGAAACCAGGTGTACTGAACGGTGTTGTCGAACCGCTCCAGGTGCCGAAGCACCTGGCGGACGGTCTCTTTGGGCGGCACTTCCGGGCTGAGCACATCCTTGGCCAGGCCGACCGAGTGGGCCAGTTCCGTGTAGTAGTGGTAGCCCAACAAATCATCCAAGCTCCGGGCCGTCGGGGCCAGCGGGTTGATGTGCGAGTGCGGGTCGATGAGCGGAATGGCAGCGAGGGCGATATCGAGTTCCTGTTCCAGGCGGGCAAAATCGCTCATGAGGCCCTCCGATTCGTCCGGCGCACCCGGCAAGCCCAGCCGTGCGTAGGAAGACACGGCGCACCGAATAAGGACGAGGCCATCCTAGCGGCTTGGAGCAAAAGTTACAAAAACTCCGGTCGTCCTTACAAAACCGAGGGGATTCCCAGCCAGCATTTCCGCTTCGACGAGTGCGAGCGGACCGTTGCAATTTCTTATACTCCCATAACTTAGGACGGACTTGCCTTGCTCTGGTCGATCTGGCCGAAAATCTGGCATCGCAATTGCACCACCAAGCAAACGTCGAGAGCCGAGAACTGTGGCCCCGAGCCTGGAGGACAAGCAAGCGTGGCCTACCAGACGCAACAAGCTCAGGCCCAGTTCGATGCCTGGAGCGACAGCTACGATCAAAGCTGGCTTCAGGCGGCGTTCTTCCGACCGTCCCACGAGCTGCTTTTTCGGCACTTGCACCTGCGGACGGGTCGGCTGCTCGACATCGGCTGCGGCACCGGGTTGTTTCTTGCCGAGGTCCTGGTCCGCTGTCCCGGTGTGGAGGTAGTGGGGCTGGATCTCAGCGAGAAGATGACGGCCCAGGCCGTCCGACGCCTCCGAACCTGGCCGGATCGCGCCGCCATCGTCCGCGGCGACAGCGGGCGGCTGCCGTTCCGGAACGACAGCTTCGACGCCGTGACGTGCAGCCACAGCTTCCACCATTACCCGGACCAGGAGCGGGTCGTGGCGGAGATGCACCGGGTGCTTCGGCCCGGCGGTCGGCTCCTGCTCATCGACGGCGACCGGGATCGGCCCCTGGGCTGGTTGATCTTCGAGGTGTATGTGCCCTGGAAGGAAGGCGAGGTGCGGCACTGCTCCGCCCGGCAATTCCGGGAACTGTTCCGGCAGGCCGGGTTCGTGAATGTGCATCAGTATCGCCGACGGTTGCCGATTCCGTTCCTGCTGACGCTGGGAACGGCCGCGAAGGAAGACACGACGCAAACCCGGACGGTCGGGGCCGCCTGACCGCCGGGCCAGGAAGACGAACCTTCTGGCTCGAACACGAAAGGAGCTGTTCGCAGGGAAACACAAGCCGATCCGCGTCTTCTCCCCCGAGGCGGGATCGGCGGATGTGCCAGGGGTTCGGGTCGGAGCCGGTCCCCCGTCGGTCTTCGACCCCGGTTGAAGGAACCCCGTTCCTGTCTCGACCCTGTCCCACCCCCATTCCCGCTTTACGATCCACTCCCGAATCCCCATGCGGCTGCCAGTCGTCCCCCGGACTGGCAGCCTCTCTTTTCAGAGCAGTTGTTCGAGATGCACGCCCACGGACTCAGCCAGTCGGCGGGTGTTGTAGCCGCCTTCGAGACAGGAGACGATGCGGCCCTGGGCATGGGTGCGGGCCACTTCCCGGACCGCCTTGGTCAGTTCGCCGAAATCTTCGGTTTCCAGTCCCAGCGAACCGATGGGATCCTCCGCGTGGGCATCGAAGCCGGCGCTGACCAGCACCAGTTCGGGCCGAATGATGTCCGCTGCTTTTTCCAAGGCCTGGTTGAAGGCGGCGTGGTACTCCTTGCGGCTGATGCCGAAGCGGAGCGGGACGTTGAGCGTGTAGCCGAGGCCGGGGCCGGTGCCGGTTTCGTCCCTGGCCCCGGTGCCCGGGTAGAACGGCCAGCGGTGGACGCTCAGGAAAAAGACCTCGGGATCGCTGTAGAAGATGTCCTGCGTGCCGTTGCCGTGATGCACGTCCCAATCCACGATGAGAATCCGCTTCAGTCCATAGCGTTGCCGGGCACGCTGGGCCGCCAAGGCGACGTTGTTGAACAGGCAGAAGCCCATGCTGCGGTTGGGCGTGGCATGATGGCCGGGCGGTCGGATCAGACACAATGCCGTCTGGTCCTTGCCGGTCAGGACGGCATCCACCGCGGCGGCACAGGCCCCCGCTGCCGACAAGGCCACCTGATAGGACCGCGGCGACACCACGGTGTCCGGGTCGAGCATTCCCCCGCCGCGCTCGGCGACCCGTTTCACCAGCGCGATCTGCTGGGGATCGTGAAGCACGGCGACTTCCTGTTCGCTCATCGGCTCGAAGACGCCGAGCTGACAACGACGGATCAGGCCGGTTTTCTCCAGATGAGCCGACACCGCCCGCAGCCGATCCGCCGTCTCGACGTGCCGACCGGTGTCGTGTTCCAGAAAGATCGGATCGGTGTACAGCAGCGTCATGCCTGAATCTCCCCGGACTGCGCGGCGTTGCTTGACTGCCCCCGTCTGCCTGCTACCATACCCCGCACCAGCCTTGGCGACTACTGCGTGAGAGTGCAAGCCTCCATGAGCCAAAGCGACAATCCCCGTTCGCTGGTCTGGTACATGGCCTATCCGGGTCCGGGCAATCTCGACGGGGCGTTCCGCAGCCTCGTGGACCCGGCCTACGTCGTGCAGCACCTCAAGGAAGCGCTGGCCGATCCCGCTTTTCAGATCCTCGAATTAACCTCGTTCAAATCCAGGAAACTGCGGCAGCAGGTCGCCGATCTGCTCAAGGGCGGCGGCAAGAGCGTCGCCTTCCACTGCGAGCCGGTCCAGTGGACCAACGAAGAGAACCTGATCGACCCGGCTGATCTGTGCAGCCTCAGCGAGGTGCATCGGCGTCGGGCCGTGGACCGCATTCGCCGGCTGCTCGACGAGGCGGCGTTTCTCGGAGCCAGGCAGGTGTTCGTGGCCAGCGGCCGCAACCCGGCATCCGGCCAGCCCTACGATGAGGCTTCCGAGAAGACAATGACACTGGCCTGCCACGCCCTGTGCCAGTCGTTGCGGGAGCTGGCGGCAGAGGCCAAGGCGCGCGGACAGCAGTTGGCCGTCAGCGTCTGCGACGGCGGCTCGCCGGATCCGGGGCTGTTCCGCCATCAGTTGCTCGGCCCGTCGTCCCGCGTCGTGGAGGTCCTTGACGTCCTTCACGGCGAGGGACATAGCCACGTCGGAGCGGCCTTGGATTCGTCGCGGCTGCTGCACAATGGCGAGGGAGCGGAAGCGATCTACGCCTTGGCTCCGTATCTCCAGTGGTTCCACTGCGGCAACTGCGTCGGGGCGGACGGCGAACCGGCTCGCCGCGGCGACACCCATCCCCGCTTCGGCGTACCGGGCAGCCGGGTGGACTCCGGTGTGCTCACCGGCTTTCTGCGGGCCTTGGCGGAAGTCGGTTATCGGGGTCCGCTCGGCGTCGCGGTTCGGCCGGTGGCCAGCGAAGTGCCCCGCCGCGTCGTCCAGGTGGCCTTCAGTCTCGTCCAGGAAGCGGCCGATTCCATCGACGTCGCCTACGCTCTGCCGCTCGGCTTCAGCTTTCGCGCCCGCGATTTCCTCACCGAGGAAACTTTCGCCGAGATCACCGAGCTGCGCGTCCGTCAGCCGGATTTGATCCGCGAAGAACTGTCCAAGCGAAAACGCCGGGACGTGCTGGCCCCGGATGGACGGCTCGTCATTCTCGCCGCCGACCATCCGGCCCGGGCCGTCACCCGCGTCGGCAGCCATCCGACGGCGATGGGCCATCGGCTCGACTACCTGGCCCGCATCGTTCGTGTCCTGGTGGGCAGCCACATTGACGGCCTCATGGCCACCAGCGACATCATCGATGAAGTGGTGCTCGTCAATTACCTGGCGAAGCAGCGGGGCCAGCCGGGCTTCCTCGACGGCAAGGTGCTCATCGGCAGCATGAACCGCACCGGACTGGCGGGCACCGAGCACGAGATGATGGACCGCACTTCCAGCTACATGACCGGCAAGCGGATCAAGGAAATGCACCTGGACGGCGGCAAGTTGCTGTGGCGCTGGGTGCCTGGCGGCGAGAAGAACGACCGCTACGCCCTCGAAACCCTGGAACGGGTCGCCAAGGCCGTTGAGGAACTGGCTGAACTCAACCTGCCCGCTTTCGTCGAGCCGCTTCCGGTGCTCAAGACGGAAACCGGCTACAAGACCGACCACAGCACGGACAACATCATCAAAGCGGTCGGCATCGCCAGCGGGTTGGGCTACTTCACCGGCCGGGTCTGGCTCAAGATCCCCTACTGCGACGACTTCGCCCGGGTGGCCAAGGCCACCACCATGCCGGTGCTGCTCTTGGGCGGCGAATCGACTGGCAAACCGAGCAGCACCATCGAAGACTTCGTCCGCGGGCTGGGAGCCGGACCGAACATCCGCGGCGCGCTGGTCGGTCGCAACGTGCTGTTCTGCGGCGAGGATGATCCCGCCGCCATCGCCGAGGCGATCCATCTCGTCGTCCATCAGCGGCTCAGCGCCATCGACGCCATCCGCGCTGCCGCCCAGGTCCGCTCCGCCCGGCTCGATTATCTGGCTTGAAGGAAGGAGCATGGCGCTGATCCGTCCGACCTTGCCGGATGACATCCCCGAGCTGGTTCGGCTCACCTCGGCCACCGGCGTGTTCCGAGCAACGGAAATCAAGACGCTGGAGGAAGTGCTCGATCAGGCCGTCGCTCAGCCGGGCGGTGAAGGCTATCATTCCTACACGCTGGAGGCGGAAGGCAGGCTGCTCGGCTTCTCGATCCACGGGCCGAACACGATGACCGAAGGCACCTGGGACCTCTATTGGATCGTGGTCCGCGCCGAACAGCACCGCACCGGCTGGGGCAGCCGACTGCTCGGGTTCGTCGAGGAGGACATCCGCAAGCGGGGCGGTCGGCTGATCGTGGCGGAGACGTCGTCGCTGCCCAGCTACGAACCGACGCGGCGGTTCTACCTCAAGCACGGTTACGCCCAGGCCGCCGTCGTGCCGGACTACTACGCCGATGGCGATTCGCTGATCTTCTTCTGCAAGCGGCTCCGTTAACCCGACGGGTCGTTTCGAAAGAATCGCCTCGTCCCGCCGAGCCGCCTTGCTCTCGTCAAGCGCTCCTGCCAGAATCGAACGCATGGGGCAGGCGACCAGGATTCCCAAACCTTCCGAGAAACCCCGCCGCGAAGCCGACTCGTCCGCCAACGCTGGCCCGCATCGGCTCATCGAGGCCGCCGGGTCGCTGAGCCTCGCCCTGATCCTGCTGCCCACGCTTGCCCTCGCCCTGTTCCTGGGCATCCTCATCGAGAGCCGACACGACCAGCGAACTGCCCAGCAACTCGTGTACGGCTCGTGGTGGTTCCTCCTCCTGCTGCTTCTCCTGTTCGTCAATATCCTCTTTGCTGCCGTCAAAAAATGGCCGTGGAAGCGGCATCAGATCGGCTTCCTCATCACCCATCTGGGGCTGTTGACGCTCATCAGCGGCGGAGCGTTGACGGTGCTGGGCGGCGTCAGCGGAAGGATGAACCTGGTGGACTCCCCGGCTGTCTGGGTGGAGCGCTTCGGACCGCAGCAGAGCGATCGCTTTGTGGACGCCTCGCAGCATCGCATCACGGTTCAGCGGGCCGATCCGCCGGGACACTGGGAATGGGAATTCGATCCCGGCACGCTGCCCTGGGGCGAGGTTCCGACCGGAAGCGAACCCGACGGGCTGACCGCGGCCCTGCACCGATTGGCTCAGCCGTTCGGAGGGCAGCAAACGTTTGACCTGGGAGAGGGACTGCGGCTCGACGTGCTCGGCTACTTGCCGCAGGCCCAACAGGTGCCGGTCCGCTCCGTCCCAAGCCACGACCCGGGAGCCGCCCCGGCGGTCCGCTTCCAGCTCCTCGCCCCGGACTTGGGAGCGCTGCCGACCCGGTGGAGCGGCTACCACGACGGCCTGCGTCGAAGCAACGTGGGACCGGGGCTGGTCGAGTTTCTGGCCCGGGAGTGCAATCCGCAGCAACTCGCCGAGTTTCGTCAGCCGCCGATGCAGCGGAGGAAGCGCGGCGTGCTCGTCGTCGGTCTCGGCACGGAATCGGCACGCATCGAGGTGGATCAGGCGACGGAGGCGGTGCCACTGGGAAACTCGCCCTGGCGAGTTCGGGTGCTGGAGTATGTGCCGGACTATCGGCAGCCGGCTGCCACTCGGCCCAGCGATCCGGCGGTCAGTTTCGAGATTTCCTCCGCCGACGGAAAAAAGTTCGGCTTTGTGACCCTGGCCCGTCACGCCGGGGATTTGTTTCCTTTGCCCGCTTACTCCGCGGACTACCGGGATTTGCCCGAGTTGTGGGTCTGGTATCACCCGCCGGATCCGCATTACGGCGACGAAAACCTCCGCGGTGTGCTGCAATGGGCGGCGGATGCCGAGGGGCGGCTGTGGCTGCGTTCCTGGTCCACGCGGGGTTGGGAAGGGGTGCAAGGGCCGCTCCAGGTCGGCGACGTCTGCCGGGTCTGGGCGGGGATGCAGGGTCGCGTTCGCCTCGTCGAGTATCTGCCCTGGGCGGTACCCGAGCCGTGGTTCGAGCCAGCTTCTGAAGCCGGCAGCGAAACGGTATCCGCCCTGCGCTGCCGACTTCGCCGCGGCTCCCAACAGACGGAATTCTGGCTCGGCCAGGGGGAAAACGAAACCACGGCGGTGCTGCTTGGTTCGGAGGCCTTCCGCGTGGCCTACGGCCCTTTGTGGCGAGATCTGCCGTTCACCGTGCGACTGGTCCGGGCCGAGCAACGGATGGAAGCCGACCGCGAAGGACCGCAGGCGAGTTGGGTCGCCCTGACCGATCCGCAGCGCGGCATCGAAGAGCGGCTGGTGCGGGTGGGGCTGAACGAGCCACTGGTGCACCGCGGCTACCGCATCTATCAGGGCGGGTTCATGGCTCTGGGCCGAGGACCGGACGGGAAACCGATAGGCCGGGCGATCCTCACCGTCACCCGCGATCCGGGCCTGTACGTCAAATACGCCGGTTCGTTCATGGTTGCCTGCGGCATTTTCGTCATGTTCTGGATGCGGGCCTATTTCTTCCGACACGTTCCGACTTGGAGAACCAACGCCCTTGGCAAAGTCCGATCCGATGGCGAATAATCGCTCCGCTTTGGTCACGCGGTTGTTGTGGGGAATGGCAGCTTTGCTGGGCCTCGTTCTGGCCGGGCTGAGCGCGTTCCTTTTCGCCGATCTGCTCGGCAAGGCCGACTCGCTGGCCGAAACCGACCGGCCGATTCTGCCTGAGTACGACCTCTCCGCCTGGGACGCCGTGCCGGTCTGGGATGGCCGCATCAAGCCGCTGGAAACCGCTTGCGAGGAGATCGTCCGGCAGATTACTGGCTCGTCGCGCTTCGATGGCATGGCCGCTGTGCGTCTCGTCCTGCACTGGCAATTGGCCGACGATGCCGACCGCTGGGAAGACATCGCATTTCTCCTCTGCGATCACGAACCGCTGCGGCGGGAAGTTTTCGCTCACGATCCGGAAAAACGAACCCGGCCCCGAGGCAAATTCGTCACGCCCAACGACCTGCGGACCTCGCCCGGCTTCGATGCGCTTCTCGCCGAGGTGGCTCGGCAACGCTCCGCCCGGGGCGGCAAGGCTCCGCAGCGCTTGTCCGCTACGCATCTGAAGGCCGAGGAGGTGGCCAAACGCCTGACCCTCTACGATGCCGTTCGCGGGCGGATCATCACCCGGCTGCACGACAACTCCTTGATTCGCGGGCAGTTCGTCTCCCTGTCCGAATTCTCCGGTCACGACGCCGAAGCCCGCGAGGAGATGATCCGCAGGCTGGAGGGCAGAGTGCCGTTGGCGGCAAATCCGCTCCGCCTGGTTTGTCTGCGAGGCGTTCCGGGAAACTGGTGGCTGAGCGTGGACGATCTCCGCCGACTGATTTCGGAGCCGTCGCGCTGGAGACAGGTTTTGGAACAACGCCTCGCCGAAGAACCACGGGTTTTCCTCCCGCCGAGCTATCGGACGGAGTTAGAGGAGTTCGAGAACGCCATTCGATCCGGACAGCGGCCCCGGGGCCTGGACGAACTCGCGGAGATGCTTGCCCAGCGGCGTCAGCGGGCCGTCAACCAGGTGATCGAGGCCCGGGATCTGGAAGCGCTACAGCAGGCGGCAGCCGAGGCCGTCCGCACCGCCGAGGAGCGTCAGGCCCTGGTCCAGGCCGCCGAGCAGGGTCACAAGGACCGCCTCGATTTCGAAACCCGCCGACGCCTTTTCGCCGACCGTCTCGCCGAAGCCCTCGCCGAGACGGATCGGAAAGCCCTGGAAAGTCTGGAACGCGAAGCCCTTCGCCTGGCCGGGGGCGGTGACGAGGCCGAGGTGCAGCTTCTGGCCATGCGCTACCTGGAAACCCGCTACCCCCGATTGCACGCCGAATCGGCCGAGGTGCCGATGCCGCTGGCCGACATGCAGGCCGTCTTGTCGGCCTGGGACGCTTTGCAAGCCGCCTACCGCAGTGGTGACGCTGACCGCTTCGGACCAGCAATGAAGCAGCTTCTTGCCACGGTCAGACAGGTCAGCGATGCCGAGGCGATGGCCGAGGCCGACCGGCTGATTCCCTATGAACTGTTGCTGAATCGCCTGCGTCCGTTCCGCTGGGCCTGGTTGACGATGCTGGCGGCGGTGGCGTTGTTCGTGGTGCAGATCAACACGGGCTGGAAATGGGCCTATCAGCTCGGTTGGGTGCTGCTGATGATGGGGCTGATCGTGCAGGCGTTCGGCTTTGTGCTGCGGGTCATCGTGGCGGGACGGGCACCGGTTGGGAACATGTACGAAACGGTGATCTTCGTGGCGTTCCTGGCCGTCATCTTCGCCGCGGTTCTGGAACTGATCTATCGTCGCACGGCGATTGTGCTGGCCGGCTCGGCGGTGTCCGCGCTGGGACTCATGCTCGCCGATCAGCTTCCGCTCGCCCTCGATCCGCGGATCAGCCCCCTGGCCCCGGTGCTGCGGAGCAATTTCTGGCTGACCGTGCACGTCGTCACCATCGTCGCCAGCTATGCCGGAGCGACGCTCGCCTGGGGACTGGGCAACGTCAGTCTCGGTTTGCTGGCCTTCGGTCGGCCGCAGCAGGACACGCTGAAAACGCTGGCCACCTACACCTACCGGGCCATGCAGATCGCCGTGGTGCTCTTGGCTCTCGGGACCGTGCTCGGAGCATGGTGGGCTTCCGAAGCCTGGGGCCGCTACTGGGGCTGGGACCCGAAGGAGACCGGAGCGGTCATCGCCTTGCTCGGCTACGTCATTCCGCTGCATGCCCGCTATGCTGGATGGATTCGGGAGTTCGGCCTGGCTGTGTCGGCGGTGCTGTGCTATGCGGGCATCATCCTGTCATGGTACGTGATCAACTTCGTCATCGCCGCGGGACTGCACAGTTACGGCTTCGGCGGCGGGGGCGGCTGGTGGGTGCTGTGGGCTGGGCTGCTCAATATCGAATGGGTGCTGATCGCTTCGGCGATCTACCTGGGACGTTCCGGTTTGCCCCGGACGGCGGTCACTTGACCCAGACGAAGCGTCCGGCCACCAGCCCGGCCATGAAGCCCAGCACGAGCAGGCCCAGTCCAACGCCGATCAGCGTGGCCAGAAGCGCCGTGGTCACGCGGGGCTGATTCGCTGTCTGCCCCGGGACCGGCGGCGTGGTGGAAGGCGGGGGCCGAGACCCGGCAGGCTCCTTGGGCTGCGTGAAAACCCGTGCTCCAGGCTCGGCGAAGGCCAGAGAGACCGGCTGTTGACCCCGCTGGCCGGGGTTTTCGGGCAGTTTGAACAATTCCTCGAAATCCTCGACTTCAAGAAGGTTCTGCGGCGGAGACAAGGCTTCAGAGCCTGTGGCCTTTTGTCGCGGCTCCTCGGCTGGACCTTCCTCCGGCGTCGGCACGACGATCTGTTTGCCGCAGGTCGGACAGTTGACTGCCGTGCCGGCCTTGCGGCGGGCGATGCCCAGAAGTTGATTGCAGTAGGCGCAGCGGAATTGAATCGGCATAGGTGCATCATCGTCAATTTCCGCAGTCGAATCCAGCCGAGCGGGCAACGTCAACTGCCCGTGCCCGCCAGGCACGGAAGGCTGACGCCCTCCGCTCGGACGGAAACCCGAAGCGTCAGCGAGGGACCTACCCGAGCGGGCAGCGTCAGCTGCCCGTGCCCGCCAGGCACGGAGGGCTGACGCCCTCGGCTCGCCGTTGAGCGACGCCGCTCGCCTCCGCCGGGTTGTCGCTCTTTCCTTCCGCCGTTACAGTCTCTCTCGAGATCCTCGTCACCGTGCGGAGAACCAGCCCATGACCGACGGCAAAGGCGACAAGATTCCCGAAGCGGTACGCAAGCGCGTCGAGCAACTGCGGGAAGAGATTCGCCATCACGATTACCTCTACTACGTC
>JANWWR010000061.1 GCA_025055835.1 Gemmatales bacterium | reverse complement strand
GCATAGAGCCACAGGATGCGTGCGCCGGTGTCCCAGGCGGGGCTGGGTCCTCGTGCCTTCCGGCTCAGGATGGCGACAAGAAACGCAATCCAGAACGCCAAGCCGATCAACCCCAGTTCCAATGCGATGCGGCAGTATTCGTTCTCGCCGCCAATCTGCTTGAAGTCCGGCTCCTGGTTCATCAGAAACGCCGGAATGCTGGTGCCGGTCGCTCCTCCCAGCCCATTGCCGAGCGGATAGTTGGCCACGACTTCAAGAATGCCGACGTTGGCGCTGCCGTGAATGCGGCGGATGACGCGATCCGTGTCTTCCAACGTGGTGAATCGCTGCATCCGTTCGTCGCTGCTGACGACGTAGGCAATGGCTCCACAGGTCGCCAGCACCATGACAAGAGCGGGCAGCTGGGACCGCAGTTGCAGCATCATGTACCCAGCCATCACGAACAGGAGGATCACGGGACTTCGGGCACCGCACAGGAATACACCCAGCGCCGCGGCTGCCATGCTCGCCAGCATGAGGCCCTTTTCCCAGAGTGAAGCTGAGCGCTGAATCCACCGGCCGAACAGCCACGGCAGGCTGGCGACCATCGTGCCGCCGTAGGCCGCCGCACTGGAAAACGTGCCTGGAATGCGGTACGCGGTGAAACCCGCCACGTCCCGCGACCTGTAGATCAATTCCGTGGTTGGGTTCTTCGGGAAAAACCGCTCGATGCCCCAGTGATACTCCGCCAGGGCGAATGCCAGGGCAATCAGATTCAAAACAGCCAGACCACAGGCAAAGACGTTCAAGTCCCGCTCTTGGGCCGCGCCGCCCAGCAGCAGAAACGGCAGAAACCAGACTGCTGCCCGCAGGCCGACGAACTGGATTAACGGCGATTGCGGAAACAAGAAGAACAGGGCCATCACGCAGAACGGCCAAAGGAACAGGACTTTGAAGCCGATCACGAGGGGATGGTTGGCTCGGCGTCGCAACAGGGCCAGCATTGCCTCCGCCTGGGTCAGGTAAAGCCCCAGACAGGCCGCGTCGAAGAGGAAATGCGAGAAGCCGTCGTAGTAATTGGCCCGCACAATGCCGTAGAAATATCCAGTCGTAGCCACGGCGATCAGCCCCAGACCCAGGCCGATCCGCCCGGCGACGAAGGCGGCGACGAATGCCGTGACCGAAAGGACCAGACCAATCATCGTTCGATCCGTGCCACCTGTTGCATCACAGATGCCGCGAGGGCTTCTTTGAGCCGCTGCATCTGCCACTGAGGATTGCACAAGCTCTCGGCACGGGCCGGCCCGTTCGCTCCAAGCTGCCGACGGAGTTCACCATCCTCGATGAGCCGTCGTAGCGTCTCGGCCAAGGCTTCGGCATCATCCGGCGGAACCAGCCGGCCACACGATTCGTCCACGATTTCCAAGGCCCCGCCCAATGCCGCGGTCACGACGGGAACTCCGGCGTACAACGCTTCCACGAAAGCGATGCCGAACGAATCCGGAAGCCGATTCGGCTGACACAACATATCGGCGCTGGCAAGCAGATTCGGCACATCGTTGCGATGTCCCAGCCATCGAAGTCGGTCAGCGATGCCGAAGGAGTCAGCCTTCCGGTGCAGATCAGCCAGGTACGCCTCCCCCGCGGCGTTGCCCGGACTACCTGCGAGCCAGCAAACCCAGCTGCTTTGGTTTTTGAGACAAGCCAAGGCTCGCAAAAGGACATCCGGTCCTTTGCCCGGTTCCATGCGGGCCGCGTAGAGGATGACCACGGCCTCCGGCATGGTTCGCAGTTCCCTTCTTATCGCCTGCCGCGTGGAGGCTTGATCCGCTACGGCCGTCGGAGCGACGGGGCAATGCACCGTCTGGCACGGCACACCCGGATACCAGTCCCGAACGGCCCGTGCCGTGAATTCGCTGTTGGCGATGCAGGCCGTGGGGCGAATCTGCCGGGCGAGGCGGTCTGGCCAGTTTTCCCGTGTCGGAGGAGCATGGGCGAACAAGACCACGGGCACGTCGCAGGATCGAGCCGCCGGTGCACCCAAGGCGTAAACCCAGCCTCCATGAGGCAGGACCACGTCCGGCTGCGTCTGGCGGATTATCTGTCGGAGCCGATGGCGAGCCCGCCACACCTGCCACGGCCGACTGAACCGGACGGGACCGAGATCGTGGACCGGCACCCCGGCTTCTTCAAGATTACGGCGAAGCTGACCGGGAAAGCACAAGGCGACCTCTTGATGCACTTCGGGACAGAAGTGCCGGTTCCGGGCCAGCGTCGTCAACATGCTCTCGATCCCGCCGTACATCTTGCCGACGGCAAGATGCAGCACTTTCAACGGACTCTTCAGCCGGTGATCCATGTCCGCCATCAAAGTGCTTTTCCGCTTCTATTGCTTGCCAGCACAGCGGCGTAGATGCGGAGGCTTTTCTCGGCCATGCGGCGAGCGCTGAATTGCTCGATGGCCCGCTGCCGTGCTTGTTGGCCCAGGTGCCGACGGAGTTCCTCGTCCTCATGGAGCCGCCTCGCTGCCTCGGCCAGGGCGTCGCTGTCGCCGACGGGAATTGTCAAGCCGGTTTCCTCATGGCGGCTCACCCAGGGCACGCCGCTGTGCGGAATCGCGGTGTTGATCACCGGGCAGCCGCTGGCCATTGCTTCCACCTGCACCAGCCCAAAGCCCTCGCTGCGAGCACAACTGGGAAACCACAGGGCGGTCGCCGCGTGGTAGGCCCCGACCAGTTCTTCTCGCGGAAGCTCGCCGAGCCAGGCAACGCGGTCTGCCACGCCCAGCGACTTCGCCTCGGCTTCCAGTTTCGCCCTCAGCGGTCCGGTGCCGATGATGACATAGGTGCCGGGGACGTGCCGCAAGGCCTTCAGCCCCGTGGACAGCCCCTTGTAATAGATCAGCCGCCCGACGCTAAGCCAGATCGGCCAACCGAAGCAATTCCGCCACCGAGCGGCGGCCTCGAAAGCCGCGGCGGATGGGTGCAGGAACGGTTCGAGATCAATGCCCAAGGGTAAAGGTTCAACCCGGTCCTGATAGTCATGCAGAAGTTCCGAGCCATTCGCATAACAGGGCGACGTTGTCAGGACCCGGCTGGCTTGGGAATAGACCCGATGCTCGAACGGCCGGATCAGTTTGCCAAGAAATCGCTGGCGGATGACGTCACTGTGGTGGGTCACGACCAACGGCAACCGGGGCGACAGCACGGCCAAGGCCAGCAGCATCGTCGGATTTGGCGTGTGCAGGTGGAGCACGTCGGTATTTTCCGGGGAAAGCCGACGCAGAACTGTAAACACCGCCGGGCACAAATCGAGCCGGGCCAGGTTGCCCCATCGTCCGCAACGGAGCAAATCCACGCCGGCATCGCATTCCCGCCGCATCGACGTCCTGCCCAGCACTTGCCAGGTCACGTCCCGTCCACGGGCATCCAGATGATTGACGCAGATGACCTGAACCTTCGCGCCCAACTCTGCCTGCGTCCGGGCCAAGGTCTGGACGTGGGTTTCGATCCCGCCCGCAGCCGGGGGATAGAACTTGCCCAGATGGCAGATGCGCAGCGGCTTTTGCAGGGCGAAGCCGTTACGGCTCGAGGATGCTTGAACGCCGCGGCTGTCGGTTGTCGTCCCGGTCAAGGCCATGAAATCTTGGCGAAATCATCGAGAGGTTGGAAAAAGCGACGTCAAGTCCGCTCAACTCGTCAAAGTTTCCGACCGATCACAGGATTGATCGGGATTCCGTTCCGCTGACTCATCAGGCGAGTTTGGCGAGCGGAGCCCGTAAAGGCTCCGGTGGATGCATCGAGCGGAACCTGCTCCGGCGAGCGGAGCCCGTAAGGGCTCCGGTAACTTCGATGAACCTGCTGAGGTTGTTCCTGCTGATGACAGCCTTGCTTCCGGCATCGGGGTGTCTGATCCTCGCCGGGGCCCGGAACCTCCTCGTCGAGCCGGTGGCGGCCTTTACCCTCGACTGCCTCGAAGCCAAGCGGAACGAAGCCTTGGCGGTCGCTGCCTGGAAACAGGTGCTTCAGGAGAATCCCGGAGCCGAATTCAGCGTGCATTACGCCGAGGGATTTCGGCAGGGCTTCGTGGATTATCTGAACGCCGGGGGAACCGGGGCACCGCCGCCCGTCCCGCCCCGCAAGTACTGGGGCGTCCGCTATGAGACGCCGGAGGGTCACGCCGCGATGCAGGACTGGTTCGCCGGATTCCGCCACGGAGCCGACACTGCCGCCCAGAGCGGCTACCGCGAATTCATTGTGCTGCCGACCCCGATCCCGCCGTCGGACCCGAACCCTTACGCCCGACAAAAGACGACCCGCAACGGCGAAACGGAAACAAAGCCCGAAGAGTTGCCGACACCGCCCAAGGAGATCCCAAAGGCCAACGAGTAACCCAGGCATGCTCAAGCGGGATGGGTCCCTGGAACGCATCAGACCATGGAACCGGGTGTCGCCGGCCTTGGTTTTGCTAATGTTTTGCGCGGTGCTCAACGGCTGTGCGGCCATCACGAATCCCGTGGCCAACGGGGTGCCGGTCCGTCGGCTACCCCCGCATTTCCTCGCCCGTCCCCGAGAGAACGATCAGCCCGTGCCGCTGAGTCTTCTACGCCAGAAGCCGCCGGAGAAGTACATTCTCGAACCAGGCGACGTGCTTGGCGTCTGGATCGAAGGCGTTCTCGGCGAACGCAACCAGACACCGCCAGTCGGACTGACGGAACGCGGTCGGTTGCCTCCGGCCATCGGCTATCCGATTCCGATCCGTGAGGATGGAACCATCTCCCTTCCCCTCATCGACCCGATCAAGGTTCAGGGCATGACCCTGATCGACGCCGAGAATGCCATCCGAGAGGCATACACCGTCAAACGCCAGATTCTGCGCCCAGACCGAGAACGCATCATCGTCACGCTGCTTCGCCCCCGCACTTACAGCGTCCTGGTCATCCGCGAGGATTCGGGCGGGTTGCTGGTCAATCAGGCGGGCCTGATCGGCAACACGAAGCGAGGCACCGGCAGCGTCGTGGATTTGCCGGCCTACGAGAACGACGTCCTGAATGCCCTGGCTCAAACCGGCGGCCTGCCCGGACTGGATGCCGAGAACGAAATCTTCATCCAACGCGGCTACTTCAAACCGGACGGCGACCCCCAGCGACTGCGGCAGGAGATGACGCTGTGGGCCGACGCAGGCCGAAAACCGATTCTCGATCTGCCCGGCATCCAGACCATCCGGATTCCGCTGCGGCTGCCGCCTGGAGTCGAACCGCCCTTCACTCCCGACGACATCGTGTTAAGAACCGGCGACATCGTTTTCATTCGCGCTCGGGATACCGAGGTCTTTTACACGGGTGGTCTGCTTCCCCCAGGGGAACACGTCTTGCCGCGGGATTACGATCTCGATGTCGTCGAAGCCGTGGTCCGCGTCGGCGGTCCGCTGGTCAGCGGCGGCATCCAGGGCAATAACCTGACAGGAAGCCTGCTGCTTTCCGGTCTGGGATTTCCTTCTCCGAGCCAATTGACGGTCATTCGCCGTCTGCCCAATGGCCAGCAGCTCCCCATCCAGGTGGATCTCAACCGGGCGTTGAATGACCCGAGGGAACGCATACTCGTCCAACCGGGCGATTTCCTTATCCTGCAAGAGAAGCCGACCGAGGCCCTGCTTCGCTACCTGACCTTCCAGTTCCGGTTCAGCCTGTTTGGCCGGTTCATCAATGCCGAGGATGGTCAGGGTTCGGTCAACGCGACCTTGCCGTAGCCTCACCATCGCTGCCGGGACTGGGCTGATTGCTGCCAGGCGAGCCGTTGACTTCAGAAGCGGTTGGGGCCTTGTCCCCATCCCGGCCGGTCCCGTTTGCGGACTCTTCCCC
This sequence comes from Gemmatales bacterium, assembly GCA_025055835.1. GTDB lineage: Bacteria > Planctomycetota > Planctomycetia > Gemmatales > HRBIN36 > JANWWR01. The sequence continues at coordinate 27,046 of JANWWR010000061.1, read as the reverse complement.
TTGGAAATACTCGAAGATGTCCTCCTCGTCCGGCTGCGTCGGCATGTAGTCGGAACTGTAAACGTAGGATTCCTGGGCGTAGCCGTAGGTTGAAGCGCCTTTGCGTCCCACTCCGTTGACCACCACGCCAAGCAAGTTGGCTCCCAGCGATAAAAGAATCTCCCGTGACCGCTCGGCCCAGGGTCGAGACTGCTTCGACAGGCGAAGCACGAGAAGGACGCCATCCACCCGGGGAGCGACAACGCAGGGATCGGTGACGGCCAGCAGTGGCGGACTATCCACGAGGACGAAATCGTACTCGTCGCGCAGGGCGTTGATAAGTTCCTGGAACCGAGGCATGGTCAGAAGTTCCGCCGGATTGCTGGGGATTGGTCCGGAAGGGATGGCGAAGCAATCCGTACAGGCGGTCGGCTGCACCACCTCTTTCCAATCCACATCACCGCGGACGACATCGGACAAGCCCCGGTCGTTGTTCATCCCGAAAAGCGCGTGGATGCGGGGCCGGCGCAGGTCGGCATCCACCAGAATGACCCGTCGGCCCGACTGAGCAATAGAGATGGCCAAGTTGGCCGCCAACGTCGATTTGCCCTCGCCTTTGCTGGCACTGGTGATTTGGATCACTTTGTGCCGTTCGCCTCGGGTGCTGAAATACAAGGCTGTCCGCACACTGCGATAGGCTTCCGCCTCCAGCGACCGAGGCCGATGGAATGCCACCAGGGAGCCGTCCAACCGGCTGCCCGCCACGGCCGGGCGTACCGCAGGGGTAAGGACCGGAATGTGCCCGATGACCGGCAGATGCAGGCGGCGACGGATCTCCTCCGGCGAGCGGAAGCTGCGGTCGAGAAACTCGGCCAGGTAGGCCAGGCCCGCTCCGAGAACCAAACCGACAAGCACGGCCCCGGCAAAGATCGGCACCGCCCGGGGTGCCACCTTGGCTCCCGGATGCGGTGGAGAGATCAGACGGGCCTCGAAGCCGCCGCCTTCCTTGCCCAAGTCGATCTCCTGAAGCCGCTTGATGACGTTCTCGTACAACTGCTGGGTACGCACCACGTCGTTGCGGAGGGATTCCTCTTCCAGTTCCAGTTTCAACAGGGCCTTGGCCTGTTCCTGTTCGGTTTTGAGCGCCGCAGCAATCTGCTTCTCCTCCGCATCCAACTCCTGCAATTCCTGGACGAGCAGATTGCGGAACCGGTAAACCGGATCCCGCAGCCGGGCTTTTTCCTCGACGGCAGCCGGCGACTCGGCTTCGGCAGGAACATCCACCAGATCGTTGAGGAACTTCCGCGTGAAGGCGATGCGCTGCCGTACCGACACCACCTGCGGGTGGTCGGGGCCGTAGTCCTCCAGCAGGGCCTGTTCCTGAAGCAGCAGCGGAAGCAACTGCTCTTCGACGGCCCGTGAGGGATTCCGGCTCGCTCCCCCGGTTGACGCTCCATCGCCGGAGTTGTTGCGACGCATCAGATCGGCGACCAAGGCCCGGAGAGCAGCCGGACTCTTGGCACTTTTGACGGCCTCATCCAAAGCAGCCAGCTTGGCCTGCAACTCTGCCTTGCGGACCAGAATCGCGGCTTGGCGATTTTCCAGGGAAGCGATACGCTCGTGGCCCACTCCCAGTCCGCTCTTGCCTTTCAACAGCACCGGCGATCGCTCGCGGAACTGCCGATAGGCCTCTTCCTTATCCTTGAGGTCCTTTTGCAAATAGTTTTTCGCTTGGGTGATCAACTCGACCGTTTCGTTGCTCATCGAACGATAGGTTTCGTCGAGAAATTCTCGGTAGCTGTCCACGATGGCGTTGATGACCGCGGCGCAATCCTCCGGCACGGCTCCCTGATAGGAGAGGTAGAGGATGTTGCTGGCGCTGGTGCCGGATTCCTTGGTGTCCCGTGTGACCTTGAGGGCCTGTGGAATGACCGCCGAAGGATCGCTCTGTCCGCGAAACGAGGGAAGGTTGGCGAGGTTCCGGCGCTGCACCGCCCGGCTGACAATCAGCGGGCTGCGCATCAGGACGATATGGGTCGCCAAGTAATCTTCCGTGAAACTCAGCGTCGAGTAGCGCGTGTCCAGTCCCGAGACGGGCAAGGCATCCGGCCGTTTCTTGACGACCAGCAGCTGGGCCTGGGACTCATACACCGGCGAGCATTGGGCATAGTAAATGATGCCAATGACGAAGCCGACCGCCAGGCCGAAAGTGATCAAGCCCTTGCGACGCCAGGCGAGGGCCAGGAGTTGCTGCAACTGCGACGGGCCGGAGTCTTCCGCCTGGGGAGGCATATTATCAAGTACCGGGGAGGTCATGCTTCGACTCCACGAGATTGGCGCAATCCATCTGAGATAACGGCAGATTTATCGCGAGGCGGGTGCCGGATTGCTCACCGCCTCGATGATGGTGCTTTGCTCGGAAGAGCGCGGTTGATCGGCATGTCGGGCATTGGTGACGGCGACAGCCGCCCGCTCCAGATCCTCGACGAAGCGGGCGACGTGCAAAATCCGATCGCAGACGGGCACCTCATCCCGCCGACCGCGAATCTCCAGCCGCCCGATCAATTGACCATCCGCTGTCAATGGGATCGTTGTCATCCACAGGTCGAGCACTTCGTCCGGAGTATGCGGCCGATCCCAGCGGGCGTGATACTCCTCGTGCAGAGCCGGCAAGCTGACGTCCAGACGCACGCTTTGGAGATTGGACTGGGCGGCGAAGTCGGTCAATTCCCGCCACAAGTGATGCCAAGCTGCCGTGCCGTGCAGGTGCACCTGCAATTCCCGGGCAGAATCCCGACCCGGCCCCCGGAAGAACGAAACGACGGCATGCCGACACCGATTGGCGAGCAGCTTCAGTTCAGGCCAGCCGAATAGTCCACCAGCCAGCAGAACGCTTACCACGACGACTCCACCGAGGACTGCCGGGTAGTCGGCGTCTAGGACCACACTGAACACGGCTCCCAGGAGCGCTGTAAGCGTCAATCCACCGAGTGTGGCGAGAACCGACCACGGCCTCAACCCCCGCCGCAAGAGGACATGATGGATATGCCCCCGATCCGTGGCGTACAAGCTCCTGCCGGTCAGTTTGCGCCGCAGAATGGCCGCCGTCGTGTCGAGGACAGGGATGCAGACCATTCCCAAGGCCGGAGCCAGACGAAATGTTGCTGGCGTCTCCGTAAAGGCCCACAGGGTCAACAAGCCGACCAGCAGGCCAAGAACCATGCTGCCGGAATCGCCGAGAAAGACGCTGGCCGTCGGCCTGTTGTAGCAGAGGAAACCGAGAATCGCCCCGGCCAGCACGGCTCCAGCAACCGCCAGCGGTGCATTTCCAAGGATCATGCCGATCACCGACGCCGCAGCCGCGGCCAGACCCGCCACCGTGCCCAGGAGTCCGTCCATTCCGTCCAGGAGGTTGAAGGCGTTAATCGCTCCCAACAACCAGAACGCCGTAAACGGGTAGGCCAGAAACGTCAGTTCGACGTCGATGCCGAACAGGCTCAGACGACGCACCACGCAACCGCACAGAAGCAACGCGCCAACGGCGAAAAGCTGTCCAAGCAGCTTGTGCCGACCGCGCAGAAGTTGAAAGTCGTCAGCGACACCGATACCAACGAGGATCGCCACCGCCGCCGCGATACCGACGAGCATCACTTGCTTCTTCGCGGCAACCGCAAGTAGGAGATGGGAGGAGGGATGGAAACCGAGAGCGAAGAAGGCGAGGAGGATCGCGGCCAGAATGCCCAGACCCCCTGCCAGAGGGATCGGCTGGCGGTGCATTTTTCGGCGGCCGTCGGGGTGATCCACCAGACCCCATCGGCGAGCTGTCCATCGGGCCGCGGGGACGGTCGCCAGGGCCGCCATCAAAGACAGGCCGAAAGCCCAAAGTTCCACTGTTGGCATGAGGTCGAATCCGATCAGCCTTGCGGCTTCCGGGCGATCCCGCCACGCCCGCAGTCCCTTGGTCAGGCGCTTGAAATCACACTGCCGAAGGCGTCCTGCCTTCGCTTCCCCCTATTGTGGCCCTCTTACTTCCCACCACCGATCCGGGCGACGGCCGAACACGCAAGCGGCGCAGACTCCGTCCCCGTGGGTTATGTGCCACCCATTCTTGCGCGGCCTGCGGCAGCCACGCCCGGCTTGGCGGCCCTGGAACTTCCGTGTCGAATTCCCCTCATCGGAAAGCTCCCTCTTTCCCGGGCGATTAGGAGGTTGTGACTGGGCTGGGATCTCGTCAGGGCAATCATGGCTCAGCCAGCATTCTCACTTTTGCGACCGTCTCATGAACTCTAGGTTGCATTCCCGCCTAGTCAAAAGATATCGGTCGCGCGAGAACGCACGGCTACGCCGTGGATTCAACCCATGACGATCCTGTCGGAGATTCAGCCTACGATCCCCCGTCTTCTTCGTCCTTGAAGAACTTTTGAAAGTTCCGTCGCAAGTTTTAATGAGTGAAAATTTTTGGGCTTGTGCAGTAATTGTTGCTTGTCAAGGAAAACAGCTTGCGTTTCAACGAAAGAATCTCTCCGCCGCCGACGGCCCGCATGAAGCGATGGATTAGCCTGGCCGTGGGCTTGACAGAAGCGGCGAAGATGCGGGAAACTGGCGGATCGTTCTTAAGCTAGCCAGACCGTGACCAAGAAGGAGGAGGAATGAAGCCGCGACGCTGCTTGCACTGGTTTGGAATGCTCGCAGGATGGTGTGCTCTCGCCGTCAGCCTCGGAACCGGTTGCGGCCGCTTGCAGGTCAAAGGCACCGTCGAACGCACCCTCCAGATCGACGGCATGGGTGGCGACAACATCAAGAGCCTGTCCTATACCCCCACGAGCTGGCAGCAGAGCGTCAAGGTGCTGGTCCGCACCGATGGACCTCCCGTGGACGTGTATCTGGTCCTTGAACGGGATCAGGCCGCCCTGGAAACCCAATTGGGAAACCAGCAGGCCGTCACCGTCCAGACCCTGGCCAAGGCGGAAAAAGTAACGGAGAAGGAGATCGAAGCGACCGTACCGGCGGGCAACGGCTTTGCCGTCGTTTTGGTGAACAACGGCACCAAGAACGCCTCCGTGGCCGTCAAGATCGCCACGGAAAAGAAGTAGTCGCTTCGCGGCAACCAACCTTTCGGCGGAGCGGACGGGAAAAAGAACGGACGGGAGTCGAAAACCCCCGTCCGCAGCAAGTGCTTGCAGGTATTCTTCAAAGCAGCTATCGAGCGCCTTCGAAGTGGGGAGGAGCAGCCACGCCGTCAGGCTGCCGCCTTCAGGGCCGCCAGAGCGGCCTCGTAGTTTGGCTCCTGGGTCACTTCGGGAACATACTCGACGTACACCAGTTTGCCATCTTTGCCGACGATGAAAATGCTCCGAGCCAGCAATTTGAGTTCGTCGATGAGGACGCCATAAGCCTGGCCGAAGGATCGCTCCTGGTAGTCCGACAGGCTGATCAAACGGTCAATCTTGTGGCTGGGGTCGCCGCAGAAGCGGTTCTGGGCAAAGGGGGTGTCCACGCTGACGGTGTAGCAATTGACCTTGCCAGCGAGGTCGGCCAAGGCAGCGTTGAATTTCTGAGTCTGAGCGCTGCACACGGGGGTGTCCAGTGAGGGCACCACGCTGAAAAGGGTGGTCTTGCCGCCGCAAGCGTCCGCCAAGGTGACGGCAAACAGCCCCTTGTCGGGGGTGAAGCGATGGCACTTGAAATCAGGGGCCTTGTCCCCGACTTTCAGTTGGGGACCAACCAGAGTCAGCGGATTGCCCTTGAACGTCACGGCATTGGGTCGCTTTTGCATGATGTCCTTCTCCGCATAGAATCCAAAAGATTCCCGATCCGACGCGGTAAGGGTACGAACGGCAACGGCAAAGTCAAAGCGTAGCGGGGGTCTGTGATTCCCTGGGCCCTGTGCGAGGGCCACGTGCCAGCGTATCTTCCCTGAAGATAGCCGGATCCGTGGCACGGGAAGCCGAGCCTGACTTGCGAGAGTGGCGGAACTGGCAGACGCGCTGGACTTAGGATCCAGTGGGGCAACCCGTGGGGGTTCGACTCCCCCCTCTCGCAGTAGATCACTTCAAGCCAACGACCCTTGACCCAGGTACTGCCCTGCCTTCAACGGAATTTCTCATTCCGCGGTTTGTGTTCTTCGAACCCCGTTGCTATCATCGCTTTCTCAGCTTCGCTCCGTCAAAGTTAGCTGCTCGTTGCAGGTTAGCCTGTGCCAACCCAGGAGCACGAAGGAGGGCGCAAGCCATGGGCCTGCGGGTCACATGTCCCGGCTGCAAGAGTGTGTTGATGCTGGAAGACAGCGCCGGTGGACGGCCCGTCCAGTGTGGGGCTTGCCAGAAGGTCTTCCATGTGCGTGATCCTCGACAGAGTCAGCCCTCGCCCGGGCCAGTCCAGCCAGTCCAGAAGGCAGAGCGACCGGCGAAGCGTCCTCCGCCGATGGTAGAGGCAGCCCCCTCCTCGAATGACTTGGTGAAGCCGATCCTCGTCACCTTGGCCGTCGTGCTGGTTTTCATCGTCGTTTTTGGAGGCGGCATCGGTCTGCTGCGGTGGGCGAGGCAAACCAACAAGGCGGAGCCTCCGCCGGACTTGGCCGCCAAGAGTTCCCCGGATCGTCCTCCGCAGCCGAGCGATTCCCCGTCGCCACTACGATCGCCCCGTTCTCCACCGCGTCCTCCGGCATCCAATCCGCCTCCCCCGCCGCCGGTCTTTCCGCCCGATAATCCACCGCCTCCGCGTGTCAATCGCCCTCCGTCGTCTCCTCCTCACTCGTTGCCGAAGATGCCGGTCGTCATGCAGAACCGCCAGCCGCCGCCGAGGCCCGCCCTCTGGAACGTCGGCGTGGACGTTCCGGCGGAAATGGCAGTTCCCATTCCGGTAAAAAACCAGATCAACATCGCCATTCCTGGCCTCAGACAGACCGTGACGTTCCCAGCCACGCCGAGCCGCTTCCTCATCGCCGGTCGCAATGACGAGGACAGTAGCGCCCGCCAACTATGGGATATCCACCAGGGCAAAGTTGTCAGCCGACTCACCGGACGGCTTTCCGTCGAAGGGCCTTTCGCTCTCAGTCCCGACGGCAGATTCTTCGCTGCCAAGAGTTACGCCACCACCGAGGCCGTCATCGAGATCTACAGCCTGGGACAAAATGGAAGCAAACGGGAGCATGAAATCAACGTGGGAGGAAATCGTTTCTGGCTTCAAACGCTGTTCTTTGCGGGACCGCAAAAGCTTATCAGCGTCAAGAGGCAAGGAGTGAACCACCTTCTGGAGTGCTGGGAGGTCGGCACGAGTCGCAAACTCTTGGAACTCAAGATGGACCCGTTTTTCCCAGTGCAAACTCTGGCCCCGAGTCCGACGGGAAGATATCTGGTGTTGTGCCACGACTCGAAACTGCGTGTGCATGATCTTGATACCAAAACACTTGCCGGAGAGGTCGAATTGCCGACCGACGAGGAGCCTGGTGCCAACGTCACGGTACAGGTGGCCTGGTCCCCGGACGGTCAGGAGATCGCCGGCTTGTTTAGCGACGCGTTCGGCAAGTTTCGGATCATCGCCTGGAAGGCCGACACCGGGTTGGTCAGCGTGGAACACCGCTATCCCCAGGGTCTCGGCAGTCCGCGCCACAACCCGTTCGACGAAGGTCCCGAATTGATCTGGTTGCCCGACCGCAGCGGGTGGTTGGCTCGGCGGTATCTGGTGATCGACTATCAGACCGGTTCAACCCTTGCTGGCCTGCCTCCAGGCGAAGCGCTCCAACAGGTTTATGACCGCCGACCGCTGGATGTGGATCATTACCTCGTGACCGTGGACCGAGGCCGCGAACTGACGATTCAAAGCCAGATGCTATCCAAGGAAGAATTGGAGGCCAATCGTCGCAAGGCCCGGACAGGTGGCTAGAAAGTCCAAGGTCAGTTTCCGGTCAAAGACTGATTGACCCTCGCTGCCATGATCCTGCCCGACCAAAAGGCTGAGTCTCTGGCTCGACTGGTCTCATCGAATTGAGCAAAGTCGTCCCGGATTCCGGTTCAACTGCTGACGCCCATTGCACCGAATCTTCCCGCCCGGCCGCCGTTCCCTCTTCCTCGATTCCGGAAGATGCTAAGAAAAGGGAAAGGGCCATGAGCGGCGAGGGGAGATCCATGAGCGTCAACGTGCAGGAACTCAATCGGCGGGTGCAGGACATGCGGGCCAGTCTCGGCCCGCTTTTTTCTGAGATCGAACGGGTCATCGTCGGCCAGAAGGCGATGATCGAACGGCTGCTGATCAGCCTGCTGACGGGCGGCCATGTCCTGCTCGAAGGCGTGCCCGGCCTGGCCAAGACGCTTGCCGTCCGCACCCTGGCTGCCACGCTCCGCGTCTCCTTCAGCCGCATCCAGTTCACTCCCGACCTGCTGCCTGCCGACGTCATCGGCACGCAGATTTACAATCCGCGGACCGGCGAGTTCACGGTCAAACGCGGCCCCATCTTCGCCAATCTTGTCCTGGCTGACGAAATCAACCGCGCCCCAGCCAAGGTCCAAAGTGCCCTCCTGGAGGCCATGCAGGAGAAGCAGGTCACGCTCGGCGACCACACGTTTCCTCTCCCGGAGCCGTTCATGGTCCTTGCCACCCAGAACCCCATTGAGCAGGAAGGCACCTATCCCCTGCCGGAAGCCCAGGTAGACCGCTTCATGCTCAAGCTGAAGATCGGGTATCCGAGCAAGGATGATGAACTGCTCATCCTCAACCGCATGGCCACGGTTGAAGGGCCGCCCGTGGCCAAGGCCGTTCTCGGTCCGGACGACATCTTCGCCTTCCGCAAGGTGGTGGATCAGATTTACATGGATGACAAGATCAAGCGTTACATCGTGGACATCGTCCACGCCACCCGTCGGCCGGAGGAGTTCGGCTTGAAACTTAACCAGTTCATTCAGTACGGGGCCAGTCCGCGGGCCACGATCAATCTGGCCCTGGCCTCCAAGGCTCACGCCTTCCTCGACGGTCGGGGCTACGTCACCCCGCAGGATGTCAAGTCCGTGGCCTACGACGTGCTGCGACACCGTATCATCATCAGCTACGAGGCCGAGGCCGAGGACGTCAACTCCGAGAAGATCGTCAAGGAAATCCTCGATCATCTCAAGGTTCCCTGATCGCCCTCCGCTCGCTAGGAAATCCTCAACGGGCCAAGGAAGGAGACACGAGCGGATGCACCAGATCCTCTTCGAAATCCCGACGCCTTGGGGCCGACTGCCGATCTTCGGCTACGGCTTCATGCTGTTCCTCGCCTTCGCCGTCGGCACCTGGCTGGCCGCGCGACGGGCCAAGGCCGAGGGCATCGCCTCCGAACTGATTTGGGACATTGCCACCTATTGCTTCATTGGCGGCGTCCTCGGGGCCCGGCTGCTTGCGCTTTGGATCGACCCCCAACCGGGCAACCTCTGGCAACAGCTTTACCGCTTCATCGAAATCTGGAAGGGCGGGATGGTCTTCTACGGCGGGCTGATCGGCGGTTTTCTTGCCTACCTGATCGCCTGGTGGCGGATCGTTCGGCCCAACAAGCTGTCCACGCTCCGCATCGCCGATCTGGTCATGCCCTCGATCGCCCTGGGCATCTTCTTCGGCCGCTTTGGCTGCTTCCTCAACGGCTGCTGCTACGGCGGCGTCGCCGACCCGGAGGAAATCTTCTGGGCCACCCGTTTCCCGAGCAACAGTCCGCCGCAGCGGGAACTGGTCAGTCGGGGCTTCCAGACGGCGTTCGGATTTCTCGTGGACGAAGACGATCCGGCGGTGGTCGGCCAGGTGGAATCCGGGTCTCCGGCCGAGGCCGCGGGGCTGAAGCCAGGCGACCGCATCCTCCGCGTCGGCGACGAACCCACGCCAGGGGCCGCCGACGTGTACGCTGCCCTGCTTTCTTGGCCCCAAGGCAAGCCGCTGTCCCTGACCGTTCGACGCCACGACGCCGGTGGCGAACAAACGCTCACCCTCGCTTACCAGCCGACAGGCAGTTTGCCGATCCATCCGACCCAGCTGTACAACTCGCTGGATGGCCTGTTGCTCTTTGTCCTGTTGACAGCCTTCTATCCATACCGTCGTACCGACGGGCAGGTGCTGGCATTGTTCCTCCTGCTCTATCCGATCAACCGCTTTCTCATGGAAAGTCTGCGGATGGACAATCCGCCGACGTGGTTCGGTCTGACGCTGTCGCAGAACATCAGCGTCGTCGTCTTTCTGGTCGGCTTGATTCTGATGTCCGTATTGATTGTCCGCTCCAGGGAAGTTCCTTCCAGCTCAAGCCCCCGGCCGTCCGGCTAAGGGCAAAAGACGCACAGCAAGCCCGCCGAACGGTCGTCCTTTCCGTAAAATATCTTTCTCGGAAATGCATCTCGGAGCGTGAGGGAGACGACCTTGCCAGACGACCTGAATCGGCCGGATTCTGCCCCGAATACTCCGTCGGAACCACCCACCCCACCCGAGGACGGCTCGACTCCGCCGTCCGGGGATGGCGAACGAATCCGGCCGCTGAGCATCGAGACGGAGCTGCGGGATTCCTATCTCAGCTATGCCATGTCGGTCATCGTCAGCCGGGCCTTGCCCGACGTCCGCGACGGTCTGAAGCCGTCGCAGCGGCGGATTCTGGTGGCGATGAACGACCTCGGCCTGCGTCCAACCGAGCCGCGGGCCAAGTGTGCCAAGATCGTCGGCGAGACGATGGGTAATTACCATCCGCACGGCGATCAAGCCATCTATCCGACGCTGGTCCGCATGGCCCAGGACTGGACCATGCGGCATGTCCTCATTGACAAGCAGGGCAACTTCGGCTCGCTGGCTGGTCTGCCGCCGGCGTCCATGCGTTACACGGAAGCCCGCCTCGCTCCGCTGGCCGTCGAAATGCTCGACGACCTCGACCGCGGCACCGTGGACATGATACCGACCTACGACGGCAAGCGCATGGAGCCGACCGTCCTGCCCTCGCGCTTCCCCAACTTGCTGGTCAACGGTGCGGACGGCATCGCCGTCGGCATGGCCACCGACATTCCGCCTCACAATCTCCGGGAAGTGTGCGACGGCCTCATCAAACTGATCGACGAACCGGACACGACCGTGGATGAGCTGATCGCCATCATCCCCGGTCCCGACTTTCCTACCGGCGGCATCATCTGCGGTCGGCAGGGAATCCTCGACGGCTACCGCACCGGACGGGGCCGCATCATCGTCCGCTCTCACGTGGTCGTCGAGGAAGAGGGCAACCGCACGCAGATCATCATCAAGGACCTGCCCTACCAGTTGACGCGGAATCGCGTCATGGAGCTCATCGGCGAGGCCATCCGGGATGAGAGGATCACCGGCGTCAGCGGCGCGCCTCGGGACGAAAGCAGCGAACGCCGCGGCGAGCCGGTCCGCATCGTCCTCGACCTCAAACGGGACGCCGACCCGAATCTTGTCCTGAATCAGCTGTTCCAGTTCACGCCGGTGCAGGACACCTACAGCATCATCATGCTGGCGCTGGTGGACGGGCAGCCGAAGACACTCAACCTCAAGCAGATGCTCGAGGAGTTCCTCAAGCATCGGGTCCGCGTCATCCGTCGGCGGACCGAGTTCCTCCTGCGAGAGGCGAAGCGGCGGGCCCACATCCTCGAAGGCCAGTTGATCGCCATATCGTCCTTGGACGAGGTGATTCAGATCTGCCGCACGGCCCCGAGCCGGGCCGAAGCCAAGCAGCGCCTGAAGAACCTCGAAGTGGCGGCGGCGGTGATGCGGCGGGCCTTGGGCGACGACGGATACGCGGCCCTGGTCCGGGAGATCGGCGACCGGCCCAGCTATTCAATGAGCGAAGAGCAGGCCGAGGCCGTCGTCCGCCTGCAACTTGGCCAGCTGGCCGCCCTGGAGCGCGACGAGATTTTCAAGCAGTACGGCAACCTGCGTAAAGAGATCGCGGAACACGAGCGGCTGCTGAGCAGCGAGAAGAACATCCTGGCCGTCATCCGAAAGGAACTGGAGACCCTGCGGGACAAGTACGGCGAGGACCGTCGCACCGAGATTCGGGACGACATCGCCCGCCACGTCTCCTTCGAGGACCTGATCGCCGAGGAAATCAACGCCGTCACCATCAGCCACAACGGCTACATCAAGCGGCTGCCGATCACGACCTACCGGGCACAGCACCGCGGCGGCCGAGGCGTCACCGGAGCACAGACCCGCGAGGACGATTTCATCGAGCACTTCTTTGTCGCCTCGACCCACGCCTTTCTGCTGTTTTTCACTAACCGAGGCCAGTGCTATTGGCTGAAGGTGTACGACATCCCGCAGATGAGCCGGACCAGCCCGGGACGGGCCATTGTCAACCTCTTGTCCTTGCGCCCGGAGGAGAAGATCAGCGGCGTTATCGCCGTCCGCCGCTTCGACCCGAACCGGCACCTGGTCATGGCGACGCGGCGAGGACTGGTGAAGAAGACCGCCCTGGAAGCCTACAGCCGTCCGCGCAGCGGCGGTGTCATCGGCATCCATCTCGAAGAGGGCGACGACCTCATCGGCGTGGTGCTGACCGGACCGGGCGACGAGATCGTGCTGAGCACCCGCAATGGCATGGCCATCCGCTTCGACGAGTCCGACGTCCGGGCGATGGGCCGGGACACCCGCGGCGTCAAGGGCATTTCCCTGAGCGAAGATGATGCGGTGGTCGGCCTGGTCGTCGCCGATCCGCAAGGCTACCTGCTGACGGTCTGCGAGAACGGCTACGGCAAGCGGACCCCCTTCGGAGCCAACATCGCCGGACTGGAAGCCGCCGAGGAGGGCGACGAATCCCCGGCGGAACCGGCCGAGGAAACTGCCGCCGGCGAGCCTGAAGCCGAGGCCGTCGAGGAACGCTCCGCCATGCGCTACCGCAAGCAACGGCGCGGCGGCAAGGGCCTGCGGGACATCCGCACCACGGAGCGCAACGGCAAGGTCGTGGCCGTCGCCTCCGTCCGCGACGATGACCAGATCATGGTCATCACCCAGCAAGGCATGGTCACGCGGATTCCGGTCAGCGAAATCCGCGTTATCGGTCGCAATACCCAGGGCGTCCGCCTGATGAATCTCCTCGAAGGCGACAAGGTCGTGACCGTCGCCAAGATCGCTCGGGAGGACATCGGCGAGAGTGGCTCGGAGAACGGTGCCGCGGTGGAGATGCAGGAGCCGGGTTCCGAGGCCTCCGCGGACGGCGGTTCCGAACCAAGTGAAGGTTGATGGGTTAAGCTCTAACCCGCCAAGCCCAGCTCCCGCCGAACCATCCGGGTTCCTGCGGCCAAAGCGGCGAGCTTCCGGCAGGCGATGTAGCGGGCCGTCTGTGAGAAGCCGCAGTCCGGCGTGACGTGGACCCGTTCTGGTTCGATGTAGCGCAGGACGAGGCGCAGCCGGTCGGCGACCAGTTCCGGCGGCTCGATCCAGGTGTTCTTCACGTCCACGAGACCGACGGCCAGCTCCATCGGCGGCGGAATCTGCTCCGTCAGTTCGATTTCGCTCATCTCCCGACTGGCAAATTCCAGGGCCAATTGCTGGACCGGGGCGCGGACGATGTGCGGAAGGATCGGCCGATAACTCCGCCACCCGACCGCCCGTCCCCGATAGTTGCCAAAGCACATGTGCAGACTGATCTTGGCCGACACGCCTTCGACGGTGCGGGACAGAATCTCCAAGAACCGCTCGGGCTGATCGGGATGGCAGGCGAAGCTCGGTTCGTCGAGCTGGAGAAACTCGACGCCGTGCGAAACCAGGGCTTTCAGTTCCCGGTTGACGATCGGAATGAGCGCCTCGGTGACGGCGAGGCGGTCGGCATAGATTTGGCCGCCCTGGATGCAGCCGGCCAGCGTGAACGGACCGGGCACGGGGACTTTGACGGGAGCATTGGTCAGCCGCCGAAGCCGTTGGTACTCGGCGACGATGCCGAGACCCTGCGGGGCTTCCAGCGGGGCGATGGCTTCGTAGCGGCTGCGTTGATCGTGAGCGGGCGGTCCCCAGCGGCGGCGCTGCGGCAGCGGACGCAGGCCGAGAAAGCGGTCGTAAAAGCCGAGATTGAAGTCCACCCGCTGCATCTCGCCGTCGGTGATGATGTCGGCCCCGTGGCGAAGCTGATCGTCGATGGCGAGGCGGACGGCGTCGGTGACGGCCTCTTCGAGGTCGTCCGGCCCGTACAATTCAGGCTGCCGGGACGCCAGTTCACACAACTGGGCGTACCAGCCGGGAAACGACCAGCTGCCGATGACAGTGACGGGAATGGCGGGAAGCTTGTCCATGTCGGCAATGTACCAGGCGTTCGCGGGTCGGAAAGAGTCGTCCCTCCTGGTCGGGACCATAGAACATCTGCAAGTTTACGGATCGATTTCCATGTATTGCCATGACGCGACGGATTGAAGCCCATCTGCTGCCGCGGCACGTTTCGCCGGAACAGCTCCGTGGCGGAGTGGCCGTCGTCATCGATGTGCTGCGTGCCACGACCACGATTGTGCATGCCCTGGCTGCGGGATGCACCGCCGTCATTCCCGTGTTGGAAGTCGAGGAGGCGCGGCGGCTGAAATCGGCCGAAGCTAATGGCAAGGTGCTTCTCGGAGGCGAACGTGGCGGCAAAGCGCCGGAGGGCTTCGACCTGGGCAATTCGCCGTGGGAATACACGCCCCAACGATGCCGTGGACGCCAACTGATCTTGACGACGACCAACGGCACCCGGGCCATTCATGCCGCCCTGCCCGCCGAACGCATCCTGCTGGCCGCCTTCGTCAATTTCACCGCCGTCGCCGAGCAACTGCTGAAGGAAACCCGACCGATCCACCTGATGTGTGCCGGAACGGACGACGACGTGACGCTGGAAGACGCCCTCCTGGCCGGGGCCTTGGTCGAGGTGTTGTGCGAAGGCACCTGCCAGCCTCCGCCGCGCTTGGCGACCCATCGGCGGACGAAGACCCGGGAAGTGCTGCTCAACGACAGCGCTCGGCTGGTGTGGGACTGCTTCGAGCACCACGGCATGGTTCTTGAGGAAACCCTGCGACTGAGCCAGGGAGGAGCGAATCTCGTGCGCATCGGCCACGACCGGGACATCCAGGCAGCGGCCCGAGTGGACCAATTCGCCTTGGTTCCGGAGGTGCTGCGGGACCCGCTCCGCATCGAGGTCGGGGCTGTCGGCATGGTCCATCCGCGTTGGCCGATCTCCAGAGGATCGAGCCACCTTCAGCCCGGACTTTGACAGTACCCCGTTGAAGTCGGAGATTCCGGGCGCGAGAATAAGATCAAATCTCCTATTTGTTCCCGGAAGCAGACTTGAAGGTTGTCGTCAGGAGTCCCTACATGGCCTGCCCGTTTCCCGGCATGGATCCGTATCTGGAATCTGCCGAGCATTGGCCCGTGTTTCACAGCGGCATGGTCGCCGGGCTGATCGAGGTGCTGCAACCTTCCCTGGGCGAGCGCTATCGCATCCGGCCCGCCGTCCGCAGCTACGTCGAGGAAGTGGTTCTGTTCACGTCCGTGCGTCGGGAGGAGCATCACGAGGAATACGTGGAAATCCGCCAGCGCTCCAGTGACCGGCTGATCACGGTCGTGGACCTCATCAGCCCCACCAACCGCACCACCGCCAAGGGCCGTCAGGAGTACAAGTCCCACCGCGAAGCGATGCGGAAGCAAGGGGCGAACGTCATTGAATTGGAACTGGTGCTCCAAGGCACGACCTGCCTCGACATTTCGACAGAGGGCCTGCCTGAATTCGATTATGCCGTCTGCGTCTGCCGGGCGCGGCAGCAGGACCGCTTCGAGATCTACACCTCGACGCTGCGAAAGCGTCTGCCGCGCATCCGCCTGCCTTTGGCCACCGATGACCGCGATCTGATCGTGGACTTGCAGGCAGTCTTCACGCGCTGCTACGATCGCCACTTCGACGGCCGCGTGGATTACCGCAAGGATCCGCCAGTGCTTCTCAAGGAAGACGACCTGAAATGGATACGCAGCACCCAGAAATCCTGACGCCCCTGGCTCTCCCGCCTTTACGGCTTCGAGGGGTTTTTCCCCAGGCGATCGCGTCAGCCCTTCTTTTCGGCTTGGCCTTCGCCATGGGACTTGTCCTCGCTGATCCGCCAACAGGCCGAAGCCCGACGCCGCCAGCCCGCCTGACCGAGGATCCCCACGATTGGCCGATGTACAACCGCGACGTCCTGGGCACCCGGCACAATCCCGCCGAGCGGACGCTGAGCCGGGACAACGTGCAAAACCTGGTCGAAAAATGGCGGTTTCCGCCCAAGGATTCCGAGCAGCGTATCGGCGTCGTCCATGCCGTGGCGGTCGTCAACGGCTGTGTCTATTTCGGCACGGAGACGATGCCGACGGTGTACAAGCTCACCCCGGACGGCCAAGTGAAATGGTCGTACACCGACACCGAACGGCAGGGTCGGCGGGGCGGGTCTCAAGGTTTCGGGCTGCCCACGAACGGCTTCATGAACGCGCCGCTGGTGACAAACGACACCGTGTACATCGGCGACGTGGGCGGCGGCATCTACGCCCTGGACCGTTTCACCGGGCAGCTGCGTTGGAAGATTGACACCCGCAAGGAGCCGTTCCCCGGAGCGCACCCGGCCAACACGGTCTTTTCCGGCCCGATCCTGGCCGAGGGGAACGTCATCGTCGCCGGTGGCGCATTTGAACATGCCAGCGCCGCCGATCCGCGCAACCGGGGCTGCACTGGCCGGGGCTTCGTCGTCGCCCTTGAACCGTACACCGGCAAAGTGATCTGGAAGTATGACGTGGGACCCGAACCCGGTCCGCTCGATCCCCCCGTCACGCTTACCCATGACTGGGGATCGAAGACCTATCACTTCGGCCCTTCGACCGGTTCGGTCTGGTGTACGCCGTCTTTTGACGCCGAGACGCATACGCTTTTCTTTGGCACGGACTGCCACAACTCACCCAAGCAGCCGACCAAGGAAGACCCCTCGCTGTCGACGAAGCATTCCTGTGCCGTCATCGCCGTGGATTCCCGCACCGGGGCCGAGAAGTGGGTCACCCAGATCAACCCGGACGACATCTGGAACTACGGCATCCCCGGCTACGATTCCAAGACCGGCCGGTACAAGGACCAGTCCATCGGCGACACGCCCAAGATTTACACCATCGAAGTGAACGGCAAGCCGACCAAGGTCGTCGGCTGCGGCTGCAAGAACGGCGGGTTTTACGTGTTTGAAGCGGCTACGGGGAGAATCGTGGCCCAGACGCCGATCTACACCGGCCCGCCCCAGCATCCGCCCACGGGAGTTGATCCGCGCACCCTGGCGTTGCCCAGCGTCATCGGCGGCTTGCAGACCGGCTGCGCCACCGACGGCCGGGCCATCTACACCAACGGCATCGACATCCTCGGTCTTGGCACCAGCCTGGGCAACCGTCCGCCCACTGGCGGCCGCGTCGTCTCGCTCAGCCTCGACCTCCGCACCGAGAATTGGCGGCACGAACGGCCCAAGGTGCCCGCCGTCGGAGGCACCAAGGAGAAGCCGATGTACACCGACGTCGGCGATCCGGTCGGCTCCGGTATCGCCCTTGCGAACGGCGTCGCCTACTTCACCACGACTGTAAGCAATCGCCTCGTCGCTCTCGACACTGCCACGGGGAAGTCCCTCAAGGAAATCGAACTTGGTCCCGTCTGGTGCGGGCCTGTGGTTTCGCGAGGACGGGTGTACGTCGGCACGGGCAATCTGCTGTTTTCCCCTGGCAATCCCCTGGAGTCTTACTTCCCGAAAAGCCAGTACGGTTCGGTGATCTCCTTCGGCCTGCCCGGCGAGGACGAAGTCAGCCGCATGGGTTCCGGCTCGGAGTGAGGCTCCTTCTCGCTCACGGTTCTCACCTCGTCCTCAACGATGGCGTGGCAGACGAAGCCATGGAAGCTGCGCGGCGTGCTCATCCGCATCCCCGCCGCGTCGTCCGAGGAAGCCGGCAGGACGATCAACCCCGACCGGACCAGAAAGCACGGCACAGGTCGAGGCCAATCCCGAAGCCGAACCGTCGGATGATGATGTCCGATGATCTGCGGATGCATCAGGCTGGAGTCGTAGGTGTGTCGCACCAGCCAACGACCCAGCCGCATGCCGTCCGGAGCCAATCGCAGACCGTCCAGCAGACCTAAACCGCGGTCATGGTTGCCGGGCACCAGCCACAATTCGATGCCCCGCTCCGCCAGCCAGCCAAGCAGTTCCCGGACGGGCTTATCCTGTCGGCCGTTTTCCACAAGATCTCCGGCGACGACGAGCCGACGCAGCGGGAATCGGCTCAGCAGCGTTTCCAGCCGCCGACGCAATCCGGTCCATCCCAGCGACGGCACCGCCTCCCCGCTGGCCTGGCGGGCCGTGTCGTAACCGAGATGCACGTCGGCGATCACCGCCGAATGGCTCGGCAGATGCACGGCCGCCCGTTGGGCGGTGAGAAGCAGGCCGTCCTCAATTCGCACTCCGTTTCGGCCTGACGTGGTTGCCTGCAACTCAGTCAATCCGTCGCCCAAGGGACCGAACATGAGGCGTTGGGCCTCCCACGCCTCGGCAAAGGGCGAGGGTCTCTCCAGGTAACGGACCCGCAGCGGGCGATCTCGAAGCCGCCGCAGACATCCCTCCGCCGCGGCTACGTCGCAAACGCCGAGAAAGGTGTCGTGGATCGCTTGGCGTAACAGCGGGAAATGCGGGTCCACGAAGCGCAGCCAATGGAACAGACGGCGACCGGCCCAGTGTCGGCCCCCGACGGTGCGGCGTCGGCCCAGGGGCTTGCGGAGCAACATCAGACCATTGCACGCGGTCTTGCGGAATTGCTCCGCCAACGCCGTCGTGCCGAGCATGGCCCGTTCCAGGTCCTCGCGGAAACCAGCCGGATCGAGAGCGGAAACCAGTTCTGCCTCCGAAAGCGGTTCCGAGCGTTGCACCGTCAGCGTGAAGCCGAGCAAACCCGCCACCCGCATCCGACAATGCAACCGATACGCTGCCACCCGCCCCACGGCTTCACAGCCCGGCTGACCCAGCGGCAGATGAAAAGCGTAGAGGAAGGCGTCATCATCTTCCGCGCGGCTTGCCTCGACGAGAATGGCCGAATCGTCGGGGATCTCGCTGACGGTTTCCTGCGCCTCAAGGAAGTCGCGCAGAGCGGATTGCGCCTCGTTCTCGATGATTGACAGCGGGTTGACAGTAATCTGAGGATCATCCCGAAACTGGCAGCGAAAGTGCCAAGCGCTTTCGGCCAGGCTCTGCGGCGTCCGCCACAGTCCGCCCTTCCAGCGGGTGAAACGGGGGAGCCCACCGGCTGCTTGCACGGTGATTTCGCCTCCCGCCTGGCGAGCCACCTCAAAGCAACGACCGGCCAGGAGGAAGCGGTCGCCGGGCTGGAGGCCGTCGGCAAATTCCTCGTTAAGCGCTCCGATTTCCTGACCCTCATCGGTCCGCACCGTCCGCACTTCCTCGTCGCTGAGGACACCGACGTTGGTCCGGTACATCCGCAGCGTCCGCCGATTGAACAGCCGGAATCGGCCGTCCTCCCAGCGAATCCGCGGCGTGTTCTGCGACGCCGGGGAGAAGCCGCTCAGATAGTCGAGACAGGTTGCGAAGGCTTCCAAAGACAGCTCCCTGTACGGATACGCATCGCGGACCAGGTGCCACGCTTCTGCCGCCGTCCAGGGCCGAGCCGCTGCCATGCCAATCAGTTGTTGGCAAAGAACATCCAACGGGGCCGTCGGAACGCGCAGCGACTCCAGGTGCCGATGCCGACCCGCCTCTGCCGTCACGACCGCTTCCAGCAGATCGGCCGGATGACTGACAAAACAGATGCCACGCCGAGGCCGACCGGGAGCGTGACCGGAGCGTCCCAGGCGTTGCAGCAGCCGGGCCGCCCCGCCGGGCGGATGGATGAGCACCACCTGCTCCACGCTGCCAATGTCAATGCCCAACTCCAGACTCGTGCTCGTGACCACGACCCGTAGCCGTCCGGCCTTGAGATCGCCCTCGACGGTCCGCCGCCGCGAACCGGCAATGGCCGAGTGATGCACGGCAATCTGATTTGCCCAGTCGGGCATCTCCCGCCTGAGACACCAAACCAGCCGCTCGGCGATGCTCCGGGTGTTGGTGAAGATCAACGTCGTCTCCGCTCGATGCAGCTGCGGCACGAGCCGACGCAGCAGCGGCTGAATGAACCCGTTCGCCTCGCATTCCTCCAGGGGCAGATAGGCGAGGTGCAGATCGAGCGGCCGATCTTCCTCCACGGCAGCCAGGGTGATCCGGCGGTGTGACCCCGCCAACCAACGGCCCGCCTCGGCGAGCGGAGAGCAGGTGGCCGACAACCCGATGCGCTGCGGCTCGCTCCGGGACAGCGCCGCCAGCCGCTCCAGTGTCACGGCCACGTCACAACCGCGCTTGCTCGGCACGAAGGCATGTACTTCATCCACGACCACCCAGCGCACCTCGCCCAACAGCGCGCCGGCTTGTCGGTGCGCCAGGAGCAAGGCCAAGGACTCCGGCGTGGTCAAGAGCAGGTGGGGCGGATCATGCCACAGTCGGCTTCGCTGGGCCGCACTGGTTTCGCCGGTTCGTCTGACCGCGCGGATCGGCTTGACGGCCGACAGGGATTCCAAGCACCCCGCCAGATTCCGTTCCATGTCGTTGCACAACGCTCTCAGCGGACTCAGATAGACACAGCGAACGCCTGGGGAGAGCGGGGTGGCATTTTCGCCAAGGAGTTCGCTGAGGATGGGCAGGAACGCGGCCCAGGTCTTTCCGCTGCCGGTCGGAGCGCTGAGGAGAAAATGTTCGCCTTTGGCGATCAGGGGCCACGCATGGCATTGGGCCGTCGTTGGCAGGCCGTAGCGGAAGCGAAACCAATCCGCCACGGCAGGATGCAAGCTCGCCAGAGCTGCCGACGGGGAAGCTGGCGGCGGAGCCAAGACAACGCCGTCCCCATCCGAGGCTTCGCCGTGAATCGCTGCCGATTCGTCGTGCATGGTTCCATCCGTGAATGCCGAGCGGAGTCCGCTCCGCAAGCTGTTCGCCGTTGTTTAGATTACGAAATAGGCCGCGAACATCGTCGCCGTGGCGTACATCAGTGGATGCACGTCCCGCCATTTGCCGGTCAGCAGTTGAATCAGCGTGTACGTCACGAAGCCGATGCCGATGCCGTGGGCGATGGAGTACGTCAGCGGCAGAAAGATCAGCGTCAGAAAGGCGGGGATGCCCGTTTCGAGGTGGTTGAACTCGATGCGGGTCACGCTCAGGGTCATGAGGAAGCCGACGATGATGAGGGCGGGTGCGGTCGCCGCCGGGGGCACCAGCACCGCCAAGGGAGCCAGCAGAATCGCTGCCAGAAAGAACAGCCCGACGAACACGGAGTGCAGTCCGGTCCGCGCTCCCTCGGCGACGCCGGAGGCCGACTCGATGTAACTCGTCACCGAACTGACGCCGCACAAGCCGCCGATGGAGGCGCTCATGGCGTCGATCAGCAGAATGCGGCGCAAATGCGGAATCCGCCCGTCAGCCTCGGCGAGTCCGCTCTGGTCGGCGATGGCGGTCACGGTCCCGAGCGTGTCGAAAAAGTCCACCATGAGCATGGCGAACAGGAAAGGCAGCAGCCGCAGTTGCAAGGCTCCGCCCAGGTCTGCTTGAAAGAGGTTGGCGAAGCTGGGCGGCTCGAAGCTCGTCGGCCATTGACCGACGCCGAGAAGGTAGGCCGTCGCCGTCGCCGCCAGAATTCCTAGCACCAGCGCTCCCGGCACCTTCCGGACCAGAAACAGGGCGGTTGCCAGCAGCCCGACGACCGCCACCTGGGTCTCGGGGTGGTTCAGATGGCCAAACGTCACGGGCGGCATGGCGGCAGAAGGGTCCTGCTGCAAAGCGGCCAACGTGCCGGAGGGAACGATCACGAAGCGGGCGTTCACCGCGCCGATGAAGGCGATGAACAGGCCGATGCCGGCCCCGATCGCTCTCCGCAGATCGCGGGGAATGGCGTGCAGGACGGCCTCCCGCAGACCGCACAAGACCAGAGCGGCGACGATCACGCCGTCCCAGAAAACCAGCCCCATCGCCGTCTGCCAGGAACCGGCGTGGGGAGCGATTTGAAAGGCGACGACGGCGTTAAGCCCCATGCCGCTGGCCAGGGCGATCGGGAAGTTGGCTCCCAGACCCATCAAGAGGGAGCAGACGCCGGCAGCTAAGGCCGTGCAGGCGACAGCCGACCCCTCCGGCACCCCCGCCGATTTCAGAATCGACGGGTTGACCAGGAGGATGTAGGCCATCGTCAGGAATGTTGCCGAGGCGCCGCGGAACTCCCGGCTGACCGTCGTTCCCCGTTTGCTCAATTCAAAACAACGCTCCAGCAGCGGGCCTAGCATGGCGGAAGACACCCGGCAGGTCAGGTTTGCGGAGGGGAACTGCTGGACGAAGCGGGCGCGGGCTGGTCGGTCGGCTCGGAGGCCGAGGCAGTGCTAGCTTCGGCAGGAGGTTCGGCGGCCGCTCGCTTGGGCGGGGAAGACGGTTCGATGAGGCCCATTTCCTGGGCTTTCTTCCGCATCGCTTTCTTGGCGCGGGCCAGGATCGGACCGATGGAATTGACGGGAATCCGCAACTGCGTGCTGATCTCCTCGTAGCTGCGGCCTTCCAGGTAGAAGAGGCGAACAACGTCCCGAGCGGGTCGCGGCAGCCGACGAACGAACATGTGGGCCAGTTCGACGTTGTCCAGACCAGCGGCGGGAGCATGGGGCGCTTCGGGTTCGCCTCCCTTGGCGGCTTCTTCGAGTCGGGCGGTCCGGGCCGATTGACTACGGCGTGTCAATTCATGGATGCAAATGCGGCGGGCCACGACCGTCAAATAGGTCGCCAGGCTGCTCTTGCCGCGGAATCGGCGAAGCACGGCGTAATCGTCGGCAACGATCTGGAGCAGGATTTCCGCGGCCAGGTCTTCGACGTCTTCCGGTCGAAGCGCGACACTGCGCAAATGGGCGGTGTAGTGAATGACGTGGTAAATCAGGCCAAGGAAGCGGTCCACGAAATCATTCCACGCTCCCGGTTCGCGGGTCAGACAGCGTTGCAGCAGTTGTCGGTCCACTGCGACCAGAGCCACGACCGCTTCCCCGAAGGACAGGTCTCGGGCACCCTCTCCCCTTTGGCCCATTTTACCCGCCTCGGCACGGGCTTGGTAGGTTTCCTCAGCACACCCGGACTAACTCCGCCGCTTTTCACAGAACGATCGGCAAAGCCGTTGCTTTCAGAATACCTCGCCGATTCGCCGATAACCTTTCGGGGAACGTGCGTCCCTTGCGGTGACAACGGCCCCCCGCCCCCGTGAAAGGGACCGATGAGGACGTTTGCCGACGAGACTGTTGCGATGCGATATCGCCTGTTGCTGTGTCTGGTGGCCTTGCTTGGACTGCACGGCGGAGCCCGCGCCGACATCGCCTACTTCTTGCAATACTACCTGAGCATTCCCTGTCCGTGGCGACATGGTGTTCCCCAGGTCGAAGTCGGCCATGCCATGCCCCCGGCGACAGAGCATCCCTACTCAGGCGTGGCGGCCCCGGAGCAACGCATCTTTCCTTACCAAGCCTACTGCGGCTATCCACACACCTTCTGGCTGTCCGCGGAATTTGTCAGCTGGTGGATGTCGGACGGGCGGCTGCCGCCGCTGGTGACAGCCGGGCCGGCGGGTTCATCGGCGGTTCTTGGGGAACCGGGCACGGTGCTGCTGTACGGTGGTAGTCGAGCGGACCTCGATCCGCTGCTGGGCGGGCAGTTTCGCGGAGGCATGTGGTTCGACTTCGAACAGTTCTGGGGTATTGAAGGCGGCTTCCAGTTCGCTGCCGAGCGGTCTGATAATTTCGTGGCCTTCACCCCCGGCGGTCCCGGCCAGCCGGTTATTTCCCGTCCGGTGGTGGATGTGCTGACGGGCCAGCCGGCCAGCACGGCCTCACTCATTCCCGACTTCCGCACCGGCACGGTGGACATCTACGTTTCCACCCGCTTTCTCGGCGCGGAAGGCCATGTTCTTCGCAATCTGCTGTGTTTCCCTGAGGGCCGTCTTGATCTTTTGATCGGCTTTCGTTACCTGGAACTCGAAGAACACCTGGAAGCCGACGAATATGGCGACCTTTCGGCGGGCATCCTCGGCACCGTTCCCGCGGTCATCAGCGACGAGTTCGACGCTCGCAACCGCTTTTACGGCGGCTACGTCGGCGTCAAGGCGGCTTGGCAGTGGGATCGGCTGACGGCCGAGATGATGGGCCGAGTTTCCTTAGGCGGGACGCAGCAGCAGATCGGGATCACCGGCGTGACCGGCATCGGCAACCTGACGCCGGACGGCATCCGCACGACGTTCTTTCCCGGCGGCCTGTTGGCCCAGGCGACTAACGCGGGACTGGTGGATCGGGACGTCTTCGGCGTGGTGCCCGAAGGCAGCCTCCGCATCGGCTATCAAATCCTGGAACACCTGCGGATTCACGCCGGGATGTCGCTGCTGTACTGGAACCGCGTTGTGCGGGTCGGCGAGCAGGTTGATCTCGGAATTAATCCGAACATCCCGGTGCCGCCTGGCGAACCACAGCGGCCCGCGCTCCTCTTCCACGACCGTGGATTCTGGCTGTTCGGATTGTCCGCCGGCCTGGAAGTTCGCTACTGAACGAGATCGAACCGATCGGGCCGGGTCAAATCGGTCAGGCTCACTTCTCGCCGACTTTGAAGCGGACGAAGCGTTTGACGGTCAGACCGGCAGCCTTGAGCATGTCGCCGACAGTCTTCGACTCGTCCTTGACGAACGGCTGTTCGACGAGGACGTTCTCGGCGAACCAGGTCTTGAGTTTCCCTTCGGCGATCTTCTCGGCAACGTTAGCTGGTTTGCCCGTGGCCGCTGCCTGGCTCTTGGCGATTTCTTTTTCCTTTTCGACCACGGCCGGGTCGATCTCTTCCCGCGTGGCGGCGATGGGCTGCTTGGCGGTGATGTGCATGCAGATGTCACGCAGCATCCGAGTGTCGGCCGGGGCAGTGCCTTCGACCTGGAGCAGCACCCCGACGCTGCCGTCGTGATGGACGTAACTGCCGAATTGGCCGCCTCGCAGTTGCACGAAGCGCGCCGGTTTCATGTTTTCCCGGATGAGGCCGACGGTTTCGGCGATGCGATCGTTGACGGTGCGTTTCGGATCGTCCACGAACGGCTGAGCCAACAACGCAGCCACGTCGGTGGCAGGACTGGGGGCCAGGGCGACGTGCCGAGCGATGGCATTGCACAGTTCGATGAACCCTTCGTTCTTGGCCACCGGAGCGCTTTCGCAGCGCATCTCGACGATGCCGGCCACGGCCTTTTCCGGGTCGATGAAAACGGCGATGCGACCTTCGGCGACTTCCCGATCGGCCTTGGCGACCTGAATCTTGGCGTTCTTTTCGCGGATGATCTGGATCGCCTTTTCCATGTCGCCCCCGGCCTGTTCCAGGGCCGCTTTGCAATCCATCATCGGGGCGTTGGTGCGATTCCGCAGCTTCATGACATCGGCGGCGCTGATGGTACTCATGGGACTTCTCACTCCTGTGCGGGAATTTTGGCCGCGACCGGAAAAACCTCAGTCCGGCTTATTGTATGCGCGGGTCTCGGCGCACACGGTTTGTTTCCATCGGGATGGCCGGCAACAGACGGGTCAGGAACCGGCCTCGGACGGCTCTGTGGGAGCCTCGCTGGACTCGGAGGCCGACACCGTGGCGGCTGCCTGCCCTTCCCCGTCCGCGCCGCCGGCCCGTGGAGCCGCAGGCCGAGGACGTCGTGGAGGCCGAGGACGCTCCCGAACCTCCGCGACCGGAGCGGCGGCTTCTGCCGGCGGTGGCGCATCCTTGGGCAGCGAAGCCCGGCCCTCGACAATGGCATCCGCCAAGCACTGGATGACCAGTTCAATGGAGCGAATGCTATCGTCGTTGCCGGGAATGGGCAGGTCCACCAGATCGGGATCGCTGTCAGTGTCGATCAGGGCAATGGTGGTGATGCCCATCTTGCGGGCTTCCTTGACGGCGATGTCCTCCCGATGCGGATCGACGACGATCAGGGCTTCCGGAAGCCGATCCATGTTGCGAATGCCGGCGAGGTTCCGGTGAATCTTCCGCTTCTCTCGCAAAAGCGAGGAGATCATCTTCTTGCTGAAGGTGTTGATGGCCCCGGAATTCTCCATCTCTTCAAGTTCTTCGAGGCGTCGCAGACGGCTGCGGATAGTGCGGAAGTTGGTCAGGGTGCCGCCCAGCCAGCGCTCCGTGACATAGGGCATGCCGCAGCGGGTCGCTTCCCGCTCGATGGTCTCCCGGGCCTGGCGTTTGGTGCCGACGAAGAGAATGATCTTGCCCTGGCTGGCGATCTGGGTCAGGTACTTGCGGGCCCGCAGCAGACCCCGCAGCGTTTCCCGCAGGTCGATGATGTGGATGAGATTGCGCTTGCCGTAGATGTACGGCCTCATCTTCGGGTTCCAGCGGCTGGCCCGATGTCCGTAATGCACTCCGGCTTGAATCAGGTCCTGCACAGCCACAATCGCCACGCCCTAACCTCCTATCTCCTTGTGCATGTTGGTCCCCTTCGTCAACGCACTTACCGATTTCACACAACCCGTCGTGCGGGAGCCTCGACACGGGAAGCCGTGCACCGCCAATTCGCGGCGCAGCTCATCTCCGTGCTTCCCTTGTGGGGGAAGAACATCATCCTAGCGATTTGCCCCGAAACCGTCAAATAGCGATGTTTCGGGTTGGTGATCGTGGGGGACGATTTTTTCCGACTCTTTCTGATTGTTTTCATGACTCTCCCTGGGTACGCTACGGAGAGTTGGTTTCCGAGCATCTCAAGGTGGCCCTCTGGGTCAAGCGGGCCGTGGATTCTTGCAAGAGGACAAGCGAGGTGGCCCATGAAGCGGATGATCCGCAAGGTTTCGTGGTGGCCGTGGCTGGGGCTGGGGATGCTGCTGGCCGGGGTACTCAGTAGCGTCCTCCGGCCGGGAGCCAGCGCCCAGCTCCCGCAACCGGACCCGCAGCCGGTGATTACGTTCAGTACAGGTAATTACACCGTCGGCGAAGCCGACGACTCAGTAACGATCACGGTTACCTTGAGCGCGCCCTCCGCCCAG
>JANWWR010000033.1 GCA_025055835.1 Gemmatales bacterium | reverse complement strand
GTTGCCTGGAGCGGAGGCCATATCAGAGCGCAACTCCTGCTGCACCGACGCCTTACGTCAAACCGGCGACCGCTTCCGGCCCCGCTTCGCCGATCCAGCAGGCCTCCGGGCGATTTGTTGCGCCGCAACAGGCCCGCGTTGAGGCCGTGGCCGCTCGGATTCTCGAAAAAAATCGGCAACTGGGTCTCAACCCGCGCTTCGAGGTGGTTCCCGGCAGCGAGCGGAAAATGTTGCGCCAAGGCGATCGGATCGTCCAACTGAGCGAGGGTTTGGTGGATGCCTGTGTTCGGGATGAGCAACTGGCAGCCTTACTGGCCTTGGAGTTAGGGCGAATGGCGTCGCAGCGGCAGGCGGAGCGGCCCGGCGATGACGAGCGGCTTCCCCCGATGGAAGTGCCCATCGGCGGGCCGGACGGCGGCGGCTTCGGTCCCCAGCTTCGCCAAGCCGAAATGGCCAAGCTGGGCCTGGATCGCCGCCGACCTGCTTCCAACCCTGTTGCCAATGCCGAAGACATTGCCCGACAAGTGCTTACGCGCGCCGGCTATCCCCCGACGGAAGTTGAACCGGCCAAGACCCTGCTGGCTCAGTGAAAGATCACTGACGGTAAACACCTGTGAACGGAACGAAAGAATGTTGCGCGGAAACGGATGAAACCGGGTTCCTTTAATGACGGTTTAATTGGGCAGGGCCTATCGTTGAAGAGTAGAGCTAAGGGGAGAGTATGTCCCGAGAATGTTGCGCGGGCCTCTTCCCGAAAGACCCAGGCCGTGACACCGGCTTTGGATTGCGAGGATCGGCAATGCGTTGGCTCACAGGAATCGGGATCCTCGGATTTGTTGCGCTGCTGAGCGGCTGCGGAGATTCAACCCCGACCGAGCCTCGGGCCGCCTTGCCGATCAAACCCAAGGAATCCCTTCAGCCGCAGTATCACGCTCCGGAGGTTCCCCAGCGACTGATGCCCGCCAAGCCGTCCGCCCCGGCTCCCGCACCCAAGCCGGAACCCAAGCCACCAGCGGTTCGGGATACGGGACGGCAGGTGGCCCAGGCCAATAATGCTGGCACCAATCCAGTGTCGCCGAGTAATGGCAATCGTCCCGTCAGCGATGTGCCGGCTTCGGGAGGCTCGGCGGGTGGTTCGGATAATGGAACCAGGCCGGACGGCGGGGCAGGGAATCAGCCCGGCAGGGGGGGTTCTCAGCCGCCAAGAACATCGGAACCCGGAACGAGTACTGAACCAGGGCGTCGAGGCGGTGACCGGAACGAGGCGCGGCCCGGAAACGAACCACGACCCGACGCCCGCAACGACAACCGCGACCGCCCACGGGAACCGGGTCGCTTCGGTCGGGGCGAAGGTCGGCCAGAAGTTCGGCCCGGTGGCGGACGCGATTCGCGGCCTTCTTCCGAAGGACGGGGAAATGAAGGACGGGGAAACGAGGGTCGTTTCGGCGGCCGACCCGAGAATCGCCCCGGACCGGGATCAGATTCCCGCGGCCCCGGCGGAGCGCCGGGCGGCTTCGGCGGCGGACCGGGCGGCTTCGTTCCGGGTGGATTCGGCTCTGCCAGGCCCGAGTCCGGCGTCTTTGAGTTCACAACACCGCCACTGACCAGCCGCTTCAAGTCCCCCAGCGTTCCTTCGAACATTCCGTCCTTTTTCACCAGCCATGACAAAAACGGCGACGGGGAAGTGACGATGGACGAATGGCCGAAGGACCAGCTGGCCGAGTTCGCCAAGTATGATCGCAACGGCGACGGCATCATCACCATCGCCGAGGCGATGCGCTTCGCCACGCCGCCCCCAGCCACCGCTTCCAACTCGGACGGTTCGGCGAGTGGAAACCGGGAAGGCTCCAGCACCTCGGGATCAAGCGGCGCCTCGTCGGCGACCGCTTCCGTTTCCAATCCGACGACTTCCAGCAGCAGCGAGGAAGAACAGCGGCTCCAGCAGGCCGTCAAAGAACGGCTCCTGGACCGCTTCGACCGCAACCGGGACGGCAAACTGGACGAGGCCGAGATCCAGAGCACGACCATGCTGCGCTTCACCTGGGAGCAGTTCGACGCCAACAAGGACCGCGTCCTTGACATGTCCGAAATGGTGGCGTTCATGCGAAGCGCCGGGGCTGGCGGTCGTGGCGGCTTCGGGGGTTTCGGCCAAGGCGGCCCGGGTGGTTTCGGCGGACCGCCCGGCGGCTTCGGTCCCGGGGGCTTCGGTCCGGGTGGCCCGGGGGGTCCCGGGGGCTTTGGTCAGGGCGGTCCGGGCGGCTTTGGTCGGGGCGGGTTCGGTGGTCCTCCGGGCGGCTTTGGTCAGGGCGGTCCGGGCGGAGGCCCTGGGGGCTTCGGTGGCGGGCCGGGTGGCTTTGGCGGCGGAGGACGAGGCGGGTTCGGCGGCTCGCCGGAAGACCGGGCCCGGGAGTTGATCACACGCTCGGACCGCAATGGTGACGGCAAACTGTCCGCCGATGAATTGCCTTTCTTCATCCCACGTGACCGGATCAGCGAAATCGACACGAACAAGGATGGTCTCGTTGACGCTCAGGAACTCGGCCAGTTTTTTGAGCGATTCCGGCGGCGGTGACACCCCGATGACACAGTGTCACCCTCATGTCACATAGACCGGCGAAGTATGGGCGGTGAGTTGGTTGCCTTGGCGGCAGCGGGCGGCCAGCCAGCCCGGTGAATCAAAGACAAGCTCCCTTTCAAGGATCTGATCGCCGGCGGCGTCGGCGACCACTTCGCCGTTGTGCACTAGTTCCATCCTCTGCGTGCCCTCGGGAATCCACAGACTGACATGCGCCCGCAACACATCCCCCTGAACCGACATCATCCTTTTTCCCGCCTGGGCGGAGGAGGTAAGCCCTCCGTCATCCACCTCGAACCTCAGCAGCGGTCCCCGCGTCACGAACGTCCGCCCTGCCCGCACCGCTTCGATCCAGGCCCCGTAGCTGAAAGGTTCTCCCGGGGCGAGCCGGGCGTAAGTCCGCGGCTGACCCAGCACCGTGCGGTTGCTCCGCTTGCCGCTGCCGCCAACCAACGCCACTCGCAGGCCGCGATTGAGCAGCCGATACCACGCCGCCAGCCCCGCTTCAAACGGGTCGTCACCGGTCCATTCCACGGCATCGACATCGCGGTGATAAAGCGTCTCATGCTTCGGGCCTTCGTCGCCGTGAGGAAACCGGACCCGGACAACCAGTCCGCCTTTGCGATGACATTGCCGACACCAGTCGGTCAGCGTGTAGTTCTCGAATCCCTCCTCGCCGAGCCGAAGCGGGAAGACGATGCGGTGGGCATTGAGCAGCGCGAGATCGCCCTGGCTTCCGCCGCGGTTGAGCGTGTTGACAACGACCTGACACCGCTCCAGGGTGGCGATAGGCTTTTGCCCGCTGAAGTCGAGCAGCCCCGGATAGGTGATGCGTTCGCCGTCCGGCTCGGCGGAAGCGAGCAGATTGACGAGGTGCAATCCCTCGGCAGCCCCTTCCAGCGCCGCAGCCTGCGGGGAGAGAAACTGGGCATGCGTATCCCCAGCGAACCAGCCCTGCTCCTCGAGCCGAACGCGCCGCTCGATGTTCAACCGGATGGCGATCTGTCCGGGATGACGAAGCACCGTGGTTTGCAGCGGTTGGTACTCCAAGCCCTTGCAGACCTGAACATGAATCATCCCCGCAGGCAGACGGACTTCGCAGGAGCCGTCCACGCAGGCGAACGGCTTGCCGTCCACCAGCACCTGGCCGCCCACGGCCCGGCCATCGTCCAGGGGAAAGTCGGCGAGGCGGCCCAGGGGCGGCAAATACCGGCCGTCCGGCGTCGCCAGATGGATGCGCACCGGCGTCGGCATGCCGGTGGACGAGTCGTTGACCCGGAGATGAACGACCTGCACGGCGGGTACTTCCATGCGGGTAATCTAGCCGATGGCGATCCGTCCCGGCAGAGGTGCGGCGCAAAAAAAGCGAGGTAGTGGCTCCCAGCGCGAGACGCTCACCCACCGCAGGTGTCGTCCAGCCACTACCCCGAAAGTTCCGGCTTACCCAGGTTTTGTCACAGCGATGTCACTCGCCGCTTTGTTTGAACCATACTTCAACGGAAGCGGCTAAGCAAGAGAGGCGGCCTGGAGATTTTGGAAAACGCACGAAAACGCTTCAGAAAGTGAAGGATGTGCCAGGCGCGCCGAAGGAAGCGAATCTGATTGGACCCTCCGCGGTCTGGCATAGATTTGTCAGCCTCATGTCATTGCCTGGCGTATCTGCTCTTCGCACCAGACGGCGGCGGCGAAGAGCCTGGCTTCCTCGAACGGCCTGCCGATCAGTTGCATCGCCAGGGGCAGGCCCTGGGACGACAGGCCGATGGGCAACGACACCACGGGCAGATGCGTGAAGCTCCAGGGCGAGTTGAAAGCCGGGTCGCCGGTCGTTGCACGGTCCGGGGCCGGGCCGGTCGTGGCGGGAGCGGCCAGCACGTCGCAATCCCGGAAGCAGTCCAGGATCTCGCCCTTGGCCCGTTCCTGTTCCTGTCGGGCTTTGGCGTATTCGACCGCTGGCATGTTCAAGCCTTCCGTCAGCAACTGGGTGATCTTCGCCGGATAGTCGTCCGGGTACTGGCGAAATCGCTCCTGATGGAAGGCCGCTGCTTCGACGGCCATGATGATGCGGTGTTGCCGATGGATGTCGATGAACGACGGCGGCAAGGGCACGTCCTGCACGGTTGCTCCGGATTCGCTCAGCCGATGCAGTATCCGCTCGAAAAGCTCCCAGGTTTCCGGGTCGGCCAAGTCGCGGAAGAACCCGCCCAATCGGCCGAGGCGCGGCGGCGGGGCTTCGCTTCTGGCAAGCCGATGAAGCGGCACGTCGGCGATGACCTCGAGAAGGCAGGCCAGATCGGCGACGCATCGGCCCAGCGGGCCGACGTGGTCCATGCTGGGGGCGAGCGGAAAGACGCCGCGAACGCTGATCAGTCCGTAGGTCGGCTTGCATCCAGCGACGCCGCAGTAGGAGGCCGGTCGGGTGATGCTGCCGCCGGTCTGCGAACCCAGCGCGGCCAGACACATGCCCACCGCGACTGCCGCTGCCGAACCGCTCGACGATCCGCCGGGCGTTCTCGCTGGATTCCACGGATTGCGGGTGGGAGGCGGGTCGAAGGAGGCGTACGGCGTCGTCACCGTTTTGCCAAGAAGCACGGCTCCGGCCGAGCGCAGTCGAGCCACGGCCACCGCGTCCTCCACGGCTGGACTTTGGCCCAGCAGCCGCGATCCCGCTTTGGTGGGCCAGCCCTGGACATCGAAAAGATCCTTGATGCCGAGGGGAATGCCGTGCAAAGGACCGCGCCGCAGCCCGTTTTTCAGCTCCCGGTCCCGTTCGTCCGCCTGCCGTCGAGCACCCTCGGCATCCACCAGCACCCAGGCCCGCACCTCCGCTTCCCGTTCCTCGATCCGTTGCAGGCAACGCTCCACAAGCTGCCGACAGGTCAGCCGTCCCGTCGCCAGTTTCGCCGCCAGACTTTCCAGGGTATCCGCAGAATCCGGAAAAAGTTCCATCGCCGAGGACCTGTCGCTCTAACTGCCAGTGCAGTCGGGAATAACGATCATGCCCTAACCTACCGAAAAAACCCGGGCCAGGATACTTGAAATTTCTGTCCACATTTCTAGGATGCCAGTGAAGCCGCTGGAAAACAGCGGTTAGAGCGTGGGAAACCATGAAGATCACGGCCCAGGAAGAGTTCGGTCTGCGGTGTCTGTTGTGCCTGGCCTCGGCGGGCGAAGGGGGATCGTTGACGATTCCCGAAATCGCTGCCCGGGAAGGGCTTTCGGCGGCTCATACGGCCAAGCTCCTGGCCACGCTCCGGCAGGGCGGACTGATCGAGAGCGTGCGAGGCCGAGCCGGCGGCTATCGACTGGCAGCTCCGGCCCGGGAGATTCGCCTGGGGACCGTTCTCCGCGTCCTCGGCGAACCCCTCTTCCAGGAGCCGGAGTATTGCCAACGCCATGCCGGGGTCGAGAGCAACGGCTTTTGCGTGCATCACGGCTCGTGCAGTCTGCGGGCCTTGTGGCAGACGCTGGAGGACTGGATGCGGCACACGCTGGACCGGCTCACCCTGGCAGACCTGATGCAAGGCGAAGCCGACATCACCGAACTCTTGCGGCAGCGCCTGGCGGAATCGGTCTTCGATCCCCGGCCGGCACTGATCGCCCTGGGAACCCTGAAGAATCCAACCGATCCGGAGACGGACAAGGAACCATGACTACTCCGACGACGACCATCGAACAACTGGCCAGCCGCGAGTACAAGGAAGGCTTCTATACCGACGTCGAGATGGAGACGGTGCCCAAGGGCCTCAACGAGGACATCATCCGTCTCATCTCGGCTAAGAAGAAGGAACCGGACTGGCTTTTGGAATGGCGGCTCAAGGCCTATCGCCACTGGCTGACGATGGAGGAGCCGCGTTGGTGGCCGAACCTGACCATCGGTCCCATCGACTACCAGGACATCATCTACTACGCCGCTCCCAAGCCGCGCAAGGCCCTCGGTTCGCTCGACGAACTCGATCCCGAAGTGCGGCGGACCTTCGAGAAACTCGGCATTTCGCTGGAAGAGCAGAAGCGCCTGGCCGGCGTCGCCGTCGATGCCGTCTTCGATTCCGTCTCCGTCGCCACCACGTTCAAGGAGGAGCTGGCGAAGCACGGCATCATCTTCTGCGCCTTCTCCGAGGCGGTGCGAGAGCATCCCGAGCTGGTTCGCAAATACCTCGGCTCG
Organism: Gemmatales bacterium; assembly: GCA_025055835.1. Lineage (GTDB taxonomy): Bacteria > Planctomycetota > Planctomycetia > Gemmatales > HRBIN36 > JANWWR01. Next base: position 2,676 of record JANWWR010000033.1, on the reverse strand, counting down.
GTGGTGCCGTACAACGACAACTTCTTCGCGGCCCTGAACTCGGCGGTCTTCAGCGACGGGTCGTTCTGCTACATCCCCCGCGGCGTCCGCTGTCCGATGGAGCTTTCGACCTACTTCCGCATCAATGCCCGGGAGACCGGCCAGTTCGAGCGAACGCTGATCATCTGCGAGGAAGACGCCTACGTCAGCTATCTGGAAGGCTGCACGGCTCCGATGCGCGATGAAAACCAGCTGCACGCCGCGGTCGTGGAACTGATCGCCGTCGGCCGCAACAGCCACATCAAGTACAGCACCGTGCAAAACTGGTACCCCGGCGACAAGGAAGGTCGAGGCGGCATCTACAACTTCGTCACCAAGCGGGGCATCTGCCGCGGCGAAGGCTCGAAGATTTCCTGGACGCAGGTGGAGACCGGCTCGGCGATCACCTGGAAGTATCCGAGCGTGATCCTTCAGGGCGATAACTCGGTGGGCGAGTTCTACTCGGTGGCCCTGACCAAGAACCGCCAGCAGGCCGACACCGGCACGAAGATGATCCATATCGGCCGCAACACTCGCAGCACCATCGTGTCCAAGGGCATCTCGGCCGGGCAGGGGCAGAACACCTACCGGGGTCTGGTCAAGATCATGAAGGGAGCCGCCAACAGCCGCAACTACAGCCAGTGCGATTCGCTGCTGATCGGCAATCGCTGCGGGGCACACACCTTCCCGTACATCGAAGTGCGGAACTCGACTTCCCAGGTCGAACACGAGGCGTCCACGTCCCGCATCGGCGAGGACCAGATCTTCTACTGCAAGCAGCGAGGGCTGTCCACGGAGGACGCCGTCAACCTGATCGTCAACGGCTTTTGCAAGCAGGTGTTTCTCAATCTGCCGATGGAGTTCGCCGTCGAGGCCCAGAAGCTGCTCGGCGTCAGCCTCGAAGGCAGCGTCGGTTAACGAAACGGGAAAATGAGAGAGGGTCAGACCACATCATGCTTAAGATCATCAATCTTCATGCCCGTGTCATGGACAAGGAAATCCTCCGCGGCCTCGATCTCGAGATCCGGGCCGGAGAGGTCCACGCCATCATGGGGCCGAACGGCTCTGGAAAGAGCACGCTGGCCGGCGTCCTGGCGGGCAAGCCGCTCTACGAAGTGACCGAGGGCGAGGTCCTCTACAACGGCAAAAATCTGCTCGAAATGGACCCGGAGGAGCGGGCACGGGAGGGCATCTTCCTGGCGTTCCAGTATCCGGTCGAGATTCCCGGGGTGAGCAATACCTACTTCCTGCGGGCGGCCCTGAACGCCATCCGCAAGGCCCGCGGCGAAGAGGAACTCGATCCGGTCGCCTTCCTGCAACTGGTCCGGTCCAAGATGCGGATTCTTCACATGGACGAAGAACTGCTGAAGCGGCCAGTCAACGAAGGCTTTTCCGGCGGCGAGAAGAAGCGTAACGAAATCTTCCAAATGGCTGTCCTCGAACCGAAGTTGTGCATCCTCGACGAGACCGATTCGGGTCTGGACATCGACGCCCTGCGGACCGTGGCCGACGGCGTCAACGCCCTCCGCAGCCCGGAACGCGGTTTCCTCGTCATCACCCACTACCAGCGGCTTTTGAACTACATCATTCCGGACTTCGTCCACATCCTCTACGACGGCCGGATCGTCAAGTCCGGCGGCAAGGAGCTGGCCCTGGAACTGGAAGAGAAGGGCTACGGCTGGATCGAGCGGGAAGCCCGGCAGACCGTGGGCGTATAACCGGCGGGAGGGTGAACCATGACGACGATCCAGACGGCAAGCGACAAGCGGTCCTACGTCGAGCAGTTCGAGCGGCTGGAGCGGGAAGTGGCGGGAAGCGATGCGCCGGCCGTTCGGCATCTCCGCCTGGCGGCCATCGCCCGCTTCGATCAGATCGGCTTTCCGACCAGCCGCAACGAGGACTGGCGCTTCACCAGCGTCGCCGAGCTGCTTAAGGTGCCGTTCCATCCGGCTCCGGCACTCGATGATCTGCCGATCGGCGAGGAAGATTTGGCTCCGTTCACCTTCGGGGAAGCGGTCCGCCTCGTGTTCGTCAACGGCCGCTTCGTCAAGGAATTGTCCCGCGTTCGGCCCCTGGGACCGGGCGTGATCCTGGGCAGCCTGGCGGACGGCCTGCTCCGAGAGCCGGAATTGCTGGCCGGTCATCTGGGCCGGATCGCCGATTTCAAGGATCAGCCTTTCACCGCCCTGAACTCGGCATTTTTCCGCGACGGAGCGGTGCTCGTCGTCCCCGACGGCGTCACCCTCGACGAGCCGATCCATGTTGTTCACGTCGCCCTCGGCGGTTCTTCGCCGTGGGTCTGCTACCCCCGGAATCTCGTCGTGCTGGGTCGGGGCAGCCGGGCCAGCGTGATCGAATCCTGGGTCGGCTTCCCGCCTACGAGCAGCCAGGAACCCACCTTCACCGATGCCGTCACGGAAGTGGTCGTGGCGGCAGAGGCGGTGTGCGATCATGTCCGGGTTCAGCGGGAGGACCGCCGAGCGTTCCACTTCAGCAATCTGGCGGTCGGCCTGGGAACTTCGGCCCGCTTCACGACGCATCTGGTGTCGCTGGGTGGCGGCTGGGTCCGCAACGAAAGCCGGGTCCGCTTCAGCGGGCAGAATGCCGAGGCGACGGTCAACGGCCTCTACTTCGGCCGCGGCACGCAGCACGTGGACA
>JANWWR010000110.1 GCA_025055835.1 Gemmatales bacterium | reverse complement strand
GAGTCTAATCCGGGGACCGGACCGTCGCTTCATCGCGGCCAGGTTTTTAAGCGGAGCATTGGACACGGATACTCACGGCTCGTTTAACGGCTCCAGCAAGCCAATCCGCCAGGGGATTTCGCCATACTGCAAACCGGCCCGTTCTTTGTCGAGGACCCCTTGCATTTTTGCGGACAAACATCTTGCGATGTGAACGCAGTAAGAGTACCTTGCAATTGTCAAATCTTGATGATCGCGAGGAAACACCGATGCCGTTCCTGGCCGAGTGTCCCTATTGCCGAACCGGCAAGGTTCGCGTTCCGGACGGTGCCGTCGGCTGGTCCGTGCAGTGCCCGAATCCCGACTGCGGCAGTGCGTTCACGGTCAGCCCTCCGCCGAAACAAACGTCGGCCACTTCACGAATCGCGGCAGCCGCAACCGCCAAACCACCTCCTCCCGCTCCTTCCACCCCTGCGATAAAACCGGAAACACCAGCAGCTCCAGCGTTGGCCCCGGAGACTGTGCTTGGAGACATCTCAGAAGAGCCGGAAGCAGCAGTGGAGACCGCTGAGGAAGCGGAATCGGACAGGACGGCAGCCGATGTCTCCGGGGTGCCTGCTTCCTCAATTCGGCCTTTCATGATCGATCCGTGGAAGCCCACCCAGCGGATGAATAACCCTGCGGTTCTCGGCCTGTTCTTCGGCGCGGCCGCGCTGTTGACCGCCTCACTACCCGGTGTTCATGTCGCCAGCATCCCTCTGGCGGGAATCGGATTGCTTTTCGCCCTCCTGGGCATTCTCTATGCCATTGGCCGGGAAAGGGGCATGGTTGTGGCCGTTCTCGCAGCGGCCCTCAACGGCCTGATGCTCATCCTGATGATCGTGGCTCCCTGGCTCCTGAACATGCAACTGGCCTTTGAGGGAAATGGCGAGGAAAGCGACCTGCCGAAGCTCGCTTCTTCACCAACGACCGGCCGCGGCGAAGCACGAACTTTGGACGAATCCGAATGGGTTGACGCGACCAGCACGGCGATCCATCGGCAGGACGTATGGGTCAAGGTGCAGTCAGCCCGGATTGAGCGGGTTGGATTCGAAGTGCAGGGACGCCGGCAACTCTCCGATCGACCGTACCTGGTCATTCGCATTCAGCTCGCCAATGTTGGCGTGGAACGGCCCGTCGAGTACAAAAGCTGGCGGCAGTTCCAGTCAGGCTCGGGAAGCGAGCGGGTCACGCTGCGAGACTCCTCCGGCCGTACGCTCGGAGCAGCGGGCCTTCCCAGCGGCACCCAGTTGGTCGGTGCCGTCCGCGAAGCTCGCATATTTCCGGATAAGTCTCATGACGACTTTCTCGTGTTCGAGCCTCCCGGCAACGATTTCCAGTTCCTGGACCTTCAGTTGCCGGGTCAGGCCGTGGGAGTCGAAGGGGATTTCCGCTTCCGCATCCCGCGGAGCATGGTGCGCGGCATGTAACCGATTTCAGTCAGAATTAGATCGGGGCCTGTTTCTTGGGGGTAAGGTGGGGATCGTCGAGGAGCTCAGGGGTCAGCCATGAAGCACGCAATTCAATCTCAGCGCGTCGGGTTCACATTGATCGAAATGCTGGTGGTGCTGGCCATCATCATGCTGCTCATGGGTCTACTGCTTCCTGCGGTGCAACGTGTGCGAGAAGCCGGGCACCGGATGTCCTGTGCGAACAACCTCAAGCAGATCGGCCTGGCCCTGCACTTGTATCACAACGACTACCATCGCCTGCCGCCCAGCCGGATGCTGGATCGCCGAGGAACCTGGTTCGTCCTGATTCTTCCCTACATGGAGCAGCAAAGCCTTTACAGCCTTTGGGACCTCAGTCGCACCTACTACCAACAAAGGGAAGCTGCCCGAAAGGGATTGGTGAAATCCTACTTCTGTCCGACAAGAAGAACCCCGGGCAGCGGCGTGGACTTCAGCATCGACGGCGACATTCCCAGCGACGGCGATTCCAGCGTGTCGAATTACTCGGGTGCCTTGGGAGATTACGCAGGCAACATGGGCACCACGAGCATGGACTTCGACGGTCCCGGCTGCGAAAACATGACTCCCAACGGCGTTTTCGAATACCCCCGCGGTATTCGCTTCTCCGACATCGTAGACGGGCTGAGCAACACGTTGATGGCCGGCGAGAAGCACGTTCCACTGAATCGCTTCGGTCGGGGCTGGCTCGACTGCTCCATCTACAACGGAGACTACCCCACCTGTTCCTGTCGTGCTGCTGGCTGGTATCCGGGCTTCCCCGTCGCCTTCCCCCTGGCACGATCCCTGACGGACCGAAGCCCCGTGTTCGGCAGCTATCATCCTGGCCTGGTCCAATTTGTTTTCTGCGACGGCCATGTGAAGGCCTTGCCCGTGACCATCGATCTGCAAACGCTGACGCATCTCGCACACCGTTTCGACGGCGGAGTCGTGGACGATTTCTGAAGGGTACCGAGGAGGCCGCGAAGAAAGGCTCAGCGTAAATGTCCCACGCGGATGCGTTCCCGCCGTCCCTGCTCGAGCGCTTCTGCCGTTACGTCCGCATTGACACCACGGCTGTTGAGGGTGCTCCTGGATATCCCAGTTCGCCGGGGCAGCTCGAATTGGGCAGGCTCCTGGTCGAGGAACTGCGCGGGCTTGGGGTGCCGAGGGTTGAGCAGGACGAACATGGCATCGTTGTGGCGGAATTGCCACCGACGCCGGGTCGCCAGCGTGCTCCGGTCATCGCCTTTCTTGCCCACCTCGATACTTCGCCAGAAACCACGGGAAAAAACGTCAAGCCAATCGTCCACCGGAACTACCCTGGCGGCGACATCACGTTGCCCGGCAATCCTTCCCGCGTCATCCGCGTCGCAGAATGCCCCGAACTGGAGCAGATGGTCGGCAAGACCCTTGTGACCACGGACGGCACCACGCTACTCGGCGGCGATGACAAGGCAGGCGTCGCCGTCATCATGGAAGCCGTCGCCTGGCTGCTCGCTCATCCCGAGGTGCCGCGCGGCCCCCTCCGCATCTGCTTCACCTGTGACGAGGAGATCGGCCGAGGGGTGGATCACCTCAGCCCCGCCCGGCTTGGGGCCGTCGCTGCTTACACGCTGGATGGCAGCGGCGTTGGCGAGATCGACTGCGAAACCTTCTCCGCCGATCTGGCTGTGGTCACCATCCGCGGCGTGAACATCCACCCGTCCATCGCCAAGGACAGGATGGTAAACGCCATCCGCATCGCTGGCGAGTTCGTCAGCCGCTTGCCCCGCACCACCCTTTCGCCGGAAACCACGTCGGATCGGCTAGGTTTCCTGCACCCGTATCGCATCGAAGGCGGTGTGGCGGAGGCAAGCATTCGCATCCTGCTGCGGGACTTCGACACGGCGAAACTGGTCGACTACGCCAATTTCCTTCACCGACTTGCTGATACCGTGCTGGCTGATTTCCCCCGTGGTCAAATCGACGTGCGAATCGAGAAGCAGTATCGCAACATGGCCGAGGGCCTGAGCAAGGAGCCGCGGGCCGTCGCCTTCGCCGAGGAAGCCATGCGTCGAGTCGGCCTGCAACCGCGACGGGCTTCGGTGCGAGGCGGCACGGACGGCTCGCGGCTCACGGAAATGGGGCTGCCGACGCCGAACCTTTCCTGCGGCCAGCACAATCTACATTCCCCGCTTGAATGGGTCTGTGTCGAGGAAATGGAGATCGCCCGGCAGGTCGTCGTCGAACTCGTCCGCCTTTGGGCAACTCAGTGACAGATCGGTGTCACTTCTTCTCGTCCTCTGTTTCAAACTTCGCCAGCTCCGAAGTTCCTGCTACTCCGCCGAAATCGAAGGTCTGCTTGACGATTCCGACGTTGGGTGCAAACCAGGTCCGCACGGAGATCTTCTGACCGCCGAGGTCCATTTCGGTTGCAACGACCAGAGCCTTGTACTTGCCGGCAGGCACAGAGACCTCTTCCTCGGCTTCTGATTTCATCGTGGCCTTGACCTCCTGGCCCTGAACCTTGTAGCTCGCTTCCCAGGATTCGCCTTTTTTGAAGGGAAGCTTAAGGGCCTGGACCGGCGGATCGACCGGGACGCCCTGGAAACTGTAGCGGAACACGCCTCGCTCATCCGAGCCAGTCTGTTCCGTGACAGTCTGCCCGGCGAAGTCCATTTCGATGGTCGCCACGTTGCGACCATCTTTCTTTTCGACCTTGACGACTTTCTGAGCCAGTTCCACGGTCTGCCCGCCGAAATCGGCCTTGAAGGTCCACTTGTTGCCGACCTTCAAAGGCATGTAATTGGGCTTGTCCTGGGCCGAGAGGAGCGGAGTCCAGACAAAAAGCACAACCGGCAGGACCAGTGAGGTGCGGACACGGAACACGTTGGAATCTCCTTCGCTGGGAGACCGATTACTTCCGCCGAGAGACGCCGCCGCGGAGTCACCAAAATCCGGCGAAAGCCCGAGACAGTGTACGCCGCCAAGGCCGTAGTTTCCAGCTGGTCCAGGCCGCTCCGGGGCAACTCAGGCATGACTCTTCAAGCTGGATTTTCCATCGGAGTGGCCTTGGTCTAGGGGGGACACCCAGGGGAAGAATTGCTCATCGCGGGCTGACTCGAACGAGGGGGCGATTTCTTGACGGACCTCGGCCTCATTCTGCTTTTCTCCATGACATGGCTCGTCCGTTCGGCCCAGGACCGAGACTTTACCCAAGACCCGGCATGTTGCTTCGACCAGGTCATCGGTCGCCCTGCTTTCGCTGCTGATTAGTCTTTGCGACGGAAGGCTTCGGGGCTATAATCAGCAGGGCGAACAGAGCTTGCGCTTCCTCTCCAGGTTTCCCAGGCGGACTTATGACGGCCGACTGAGCCGAGACGGAGAGAGAGCGTAATCGCGCAGCAGACACACGACCCGTGACTGAGGAGATCCAATGAGCAGTACGATCATAAGAAAACCGCCGCAGCCGACGGTACCCCAGGAGGAAAAGGTCGGGCTGACCTTCGAATACCCGGGGATACCGACCACCTGCGACGGGGCCGAAGCCGTGGTCCACGTCGAGACCCACATCTCCCAGGCCGCGGGAGCCTATCCGATCACGAGTTCGACAACCATGGGCGGCGGCTTCAATGCCGCAGTCATGAACGGACAGACCAATCTCTGGGGCGATCCGCTCATGTTCTTCGAGCCGGAGAGCGAGCACTCCGCAGCCACCGTCTGCGAAGGGTTCGCACTGGCTGGCGGCCGAGTGACCAACTTCACCTCCGGCCAGGGCCTCGTGCTGATGAAGGAGGTCCTGTACACAATTTCCGGCAAGCGGCTGCCCGTGGTCATGAACATCGGCGCCCGGGCCTTGACCAGCCAGGGCCTCAACGTCCATGCCGGGCATGACGACGTGATGTCGGTGGCCGACTGCGGCTGGGGCATCCTTTTCGGCCGGAACGCCCAGGAAGCCGGCGACCTGTGCCTCATCGCCCGGCGTGCCGCCGAGGCCAGCTTTACGCCGTTCCTTAATGTCCAGGACGGCTTTCTGACCACGCACACCGTCGAAACGGTCCGGCTGCCCGAACCGGAGTTCATGAAGGAGTATGTGGGCGATCCCAAGGAAAAACTGATGAACCTCATGGACCCCGCCAATCCGCTGATGTCCGGCGTGGTCCAGAATCAGGACTCCTACATGAAGGGCAAGATCGCCCAGCGGTGGTACTACGACCGCATCGAAGGCATTCTCGAAGAGTGCTTCGACCTTTTTTACCGCAAGACTGGACGACGATACTGGTTTGTCGAACCTTACCTCTGTGATGATGCCGAATTCATCATTGTCGGCATGGGATGCTACATGGAAACGGCCAAGGTCACGGCCGACTATCTCCGCAAGAAGGGCATCCCGGCCGGTGTGTTAAACGTCTGTGTGTTCCGGCCCTTCCCCGGTCGGCACATCGTCCAGGCGTTGAAGAACTGCACGGCCTTCACGGTCTTCGAGCGCATGGACGATCCGCTTTCGACGACGGGCAACCACCTGACACGGGAGATCAAGGCGGCGTTCTGCGACGCCATGCTCGGCGTCAACGGGCAGGAGAAGATCGACCGAATTCCCCGGATTTATCACGGAGCGGCTGGGTTGGGCAGCCGTGATGTCCGTCCTGGCGACATCATTGCCGCCTTCCACAACATGATGAAGCCCAACGGCCAGCACTTCTTCTGTGTCGGCATCGACCACCCCTTGGCCTTGAAGCGGGCGGAAGACCCCGATCTGCGTCCTCCGGGAGGCTTCTCGATGCGGGGTCACTCGGTGGGTGGGTTTGGCTCGGTCACGACCAACAAGGTCATTGCCACGATTGCCGGGAACGTCTTTGGCAAGGACGTGCAGGCCTATCCGAAGTACGGCTCGGAAAAGAAAGGCCTGCCGACGACCTACTATCTGACCATCGCCGACAGCCACATCATGATGCACAGCGAACTGGAGCACATTGATCTGCTGTGCATCAATGATCCGACGGCGATTCTGAGCGCCCACACGCTGGATGGCCTCCAGCCCGGCGGAGCGATCTTCATGCAATCGCCGCACACCGATCCCCGGGATGTGTGGAACTTCATTCCGCCCCACGTCCGCAGGACGATTCGGGAGAAGAAATACCGGGTCTACTACGCCGACATGGTCAAGATCGCCCGGGAAGTAGCCTCCGAACCGGACCTCCAGATGCGCATGCAGGGCATCGTGTTGCTGGGCGCTTTCCTGAAGCTCACGCCCTACGCCAAGGAGAGCAACATGAGCGACGAGGAGGTGTATGCCGGCGTCGAAAAGGCCCTGCGGAAGTACTTCGGCAAACGCGGCGAGCGGGTCATTCAGGACAACATGACCTGCATCAAGCGGGGCTACAATGAAATGCGGGAGATTCCGCCGGAAATCATCGCCGAGGGGTGAACGGACTTGAACGGGGAAGACGCAGCGTGACGACGGAAACCCTGCAACAGCGGTCCAAGGCGCGAGCGGCAACCGGTTTGCCGTCATTGCTGCCTTCTCCTATGCCCCAAGGGAAGGTCAGGATGTACGCCATCGCTTTCGACATGGATACGGACATCCTTCAGCGGTCCTGCGAAGGGGATTCCTGGCGGCATGCCTACGCAGACATCCGGCGCGTTCTGGAACGGCATGGATTTGCCTGGCAACAAGGCAGCGTCTATCTCGGAAACGAGAACACGAACGCCGTCAGCTGCGTTTTGGCGGTCATGGACCTGACCCGGAGTCTGCCCTGGTTTGCCGCTTCAGCACGGGACATCCGTATGTTGCGGATCGAAGAATCGAACGACCTCCGCCCGGCGGTGGAGGAAGCATTGCGACAGCAGGAACAGAGTTGAGTGTTGATACGCCTTGCAAGGCGTCAGCCATACAGGAGATGCCATGACGACTAACGGTGCGCCGACCAAACTGCCTTCGATGAACGAGGCCAGTGAACGCGATCCGTTCAACAACAACAGCTACGGCACGCTGGTCAACGGCAGCTACAAGCTGGTCAGCCTGCCCGTGCTGGATGTGATCGACTTCAACGAGCGGATCATTCGCGGCTACGAGGAAGGCTATGGCGAAAAAGAACTGCCGGCCGACCTGTCGTTGGCCCGTTCGCTGATTCCCGCGGGCACGGCCACGCTGCGGGACTTCAGCAACATCGCTCCGGAAATTCCGGAATACATCCCGGAGAACTGCACCGGCTGCATGGACTGCGTGACCGAGTGCCCGGACACGGCCATTCTGGGCAAAGTGCTCTCGGAATCGGAGGTCGAAGCCAAGGTCGCCGCCCTTCCCGAAGCCGACCGCGAGATGTACCGCCGCCAATGGGCGAAGACCAAGAAGTATTACGAGGCGGGCAAGAAGAAGGTCGGCGAAGGGGGACTGTTCCAGATCGTCATCGACCCGTCCAAATGCAAGGGCTGTGCTGAGTGCGTCACGGTCTGCGACGACAATGCCCTGAAGATGGTGCCGAAGACCAACGAGGTCATGACCCGCGCCCGCAAGACGCACCGCATCTTCAAGGACATCGGCCCGAGCAATCCGAAGTACATCAGTGACAACCTCCTCATCGACATGATGCTCAAGGAAGAGACGCACATCTACGTCGGCGGAGCGGGTTCCTGCGCTGGTTGCGGCGAAGGGACGGCCCTGCGGATGTTGTGTGCGGCCACAGGGGCGAAGTACGGGGACCAGTGGGGCATCGTGGCAGCCACCGGCTGCAACACGGTGTACACCTCGACTTATCCATACAACCCCTACCTGGTGCCGTGGACCAATTCGCTGTTTGAAAATGCCCCGGCCGACGCCATCGGCGTCCGCATGCGCTGGGACCAGATGGGCTGGCAGGACAAGCCGCTGTGGTGCATCGGCGGCGACGGAGCGATGTTCGACATCGGCTTCCAGTCGCTGTCCCGCATGTTGGCCAGCGGCATGAACATCAAGGTCTTCGTGCTCGATACGCAGGTCTATTCCAACACGGGCGGTCAGGCCTCGACCTCGTCCTACACCGGCCAGAACACGAAGATGAGCGTGCATGGCAAGGTGCTTGGCGGCAAGCAGGAGCGGCGCAAGGAGATCGCCCAGATCGCCATGATGCACCCGCGAACCTACGTCGCTCAGACGACCTGCGCCCACGTCAACCACTTCTACAAGTCGGTGCTGGGAGCCTTGGAATTCGATGGCCCTGCCATCGTGACCTGCTACACGACTTGCCAGCCGGAGCACGGCGTTGCGGACAACATGGCCAGCGAGCAGGCCCGCCTGGCCGTGGACACCCGGGCCTTCCCGCTGCTGATCTACGATCCGCGGAAAGGCGAGAAGATTCGGGATCGGTTGTCGCTGGTCGGCAATCCGAACATGAAGGAAGACTGGTACGTCAATCCGAAGACCGGCGAACCGCTGACCTTCATCGACTTTGCCCGGAGCGAAGGCCGCTTCGCCAAGCACTTTGACAAGGACGGCAATCCGTCGGAGACGCTCCTGCGGGCCAATCAGGATCGGTTGGAGAACTGGCGGCTGCTTCAGGAGTTGGCCGGGCTGCGCTGACCGGCAATCCGGACCGGACCAGCCATGCGGATCCTCGCAAGCCACGACTACCAACCCGGCGGTCTGGAGGCCGCTTTGGAATTCCTCAAGCGGACGCGGTCGGAGTTGCGCTCACTCCGCCACGTCCGCTTGTGGAAAGACCGTTACGCCGTGATCGATGTCAACAAGGACGCCTTTGAGATTCGCGGCATCGGTTACGAACATCCCGACATCGTTCCCCTTCTCCGAGCCGTCAACGCTGCTTTTAATCCTGAAACGGTTCACAATCCGCCGCCGGGCGAGTACAAGGAATACGACACCGGGCGGCGTCACGCCTGGGCCGAAGACCGCGTCATGTGAACGTTGAGGGATTTGCAGTCATGTCCACGCCTGCTGCTTTCACCGCCGGCCGTCTCGCCTCGTCGTTTTCCGTTCTCCTTGTTTGGACAGTTTCCCTGGTGTCAGCCGATGACAAGGAAGGCTTCCGTCCGCTCTTCACCGAAGATGGGCCGCCCAAGGACTGGATCGTGACCGAATGGAATGACCTTGCCAAGCCCGCGCCGCCAGAGTGTGCCTGGACGGTCGAAAACGGCATCCTCAAGCCGGGCAAGCGCCGTGGCACCTGGCTGGTCAGCCGGAAGCAGTACCGCGATTTCGTCCTGGAATTCGAAATCAGGCTGACGGAGCATGGCAACAGCGGCGTGGCGTTGCGTGCTCCGATGCGCGGCGACCCGGCCTTTGACGGCATGGAACTTCAGGTGGCCGACGTCCGCTACAATCCGTCGGCCAAGGATTCGGAACTGACCGGCGGCATCTACCGGGCCATCGCTCCGAGCAAACAGGTTTACAAACCGACAGAATGGAATCACTTTCGCATCGAACTTCGTGGTCAGCATCTCAAGGTGACGCTCAATGGCGAGGTGATTCAAGACGTGGATTTGAGCCGCTTCGATCAGCCAGTCAAACGTCACGACGGCACTGATGCTCCGCCGATCAAGGACCGCCCCAAGGAAGGCCACATCGGCTTCCAGCACCTGAGCCGGGACAACGAACCCGTCCTTATCCGCAACGTCCGTATTCGAGAGTTATAAACCGCCTTTGGAATCCTGCTGTTCATCGTCGTCATGGAAGGGCTGACGACACGGGCAGTTTCGGCAGGGCTTCTTCGCTGAGACGGGGCAGATCGTAGTCCAGCGACGGCGTCGGCGTCAGGTGCAGCGGCAGCGTCACCGTGAAGGTGCTGCCGCGGCCTAACTGGCTTTTGAGCGCCACATCGCCGCCGAGCAGCTTGGCCAATTCCCGCACAATGCTCAATCCCAGCCCGGTGCCGCCCTGTTCCCGGGTCAGGGCCTGCACCGTGCCCGCCTGGCGGAACTTTTCGAAGATGATTTCCTGATCCTCCTCGGCGATGCCGACGCCGGTGTCGATCACGGAAAGGATCAGATGCACGCCGTCGGTCTCGGCTCGCAGTTCCACGCGCCCTCCCTCCGGTGTGAATTTGACGGCATTGGACAGGAGATTCCAGAGAATCTGCTGAATCTTGCTGGCGTCCTGGCGCAGGATCGGGATGCCGGGGTCGATGCTGGCTTCCAGGGCCAGGTTCTTCTTTTGCGCCAGGGGCCGGAACATGCCCAGCAGACTCTCGCAGACATCGCGGATGCTGAATTCCTCGATCCGCACCTGCATCTTGCCCGCCTCCATTTTGGCCAGGTCAAGAATGTCGTTGATCAGCAGCAGCAGGCGTTCTCCGCTCGTCTTGATGTTTGTAACCCACTTGATCTGCTTCTCGTTGAGTCCGCCGCTGGACAGAAGCACCTCACTGAAGCCGAGAATGCTGTTAAGCGGCGTGCGGAGTTCGTGGCTCATGGTGGCGAGGAAGTCGCTTTTAAGCTGGTTGGATTGATACAGTTCCATGTTCAATCGGCCCAGCTCGTCCACCTTGCGGTCGAGGTCGGCATTGGCCTTGCGCAGGCGGTCCTGCATGTTGACCAGGGTGCGAAGCATGCGATTGAAGGCATGGCTGAGATCCTCGAACTCGTCGCCGGTCTGGATTTCGCTGCGGATGTTGAGTTCTCCCGCAGTGATGGCGTCGCTGACTTCCTTGAGGTGCTTGACCGGTTTGACCACGACGTACCGGACGATGAGCCAGCTTCCGCCCATCAGCAGAATTGCCGACACCAGGCCGGTCGAGATCAGCAAGGCCCGGTTGATGTGCATGCGGTGCTCGAAGCGGTCGAGGATCTGCTTGCGTTCGGCTTCGGAGCGTTGCTGGCCTTCAGGCCCCGCGGTGGCCAGCAGCAGTTCGGTGCGGACGTCGGCGATGAGGTCTTCCGTGTTCCAGGCGTACCATCCCAAGCTGCCGCTGATCAGAAGCAGCGTGGCTGCTCCGAACAGGAATCGGCATTTCCGTTCCAGACTGGTTTCGCCCAACAGGCGTTTAATGGCGCGATAGGACATAAAACCGGTCACCTGTGCGAGCCGGTCCGCGCTCGGCGGCGCGGAGCCGGTTGACATCGGGGACAAAAGTGCGTCGAACGACCGGCTACCAGGAGGCGACGAATGACCGCTCCGCAACGCGGACAGGGCTTGCCGGTCTGGTGATAAACCCGAAACTCGTTCTGATAGCCGCCGCGACCGTCTTCGCCGAAGAAAAACGTGCGGATGGTCGAGCCGTTGACCTCGATGGCCCGATGCAGCACGCTCACCAGGGCATTCCTGAGTCGCTGGGCTTCTTCCCGTCTCAGGGTGATGCCGAGGCGGGCCGGATGCAGACGGGCCTCAAACAGGGCCTCGTCAGCGTAGATGTTGCCCACGCCGGCCGTCACCGACTGATCCATGAGGATCGCTTTCAAGCAGCGTTTGGAACCCCGGGCTTTCTGCCACAATTGCTCGGCAGTCAGGTCGAAAGGCTCCGGGCCGAGTTGCTCGCCGGACAATAGGGCCTCGCATTCCTCGTCCGTGAGCAGGTCGGCAACCCCGAAGCGGCGAATGTCCTGAAACCGGATCTGCCGATTGCCGGGAGACAGATCAAAGACGAGATGCGTATGCGGCTCCAGGGCTGCCTCGGCATCGGTGACACGCAACCGCCCCGTCATGCCCAAGTGGAACAGGAGATTCCAGCCACCCCTGAGGCGGCAGCGAATCCACTTGCCGCGACGATAAACGCCGAGAACAGGCCGAGGAGTGGTAAAAACGAAGTTGCGATCCACGGGCCAGGGCCGTCGCAACTGTCGAGGACCGAGTCGAACGCCGACGATGGACGCTCCCTGCAATGGGCGTCGCAGCGTCCGCACCACGGTCTCGACTTCCGGCAGTTCCGGCACCTTCTGCACTCCTGCAATCAGGGTTTGCTCCAGCAGCAAAATACCATCCGTCCGTCGGCGAAGAGACACCAGACCCACGCCGTTTCTTCACGGCTGCGTTCAAGCGGTGTCCTTATAATTGCACGGAGAAGCCGTCGTTGTGTCAATTGGAGCCGTCCATGTCGCCGACCGCCACTGAGCTGCTCGCCAGGATGCCGGGCCAGAAACCCCATTGGCTTCTGGGCTGGCGGGGCAATTTGATCCAGTTCAATCAGGATCCGCTGGGCAACGTCGAAAAGCTGCGTCAACGCTACGGCAACATCTTCCTGTTCGTCCACGGGGGCAATCCACCGCTTAACAGCACGCTGCCGAATGTTCACCAGACCGTCTTCGCCCTGGGGCCGGAGTACAATCAGCGCGTCCTCAGCGACACGAATCTCTTCTACAACAGCATCCTTCTTGGCACCGAAGGGACAGAGTTCTGGCGGCTCGGTCGCGGCCTGCTCAACATGAACGGCGAAAAGCACCGGCAGCAACGCCGCCTGATGATGCCGGCGTTTCAGAAGTCGCGGATCGACGGCTACGTTCCGCTCATGGTGGAGACGACCCGGCAGATGCTCCAGCGTTGGCAGGTCGGCGAACGCCGGGACCTCAAGGCCGAGATGCGCGACCTGACCATGCGGATCGCCAGTCGGGCCTTCTTCGGTCTCGATGTGGACCCCCAGGAAGGGGGCTTGGCCACGGAGATCGACGAATGGCTGCGTCTCAGCGGCACGTTGGGCGTGATGTTTTTCCGCTATCGCATTCCGTTCACGCCGTTCCACCGCTTCCTGCAAGCGTCCAAGAAACTGGAAGAGAAACTCCAGGCCATGATCGCCGCCAAGCGGGCTGCCGGGGCCGAACAGGGCGACGTCCTTTCCCAATTGATTCACACGTGCGACGAAGACGGCTCGCGGATGAGCGAGGACGAACTGATCGGGCAGGCCAATCTGCTCTTTTTGGCCGGCCATGAAACCACGGCCAATGCTTTGACCTGGACGTTGTTTCTGCTTTCCCAGCATCCGCGGATCATGGCCCGGCTGTACGACGAACTGACCGGCACGCTGCACGGGGCCGACCCGACAGCCAACGACCTGCCCAAGCTGACTTATCTCGACCATGTCATCAAGGAATCCATGCGGCTGCTGCCCCCGGTGCCGTTCCTGGCTCGCACAGCAATGGCCCATACGACCCTGGGACCGTACGAGATTCCAGAGCGTACCGAAGTGGCGCTGTCCCCCTATGTGACCCACCATATGCCGGAGATCTGGCCGAATGCCAAGCACTTCACGCCGGAGCGCTGGGAAAGCTGCGACCCGACGGCTTACGAATACCTTCCCTTCGGGGCCGGTTCCCGCATGTGCATCGGGGCAGGGTTTGCAACGGTGGAAATCAAGGTCGTCCTTTCGATGATCCTGCAAGCGTTTCGGCTGGAGTTGGCGCCCAATTCCCGCGTAGACCGGTACGTCAATATCACCCTGTCGGCCAAGCATGGTCTGCCGATGATCTTGCATTCGCAGGATCGAAGTTTCGAGAAAAACAACACGTCCTGGCGCGGCAATCTTCGGGAAATGGTCGAATTTCCTGCCGTGTGATCGGTTTGGCAACCGGGCTGAAGAATTGGCGGTACGTTTGAAGCCGGGCAATCTTTCTCTTCAGGCTGGTCGTCTGATATGGTGGAGGCATGAGCAAGCACGCGCCCCCAATCGCTGTCCCACCGACTCCGGCGGTGAACGGCCTGGCCGCTTCCGGGGACGATTTCGTGCGCGCCTTCAACGAGATGCGTGACGAACTGGTCAGTACGCTCTTGTATCTGCTCGGCAATGCCGAAGACGCCCAGGATGCCGCCCAGGAGACGTTTCTGAAGTGCTGGCGGACGCGGGCCAGTCTGGACGGGGTGCAGAATCTGCGGGCCTGGGTGTTTCGTGTCGGGCTGAATACGGTCAAGGACATGCAGAAAAGTGCCTGGAGGCGAAAGTCCCGTGCCTTGGCCAATGAGGAAGAGATCATGCAGCCAGGATCGGCGACACCGCCCAGCGAGGGGCTGGAACAGGAAGAGGAATTGCAGCGGCTGCGGGCCGCCTTGGTTGCCCTGCGGAGTGAGGAGAAAGAGGTTTTTCTGCTGCGTCAAAACGGCCGCATGACCTACGAGGAAATCGCCGCCGTCCGCGGCGTTCCCGTGGGCACGGTCAAAACGCAGATGCGCAGTGCCCTCCAGAAGCTCCGCAAGGTGCTGACCTGACCGCGGAGGAGACGGCAGAATGACACGTGACTGTCAACGCTGGGAACCGCTTCTGCTCGACTACCTCTACGACCTGCTGGACGCGGAGGAGGCCCAGGCTCTGAAAGCTCACCTGGAAGGCTGTGCCCTCTGTCGGCACGGGCTGGGCCAGGCTAAACAGCAGCAAAAGCTCATTGCCGCGGCTGCCCGGAAGGAGTTCCCGACGGTGCGGTTCGAGCCGCCCCGCGAAGCAGTTCCCTCGAAACCCGAGGCGGCTGTTGTGGTCGGAATGCCAAAAGCCGGCCGCGCCTGGGACTGGAAACCCTGGGCCGTCGCCGCCGGTATTCTGCTGGTCGCTTCCATCGTGGCTCCGCCGGCCTATTTTCTCCTGCGTGACCGCCACCACCCGGAGCCTGCCCTGGTCTTGCAACCCGCCGAAGGCAATCTGGTCGTGGCCAAGTCGCAATCTCATCCCGGTTCTGTCGGAAGTCGCCAGGTGGGCGCCCAGGACCAGGCGTTGTCTGCTCAACAGGACGCAGCCCAACAGCCCACCCGGCTTCAGACCTTCGGCTTGGCTGAAGCCCCGGGCCATAACCGTCTCGAATATCCGTGGGTTGTGCATTTGACGACGAACAAGGCGGCCTATCGTCCCGGTGAGACCGTTCACTTCCGGGCGGTTGCCTTTGATTCGCTGTCGCTTCGTCCCGTTGAGGCCGAGGCGATGTCGTGGATGGCTTCCATTACGGATCCCACCGGCCATAATCTGGCGGTTCAGGAAAAGCAAGCACCCCAACGCCAGGCGGATGCCGAGGAAAGTCGCGCTTTGTCGGACTTCGCTTTCGGTTCCTGGCCGATCCCGGCGCAGGCCGTTCCCGGCCCGTATCGCCTTCAGATTCACGAGGATAACCAGCGATTCGCTGCCGATGCCGTGACTTTCGAGGTCGGTACGTCCTGGGCCGATCAGGCGGCTTCGGATCGTGGCAAGAGCGCGCGGAGCCTGGACGGTCTGGTGGAACTGTATCCCGAGGGCGGCCGTTTCGTAGCCGGGGTTCCCAATCGAGTGTATTACCGCATGACCGGAAGCCTTACCGCTTCCGCTCACCGGAATGAGTCGGATCGTCTGGATCAGTCGGATCGCCGGAATGACTCCGCTCCGTCGAAGACCAAGGAAATGACCCGGGAGGCAGGAACGGTCCGGCTGGTGGATGGCCAGGGACGGGTCGTGATTGCCGGCGATCAGTTGTTGCGATCGCAGGCGGAATCGGGTCT
Organism: Gemmatales bacterium; assembly: GCA_025055835.1. Taxonomy (GTDB): domain Bacteria; phylum Planctomycetota; class Planctomycetia; order Gemmatales; family HRBIN36; genus JANWWR01. The sequence continues at coordinate 13,277 of JANWWR010000110.1, read as the reverse complement.
TGTCGGCTGGGGCCAATTCACCTTTGTGCCTCAGATCGGCGAACGCTACCGCCTGGAGATCGAACATCCAAACCAGGGCCGTCAGGTAAGCCCGTGGCTGGACGCCGAACCGAGCGGGGTGGTGCTGCATGTCGTCGAGTCTGTCCTTGACCAGGGAAGCGCGATTCCAATTCGGGTCGTCAGCGTCGGCCGGGATCGGCTTCTGAGAATAACTGCCGAATGTCGCAGCCGCCTCATCGGGCAGACTGAGGTCATCGTGCAACCCGGCGTCGAAACGCCGGTGGAACTGGTGCCTCGGTTTCCTGTGGCAGGGGCCTGTCGTCTGACGGTCTGGGAACAAGTCACCGCGCCGACAGAGTGGATTCCCTCGGCCGAGCGGCTGGTTTTCTTCCGCCCCAGGAACCGGCTGAAGCTGGAAATCAAGGCCGACACGTCGGGAGTCGATCCCGCGGCGTCGTTGGCCCTGAATCTGCGGGCTGTGGATGAGAAGGGCCAGTCGGTGCCGAGCACCTGGACAATTTCGGTGCGAACCGCGACCAAGGCAGAAGCCCGGATCGAAGCGGCACCCTCGCTGCCGACAAAGCTGTACTTGGGGCCGGAAATTGTCGCAGAGGACCTGCCGCTGGCCGAGTCCCTCTGGGACCGCTTGGGGCAATCCAGCCATGCTCTCGACCTCCTGTTGGGAACCCAGCCGGTGCGGTTTCGCTCCGTGCCTGCGCGGGTTCATGGCGATATGCTGGCCGGAAGGGACCGGGCTGCCGTTTCCCCCTCGGTAGGAGGGGAAAGGGAACTTCGAAAGGCGGACGAACGGCGTGGGCAGAACGCTGGCCCGTCGCTGACCGGTGCCGGATTCGCCAAGGAATCCGTGGATGCCGCTGGTCCCCAGGCCCCCGACCTTCCAGGAGCAGCAGGAGCAAAGGGATTGACGAAGAAGGAGGCTTCCGGGGTTCCTCCAATTGCCGCTGAAAAGGCTGAGAGTGTCCAGGCCAAGCCCGGCCTGGGAGGAGCGGGACTGGTACCCGGTCGTCCTGCCCCGCTGGCTCCGAAGGAAAGCCAGAAGCAGACGTCTTCCATCAACGATGCCGTCCCTTCGGCTCCCGGAGCGGCGGAGGCTGGACTTCGTCGATCGGCCCCCACGTTCCAAGGGGCACGCCAGGGAGCGCTTGGCACGTCGCTGAGCCAAGAACATCTGATCCTCTGGGAGCCACTTCTCAACCTGCCCGACGGGACCGGACGGATCCGTCTCGGCCCGATCCCTCCGGGAACGGAACTGGAAATCACTGCGGAAGCGTTCACTGCCGAGGGATTGGCTGCCAGCCGCACGGTTCGTCTGGCCGTTCCCAAACCCATGTCAACTCCCTGACGCATCGGAGGCACGCCGGAAAAAGCTGACTCGCCAACGCCTCTCCTGAACCACCTGGAGGGGCTGGTCCCCTGGTCCGTTCCATCAGTTGAATCGCTTGACAAGACGCAACGCCGGTCGGTAGCATACCTCCAATTCGGGTCGTGCGGACGTGGCACGACGGGCGGAAGCCCGAGGCGGTCTGTCTGGTTCCAGATCGCCGAGGGGAGGCCCTCGACGCCGCAACGGGCCGAGTCGTCGGCGCGAAGGCGTCGAACAGGAAAGGAGGTGATCCGTGAGTTGTGGTAACCAGAGGTGGCTGCTTTAAGGCGGCCGGCGGGCTGTCTTCGAGCAGCCACAAACCGTAGAGGCCCACGGCTCGTATCTGGCCGTGGGTCTCCTTTTTTGCTGCACACTCATGCAAGCGGATCTCCTGGACTACGTGAGCCGAGATTCCCTGGTGCATCGCCTGGATGCCCGCTGGCGCCTGCTGGGAATCGCGGCAGCCTGCGTCGCCGTGGTGCTGCTGCGCTCGGTGGCGTCGGCAGCAACGGCCTTCGTGCTGGCGCTCATCGCCTTGACGACGGCTCGGCTCCCCGGCAGTTGGTTGTTTGCCCGTCTGGCCAGTGTGGCCGTGTTCCTGGCCGTTGTCACGCTTGTTCTGCCCGTGACCATTCCCGGTCCCGGCGTGGATCTGGCATGGGTTCATGTCTCGTACGCCGGTCTGCACTTGGCCGCGCTGATCTCTCTAAAGGCATTGTCCGTATCCGCCCTGGTCTTGTTGCTGTTCGCCGCTGCTCCGGTCGGCGTCACCCTGCGGGCCGCTCATCGTCTCGGTTTACCGGACCTGCTCATTCAGCTCCTCATGCTCACCTACCTGCACGCCTATCTGCTCGCCGACGAATTGGGCAAGCTACGCATCGCTCTGCGACTTCGCCGCTTCCGCAATCGCATGAGCCGTCATACTTACCGCACTCTGGGAAACGTCGCCGGTTCGCTTCTGGTCCGCGGTTACGAACGCGCGGAACGTGTCAGCCAGGCCATGCGGACTCGTGGTTTCACCGGCCAGTTCCGCACCTTGCACGAATTTCACACCACCGGGGCCGACCTCCTGGGAGCTGGCCTCCTCGCCGCCGTGGGCTTCGCTCCGCTTCTGGCCGACCTCCTCGCCCCTCTCCTTCCGGCCCGCTGATTTTTTCAAATGCACGTCCTTTTCCAGCGAATAGAGGAGCGAAGAGCATTTCCGCAATGACGAAGCGGCCCGACTGGCTTAGGAGGAAACTACGATGGCCCGCTGTTCCAATCTGCCTCCCGTCGTCGAACCCGTGCTGCGGCCCCGAGTCGCTTCGCGGCCACACGGTTCGCCGTTTTTCCGATTCCTGCGTGGCACGGCGATTTTCACGTTTCTCCTCATTGTCAGCATCGTCGGCCTGACCCAGTGGCGAGACATCGAGGTATCCAGGCACGAAGCCGAGCTGAAACGGGAGATGATTTCCCGCGGCATGAGCGCTCAGGAGATCGAGGCCGTTCTGCGGGCTAAACCGCAAGCGGAATCGTCCCGAAAGCGGCCCTCGCTTTCCGAATCGGAACTGGCTCGACATCGGGAAGTGGAAAGCCAACTGATCCGCGATCTGACGACGCTGGACTGCCGTGCCCAGGACATCGAGTTGATCGTGACTGCGTTCTCGACCCACCTGGGCAGCGGCAGTGGACGAACCGCCAAGCAGGCCGCCAAGGATGCCGAATTCGTCCGCAGCATGGTCCGCTGGGGCAAACCGGCCTCGGAGGTGGAGCAGATCATCCGCCTTCAGGCCCGCAGCCGGGGTGACGGGACTTCCAACGCTCCGGTGCCGGTGCGAACGGCCAACCGCGACCCTCGCCGGGAGGTGGAGGAAGCGCTTAAGACGCTGCTCAAGAGCGGCTGGACCCCCGACGAACTCCACCAGGTCATGCAGCAGATCGCGTTCCGGTGAAAACGAGCATCTCCCGCAACGAACCGAGGACGAACGGATTCGTAATCTAGCTGCATGAAAGAATCGGCCATCCGCTTGCGGGGCGTGTCGTTCAGTTACCCGTCTGGCGTGACCGCCCTGCATGGCGTGGATTTGGACATTGAACCGGGGGAAAGCGTCGGCATCGTCGGCCCCAACGGTGCGGGGAAGACGACGCTGTTTCTGTGCCTTTGCGGCATCCTGGAACCGAGCCAGGGCGGTATCTCCGTCGGTGGTCTCGATCTGCGGGATGCCCGGCAGCGACGTCAGGTTCCCGGTCGGCTCGGCATTGTGTTCCAAAACAGCGACGATCAATTGTTCAACGCCTCAGTTCGAGACGAAGTCGCCTTCGGTCCGCTCAATCTCGGGTTGCCGCCGGAGGAAGTGCGAAAACGGGTCGCCGAGGCCCTGGAACAGGTCGGTCTGGTCGGTTTCGAGGAGCGCGTGCCGTTTCATCTATCCGGCGGCGAAAAACGGCGTGTCGCTCTGGCCGGGGTTCTGGCCATGCGACCGGAAATCCTGCTGCTCGATGAGCCATCCAGCCATCTCGACCCCCGGGGGCGGCGGGAACTGATCGGCCTTATCAACGCCCTGCCCACCACCAAACTCATCGCTTCCCACGATCTTGAGTTCATCGTGGCGACCTGCGAACGGGCCGTGGTTCTCGACCATGGACGGATCGTCGGCGATGGCCCGGTGCGGCGAATCCTGGGAGATCGGGACTTGATGGAGGGCCACGGTCTGGAAGTACCCCACAGCCTGACCCATCCCCATGTTCACTTCTGAAGCGAAGCTTCTTCTCCTTCCGGCCTTCCCTCCGTAGCCGCCAACGCTGGTGGAGGAGCCTTGGCAAGGACGACTTTGGCCGGACGCAACACCCGGTCGTGATAGACGAAGCCGGGTTCCAGCACCCGCAGGATCGTTCCCGGCGGATGCTCGGCAGACGGTTCTTCCATCATGGCCTCGTGGTGGTTCGGATCGAAGGGCTTTCCCTGACAGTTCATCTCTTCGATGTGATGTCTGCGCAATATATCGAGAAGCTGCTTACGCACCATGCGCACTCCTTGGGTCAGGGAGTTCTCCGCCGGGGAGGAGGCCAAGGCTCGATCGAGGTTGTCCAGGACCGGCAGCAGATCCCGAGCCAACGGCGTAAGTGCGTATTTGCGTTCGAGTTCCAGCTCCCGGCGATTCCGTTTCTGGTAGTTGTCGAAATCGGCCTGGGTCCGCTGCAACAAATCAAGATACTTGTCCCGCTCCTGGCGCAATGTCTCCAGTTCTTCCGCTGCCGGAGGCGGAGGCGGCGTAGGTTCCTGATTCGAAGTCTTTTGCTCCGTTCGGGTTTCGTCCATACCGACGATCTCCGTAGGGCACCTGGAACTCCTTGGCTGTCCAGGTCGGCGCAACATTTTCTCAAAAGCATGAGCTATCTCTGGGTATTGTAAGAACCCTGGGAAAACCGCACATGGACACGATTGACCAAAACCTTTCGCGCAGCATTTTCGCGCAACATCTTTCCAACTGGCGTCCTCAACGAGGCATCGCCCTTTAGGCCGTCAAGTGTACACCATTCCGGGTTCCGAATTGAGGTCAGTCGAACCTGTGCCGCGCCTCTGGCTGGTACAATCCAGGGACAGGAAGCAGGTATGTCGGGAAAGGCGACAATGAATCGGCTCCAGCAGGCACTGACGAGCCAAGGGGTGCTGCTGCTCGACGGGGGCATCGGGACCGAATTGCTCCGTCGTGGCATCTCTGCGGATCGGCCCCTGGAACTGGCTAATCTGACCTGTCCCGAAACGGTCATCGAGGTCTACTGCCGATATCGGGAGGCCGGGGCGATGGCAGTGACCTCGAACACGTTCCTGGCCCGTCCGACAGCCAATCCGCTCCGGCAACTGGCTTCATTCGACTGGTCGGCCTGCAATCGGGAAGGGATTCGTCTGGCCCGGCAGGCGGCCGGCCCGGACGGCTTCGTGCTGGCTTCCGTCGGTCCCCCGTTGCCCGACGTTCCGCTGGCCGAGGCCGTTGCTGATGCCCTCGCCCAGACCAAGGCCCTTCTCAGCAACGCCCCCAGTGTTGCTCCGGATGGGATTCTTCTAGAAACCCAATCCGATTTGCATTTTGTGGATGGCCTCCTGGAAGCCGTCGGTCACGACGGGGCAATGACGGTTCCGTTTCTGGTGTCGTTTACCTACCGCGGCGACCAGGGACCACCGCGGCTGTACCCTTCCGGCGAACCTCCCGAAGAAGCGGCAAAACTCGCTCTTCGGCATCGCGATCGGATTGTGGCCTTAGGGGTAAATTGCGGTCGTGAGATGGGCTTGGAAGCACTTCTGGAAGTGGTTCGCAGTTATCAGCGGGTGGCTGACCTGCCTGTACTGGTGCGACCCAATGCGGGAACTCCGACCGAGACGGACCACGGCCCGCGCTGGCCGGTCACCCCGGAAGTTTTTGCCGACTGGGCGGAGCAGCTGGTCCGGGCTGGGGCCAGGCTGATCGGCGGTTGTTGCGGCACGACTCCTGCCCACATCGCCGCCACCTACCCCCGGCTGACCGCCCAGCGCTTGTTGAAAAAGCTCTAAAAACGTGGCTAGCTCCGCTGACCCGAGGACGGGGCCGCATTTGCACGCAGCGCCGGCAGAATTTCCGCCTTACGGAACCGAGACACGCTTCGCCATGATGATGTAGGTCTTGCCTCCTTCATCAGGATCGGGAATGGGTTGGGCGCTGATTTCGATGAATCCGTTTTTCTTGTAGAGTCCGATGGCTGCCTGACTTGTCGTATAAACGTCCAGGAAAAGGACATCATGACATTTTCCTTCAAGTGCAAGCAGGGCCGCTTCGTCAACCAGGTGGCTCAAGATGGCTGTTCCATACCCCTTTCCCATCAAGTTCGGATTCACAGCCAATAGCGGTATGTAGGGATGAGGTTTGCCCCCGGTAAACTCACTGCACTCGCAGCAGACATCGAGAGTACCAAATCCAACCAGACTGCCATTCGCATCCCGATAGACCCAGATCCTGCAATTCCCGAACTTCACGCGCTGCGGAATATCGTTGAGCAGAAGGCGTCGGACGAATGGATCCGTGTAGGGCCAAGTACAGATTGCCTGAAATTCCTGGCTGGAAAGCCCGATCAAGATGGGGTTGAGCCGACTGGGCGGGTTGGCTGACATGCTTGCTCCGCAAACGATTTGCCCGGAAAGCAGGCCGGGCCACGCCGCTCAGGCAGTGCGCTGCTTCCGGAACATCTTGTACAGGCGTTTCTGGCGTGGATCGGTCGGCTCCCAATCCTGCGGAAGCGGGGGAAGAGCTTCGATTCGTTTCTGGATCTCTTCTTTCTCGGCCTCGGAAACTCCCATGCCACGACGGGCGAGCGGAGCGACCGCCAGCTTGGGACTGACCCACGGAAACAAAAGTCGATCGAGGTGAAACAAGGCTGAACCAAGCGCGGAACCGCCCTCGAGCTCGAAGCACTCGCCTTCCATTTTCTGAGCGTGAGACCAGAGATTGCATGCCCGGCGGTAAAGTTCCAAGCCCTGTTCAAGCCACAGTCTTTCCACTTCCGGGTCGAAAGCGGCTTTCCCATGAAAAACAGCCCGACCCCATTCCCGCACCCGTTCGCAGAACTCGCAGCATAGCTCGGCGTAGAAACGCAGCGTGAGGTCGAGGGTGGCGCAGACCGTCCCCTCGCCATGGTCGCACTGGTCTAGACGACTTTCCACGTCGGCGATGAAGCGGCGAACTTCAGCGAGATCGAACGCCTTCATCACCTCCTCCTTCTGCGAGTGGATTTCCTGACTCATGATCGGCTTTCGCGAGTGATTTTCGTTTCGGATATTACGAATAGAGTGTTGTTTTCATCCAATATACGCGTTTGGTGTTACGGCACAACGCTTCGGCGGAAAAAGCCCCGTTGCTCAATTCCTCGGAAGCGGCGACAATACCCTGTCAAGCCGCGGAGGCCCCACGATGACCGAATTCCCCCGGGACTTCCAGTTAAGGAGCCTGGACATGCCCGAACTACGCAAGGATCCCATCGTCGGCCGCTGGGTGATCATCGCCACCGAGCGGGCCAAGCGGCCGATCATGCCCAAACCCGAACCGCAAGCCCAGGGAGGCGGCTTCTGCCCTTTCTGCGAAGGCAACGAACAGAACACGCCCCCCGAAATCCTCGCCTACCGCGAGCGCACCACCCGCAGCAACGAACGGGGTTGGCGGGTCCGCGTCGTGCCCAACAAGTTCCCCGCCCTCCAGATCGAAGGCGACCTCAACAAGCGCGGCGAAGGCATCTACGACAAAATGAACGGGGTCGGCGCTCACGAGGTCATCATCGAGTGCCCCTTCCACGAAATCTCCATCGCCAACCTCAGCGAAGAGAACATCCGCGAGGTGCTGTGGGTCTATCGGGACCGGCTCGTGGACCTCAAGAAGGATCCTCGCCTGGTCTACGGGATGCTGTTCAAAAACGTCGGTGCCCAGGCCGGGGCGTCCCTGGAGCACAGCCATTCGCAGCTGATCGTCACCCCCATCGTGCCGATCAACGTCTGGGAAGAGATGTCCGGGGCGCTGGAGTTCTACAACTACCGCGGTCGGTGCATCTACTGCGACATGATCCACCAGGAAACCGGCACGGAAAAGCGGATCGTGCTGGATGGAGCCAACTTCGTCGCCCTGTGTCCGTTTGCCAGCCGGTTCCCGTTCGAGGTCTGGATCCTGCCCAAGAACCATAACAGCCATTACGAGAACATCCAGAAGATGGAGGTGGACGAGCTGGGCACGGTGCTGAAAACCGTGCTTTTGAAGCTGGAAACCGCCCTGGAAAAGCCGCCGTACAACTACATCATTCACACCGCGCCGTTCGACACCCAGTCGTTGCCGCACTACCATTGGCACATGGAAATCATCCCCCGCCTGACCAAGGTAGCCGGGTTCGAGTGGGGCACGGGGTTCTACATCAACCCCGTGCCGCCGGAGCAGGCCGCTTCCTTCCTCATGGAAACTGAAGTGGATCTGGCCGCCCACACGCGCCGTGCCTGATCTACAATAACTCCATGACGCGACGCAGCCGAGCACGGGAAGTCGTTCTGCAACTGCTCTATCAGCACGATCATAATCCGCTGGTAGATCCGCAGGTCATCCGTGCTTTCCTGGAAGGACGGCTCAAGGAGCCGCAACTGGTGCGGTTTGCCGAGGGGCTGTATCGCGGCGTGTTGGAGCACCTTTCCGAACTGGATGCCCGTCTCGCCTCCGTGGCCGAGAATTGGACCGTGGAACGCATGGCTGCCGTGGATCGCAACGTCCTCCGCATGGGGGCTTACGAGTTGCTTTACTGTCCGGAAACCCCTCGGCCGGTGGTGATTGACGAGGCCATTGAAATCGCCCGCCGCTACGGCTCAGCCGATTCCCCGGCATTCGTCAACGGCGTGCTGGATCGTTTAGCCGAGCAACGGGACAAAGCTCGGTCGGAATCTTCCCCCGAGGCAACCACGTCCAGCGACGGGTGAGCCAGCGGACAAGCAGGATCGGTTGGCAGCCGGCGGCGGTTTTTGAGAAGGACACCCAGCGATGGTTTTCGGTGCCCTGTTCAACAAGATCAAGCAAGGACTGGCCAAGACGCGGCAGGTCTTCAGTGGCGTGGCCTCGCTGTTCCGCCTCCGCGGACGGGTGGACAAGGAATTTCTCGCCCGGCTGGAAGAGCGTCTGTACCTGGCAGACGTCGGCCCGTCGGCCACCACGCAGATCGTCGAACGGGTCCGCAAAGCCTATCTGGACCGCGAAATCAGCGGCGACGTCGAGGCCTTCGTCAAGAACGAATTGAAATCGCTCCTGCGGGAGCAAGACAACTCTCTGCACTTCGCCCCGAGCGGACCGACCGTCATCATCGTCGCCGGCATCAACGGCTCCGGTAAGACCACTTCCATTGCGAAGCTGGCGTACCGGCTCTCTCAAGAGGGCCGCAAGGTGATCCTGGCTGCCTGCGACACGTTCCGGGCGGCGGCAGTCGAACAGCTGACGATTTGGAGTCAGCGGATCGGCTGCGACATCATCAAGGGCCAGCAGGGCAGCGATCCCGGTGCGGTGGCGTTCGATGCTTGCGAGGCGGCCAAGGCCCGCGGGGCCGATGTGCTCATCATCGACACCGCCGGACGCCTGCACACCCAGGCCCATCTGATGCGGGAACTGGAAAAGATTCGCAAGATAGTCGCCCGGCAAATCGAGGGCGCGCCCCACGAGGTGCTTCTGGTGCTCGACGCCACCAGCGGCCAGAATGCCATTCAGCAGGCCGACAGCTTCAAGAAGGCGATCCAATGCACGGGCATCATCCTGGCCAAGCTGGATGGCACGGCCAAGGGTGGGGCCATCGTGGCGATTCGGCAGAAAGTCGGACTGCCGGTCAAGTTCGTCGGCGTCGGCGAAAAGCTGGAGGATCTGGAAGTCTTCGACGCCGATGCCTACGTCGAAGCCCTTTTCGCCGAATAGCGGTTTGACTGGTTTTCCCTCTCGCGGAACGAAAGTCAACTGAACAAAGCGCTAAGCGGTTGGCCCTCGGAGAGCGGATGAGGACGCTGCTCGGCGTCGTGATAGAAGATGCCGTGCGGATCGTAGCCCAAGGCGGCGAAGACGGTGGCGTGGATGTCCGCCGGGGTGACGGGCAAATCCTTCGGATAGGCCGCGTGTTTATCCGAGACGCCGTACACCACGCCGCCCCGAATGCCCCCGCCGGCGAGCACCATCGTGTAGCACTGCGGCCAGTGGTCCCGGCCCACGTCCTTGTTGATGATCGGCGTCCGGCCGAAGTCTCCCATCCAGATGACCAGCGTGCTGTCGAGCAGTCCGCGGTCGTGCAGATCGTCCAGAAGCGCGGCGAACGCCTGCTCCATCGGGGGAACCAGCTTTTTCTTCATCAGGTTGAAGTTGTCCTTGTGTGTGTCCCAGACGATGCTCGGCCCGTTGACCGTGGTGACGAAGCGGACGCCCGCTTCGATCAGCCGCCGGGCCAGGAGATGCGACTGACCCCAGCTATGTCGGCCATAGCGGTCCCGCAGTGCCGCCGGTTCCCGGTTGAGATCGAATGCCTCGCTGACCTCGCGAGCCGAGGCCAGTTGGAAGGCACGCTGGCGATTCAGGTCAAATTCAGTCGGCACGTTGAAGGTCGGCAGTGACAGGGGGCTGTCAATGCGGTCGAGAAGATCGCGGCGGTGGGCGAAGCGCTCCGGGTCCACGCCGTCGATCAGGCCGATGTTCGGAGCCTTGAAATTGGCGGCGTTGGGATCGCTGTGAAGGACGTATGGGTCGAACCGCGCCCCGAGGCAGCCGCCGAATTGGCCGGGCGTGATGTAGGCCGTGCTGTCGCAGTGCGGGGCCGGGGTGATGACGTAGGGCGGCAAGGCCCCGGAGTAGCCGTCCCGGCGAGCCAGCCAGCCGACCAGCGTTCCGAAGCTCGGCAAGTCGTTCCGGGTGGGATTGATGAGCGTGCTGTCGATGGGATAGGGCTTGCCGACGATGGACCAGTACATCCCGGGGTTGTGCTGCGTCTGCCGATGATGCACGGTGCGGACGATGGCCAGGCGATGGGCCTGCCGAGCCAGACGCGGCAGCAGTTCGGAAATCTGGATGCCGGGCACGTTGGTGGCGATGGGCTTGAATTCGCCGCGAATCTTGTCCGGAGCGTCGGGCTTGGGATCCCACAGGTCGATGTGGCTGGGCGCGCCGGCGTTGAAGATGAGGATGACGGAGCGGGCCTTCGCCCTGGGGGAAGGCGTCTGAGAACTGTCGGCCTGAAGCCAGCGGTTCCAGAAAAGGCTCAAACCGCTCAAACCGCTCAGTTGCAGGAAGCGACGCCGCGGCATCGAGGCAGGGTGGGTGGCGGCCATATTCGTCTCCTCACCGGCAGGCGGGCGAGAAATCGTTGGAGGACGACAGGGACCGGCCGTAGCACCGGTCCGGCTAGGCTTTGACTTTGATTATCGGCCCGATGCCCCGCCGACGCAATAACAATTTCTGGCAGGCAGGCTGAACTGGGAGGAACGGTAACGCTTTCCATTTTTTGCTTATCCTCTGCCGAAGTACCTCCATGGGCAATTCTGACTCACCTCCCTCAGACTCGCGGCGGACTTGGTAGTCGTGGCCGCGGAAACGCAGATTGCTGGAACGGACACCCGACTCGAAGCCGAGCCGGGACGGCGAGTTAAGCGAGTTCCGGGGGGGTTCATCGACGCCAGCAAGGTCAGCCTGGATTTCGCACGTTCACACTTCGTTAGTGATTGCCCAGGCGGGAACAATCCGGTCGCGCTTGCCCGTCCTGGGTCTGGTCCCCTACAACAACATGGCTTCCAACATCCGACTTGTTGGATCGCATGCACAGCGATGGTGCAATCCCCAGAACCTGCCTTCGTGCATCCCCGAGGAGTTCATGCCATGATGAACACGCGAAGACCCTCCGTGATCCTGTGCCTGCTGTTGCTGTGCCCCGCTTTTGTTGAAGCCGACAATGCTCCCGCGGCCAAGCCGAACCAGCCGGTCGTAGCGGTTAAGATCTGGGACCAGGGACCGCACAATGCCTTCACCGATCTGATTCGTTTTCAGGGCCGCTGGTTCTGCACGTTCCGCGAGGGCAAGGACCACGTATCGACCGACGGGGCGTTGCGGGTCATCACCTCGACGGACGGGATGCAATGGGAATCTGCCGCGCTCATCACTTCCAAGAACGCCGATCTGCGTGACCCCAAACTCACCGTCACGCCGGATGGTCGCTTGATGCTCTGTGCGGCTGAATGGCCACAGGACCAATCCAAGTATCAATGCCAATCCCTGGTCTGGTTCTCGCGGGATGGTCGAACCTGGGGTGATGCCCACGCTATCGGCGACCCGGACTTCTGGCTCTGGCGGGTCACCTGGCACAAGGGCCGGGCATACAGCATCGGTTACGGCTGCGGCAAAGACCAGGTGATCCGACTTTACGTCAGCCAAGACGGCAAGAAGTTCGAGCGCCTGGTCGAGCGGCTCTTCGACAAGGGCTATCCCAATGAAACGTCCATCGTCTTCGTGGGCGACACAGCCTATTGTTTGCTGCGTCGGGATGGCGAGGGACTGGGCAACGACACGGCGATGCTGGGCATCGCCCAGCCTCCCTACACCCAGTGGCAGTGGAAGGATCTCGGTGTGCGGATCGGTGGGCCGCACATGATCCGGCTGCCTGATGGCCAATTCATCGCCGCTGTGAGACTCTATGACAAAAAGGAACGCACCTCGCTGTGCCGACTCGACCCGGTCGCGGGAAAACTGACCGAGTTCCTCCCCCTGCCCTCCGGCGGTGACACCAGTTATCCCGGTCTGGTGGTGTATCGGGACGAATTATGGATCAGCTACTACTCCTCCCACGAAGGCAAGACGAACATCTACCTGGCCCGCATGCCAATTGAGCGACCTGTGCGGGACATCGGCTCACGTCGCGAGTTGTTTGTGGATCGTTATCTCATTGAGCGGCTGGACAATCTCACGTTGAAACTGCACGAGCCTTGCCCCGCTCCGCCGATGACGCAGCCTGCGGATAACATCGAATATGGCACGGTCATCAAGGATGGTGACCTCTACCGCTTCTACACCCGCGACGGCCGCGGGGCCAAGGTGGATGGTGACCCGGCCGAGGTGACCCGTTATTGCGAGAGCAAGGATGGTATTCACTGGACCAAACCCAAACTCGGCCTGTTTGAGATTGATGGCTCCAAGGAGAACAACGTCATCCTGCACGAGGCCCCGTTCTGTCACAATTTCTCGCCGTTTCTCGACCAGCGGCCAGGCGTTGCTGCCGAGCAACGCTTCAAGGCCCTGGCCGGAACGGTCCAATCCGGACTATATGCGTTCGTCTCGGCAGACGGCATCCGCTGGCGAAAGCTCCGCGATAAGCCGGTAATCACTTACACGAAGGAGTATGCGTTCGACTC